>DATJQN010000135.1:0-14837 GCA_035505775.1 Rectinemataceae bacterium | reverse complement strand
TCCTTCAAGGTCGAAGTCCGAGCCGACTGCGCTCCTGGTCTTGTCGCTGACGATGATCTGGCCCTGTCGGGCGAGCGAGCAGAGCCGACTCGCGGTGTTGACCGCGTCGCCGATGACGGTGAAGTCCGCCCGCCGCGAGGATCCCACCATGCCCTGGATCACCGCGCCCTCGGCGATCCCGATGCCCACCGCGAGCCCGTCAAAGTCCGCGCTCCTCTCGGAGCACAGCTTCTTGATGGCGAGCGCGCTGCGGAAGGCGCGATGCGCGCCGTCGTCGCCCGAGAAGATCGCGACGATCTCGTCGCCGACGAACTTGTCTATGTCGCCGCCGAAACTCTGAATGATGAGCGACTGTTGATCGAGGACCTTGTTCAGCACCGCGACGACTTCCTCTGCGCCGCGACGCTCGGTGTAGGAGGTAAAACCGCGAACGTCGGTGAAAAGCAGCGTCCGCTTGACTCGCTGCGGCTCCTGTCCCGCCTTGAGCGCGCCGATGGTGCCGGCCGAGACGTACTTCGTCAGCTCGAAGCGCTCGTACAGTCCCTCGACCATCGTGTTTACGGTGCGGGCGAGCACGCCGATCTCGTCGTCACTTCGCGGCTCGACGCGTCCCTCGAACTTGCCTCCGGCAACCTGTGCGCACAGGGCCCCGATGGACTGGACGGGGTCGAGTACCACGCGCCGGAGGAATGATCCGATGACCAGCGCCAGCAGCGCGACGACGACGATGAAGCCGCCGCCCGTCCCCGCGAGGATGGTCCGGGTGGTTCGGATGTCGGAGGTTACGTCGGTTCGGATATCGATCACCCCTCGGACGGTGTGGTCCGAGCCGTGGCAGACGGTGCATTTGGGCAGGTTGATGAGCGGCCTATATGCGCGGAAAAAGTCCCGTCCGGCGGCGTCGTCACGGAAGAAGAGCTCGGCGGGCGGCGTGGCCGAAGCTTCCGAAAACCGGGGGGGCGGATTCAGGGGGCCCACCGGCGGCCGATCCTGCAGCATGAACTTCTGCTGTTTCAGATTGGAGTTGACCGTCTCGATCGTCTTGTTGTCGGAGAATGCGAGCGTCCCGTCCCGCCTATAGAGGGTTATCTTGGTCCCCGGCGTGCGCACCGAAATATTGGAAAGCGTGGTGACTGCCAGGGGAGCCTGGCCGGGGAGCATCACGCTCTCGATTGCCGTGTACAGTATGTTGGCATTTTCGAAGATGCCCTGTTGCGTCTTTCGGTTGTAGGTCGCGACAAGGGATGTGGCAAGCGTGCTGAGCGCGCCGCCGATGCCTACCGCCAGGGCGATGACGATGATCAGGTCGACCTTGAGGGTCAGCGAGCGCCCGGTTCTTCTGTTCGTTTCCACGGACCCAGCCTACACCCATCGGGCCGGGGACGCAACGAATAAGTGGCGGCCCGCCCTCCGTCGAGCGCGGGCCGCCATGGGCCCTCGAGCAGCGGGCCTAGAAGCCTTCCTGCGCCGTGCGGCTGATGATCTCCTCCTGGTGGTTCCGGTCCAGGTCGACAAAATAGTCGCTGTAGCCCGCGACGCGGACGAGAAGGTTGCGATAGTCCTCCGGCCGCGCCTGGGCTGCCCTGAGTGTCTCGCTGTCCACGACATTGAACTGAATATGATGCCCGCCGAGCCTGAAATAGCTGCGGACCAGTGAGGCCATGCGCCGCAGGCCCTCGTCTCCGGCGAGCGTGGCCGGCTGGAAGCGCTGGTTGAGCAGGGAGCCCCCCGTGCGGGCAATGTCCAGCTTCGCAAGCGAACGGATCACCGCGGTGGGCCCGGCCCGGTCGGCACCCTGCGCCGGGGAGGTCCCGTCGGATTCGGGCGCGTGCGCCCTGCGGCCGTCGGCCGTCGCGCCGGTGCGGAGCCCGAAGTACACGTGACAGGTGGTGGACAGCAGGTCGATGTGGTACACGCCGCCGCGCGGCGAGCGCCGGCCGTCGATCGCCCGAAAGAGCGTCTCGAACAGCCGTTCGGCCAGGGAGTCCGCGTAGTCGTCGTCGTTGCCGAACTTGGCTGTCTTGTTGGTCACGAGGAGCCGCAGGTCCTCCCGTCCCTTCCAGTCGTCGCGGAGCGCGGCGAGCATGTCACCCATGCTGGCACGCCCCTCCTCGAAGACATGCTTCTTGAGGGCCGAAAGCGAATCGGTGGTGGTCCCGAGGCCGCAGCACTGCACGTAGTCGGTGTTGTAGCGGGCTCCGCCGTCGTAGTAATCGCGTCCCTGTCCGATGCAGTCGGCGATCAGCACCGAGAGAAAGGGCGCCGGCGCGTAGCGTGCGAACATCCTGTCCAGGTAGTTGGACACCCGGATCTTCGTGTCCACGACGTAGCCGAGCTGGCGCTCGAAAGCCGAGTAGAGTTCCTCGAAGGTCGAAAAGGACCGGGGATCCCCCGTCGGCGGCGCCACCCGCTTCCCGCTCATCGGGTCCACGCCGTCGTTGAGGGCCAGCTCGAGGACCTTGGGCACGTTGAGGTATCCGTGCAACAGATAGGCCTCCTTGCCGAAACATCCGGTTTCAATGCAGCCGGAGGTTCCGCCCTCACGTGCATCCTCGATGCGCTTGCCCATGCCGACCTGGGCCATCACCACTTCATCGGCGTTGAACAGCGAGGGATAGCCGGAGCCTCTGCGCACGACCCTGCAGGCGCTCTCCAGAAGGCGGTCGGGCGTCTTCGCGCTGACCTGGAGATTGGCCTGCGGCTGGAGCAGCTGCAGCTCGTCGAGCACTTCCAGAAGGAGGTAGGAGACTTCGCTCGAGGCTTCATCCCCCTCGCGCGAGAGCCCGCCGATGTTGATGTTGGTGAAATCGTTGTAGGTGCCGCTCTCCGCCGCGGTGACTCCGACCTTGGGCGGAGCGGGAGTGTTGTTGACCTTGATCCAGAAACAGGCCAGGAGCTCCTTGGCGCCTTCGCGGTCCAGGCTTCCCGCCGCGAGCTCGCGCCCATAGAACGGGGCGAGATGCTGGTCAAAGTGACCGGGACTCATCGCGTCCCAGCCGTTGAGCTCGGTGATGGTGCCCAGGTGGACGAACCAGTACATCTGGATCGCCTCCCAGAAATCACGCGGAGCCTGTGCCGGGACGCGACGGCAGACTTCCGCGATGCGCCGGAGCTCGGCCGCCCTTTGCGCGCCCCGCTCCGTCTCGGCCATCGTTTCGGCGAGGGCGGCATGGCGTTCCGCGAAGATGATGGCCGCGTCGCAGGAGATGTCCATGGCCGTGAGTTCCTCGTCCTTGTCCAGGGCGCCGGGATCGCCCGCCCAGTCCAGAGCCGCCCGGGAACGGGCGATATCGGCCTTGAAGTCGAGCATGCCCTTCCGGTAGATGCTCCCGTCGAGCGAGGTGTGCCCCGGGGCCCGCTGTTCCATGAACTCGGTGAAGAGCCCCGCATCATAGAGGTCTTTCCACTCTTCCGGAATCGCCGCGAAGGCGCGGTCGCGCATGCTGCGCCCCCGCCAGTAGGGGATCACTTTCTCGCGGTAGATATCCAGGTCCGCGGCGGGTACCGCATAACTTGTCATGGGCCGGGAGTCGAGGATCTTCAGGTCCTCCTCGGAATGGCAGGTCAGCTCGGGAAAGGAGGAGACTGCCTTGGGCCGGGGACCGCGCTCCCCGACGATCAGCTCGTCGGGTCCGATGTAGATCGTCTTGCGCTCGCACAGGTTGCGGAAGTTCATGGCGCGGAGTACCGGAACGGAGACCCGGCCCTGCCATTCCCTGTAGAACTCCGTGGTGAGGAGGGCGCGCTCGGCCGAAAAACTCGGCCTCGTGGAGAAGCTTTCCTCGCGGAGACGCGCAATTCGCTCGTTCATCGTCAGCCTCCAATGCTGGCTGTCACGCCGTGCCGGGTAAAGCGTGCGACCAGCTCGTCCATGTGCTTCGCGTTCGGAGGGGCGAGCCCCTCGAGTTCATAATCCGTGCCCCGCAGCCGGTACTTGCCGCGGGCGGCATCGTGGTATGGCAGCAGATTGACCGGCACCGGCACGGGGAGCGAGGCCGCGAAGAGCGCGGCCGCATCCACGTCCGACGGAGCATCGTTGATTCCCGGGATGACCGGCATGCGAAGAACCAGGTCGGCGACGCGCTCACCGCGGGAGCGACCGTCGGCAATCTCCCGGGCCAGCGCGCGCAGGTTCCCGAGAATGACTTCGTTGGGATGTCCCGTCGCGCGGCGGTGCCTGACGGAGTCCATGAGCTTCAGGTCGAAGAGCACGAGATCGCAGCTCATGCCGAGCTTCAGGACGAGTTCCTCTGTCGCCAGACCCGAGCTGTCCACCGCGCTGTGGATGCCCCCGGCGCGGCACAGCGCGAGACAGTCGAAGAGGAAGTCGGGCTGGGCAAGAGGCTCGCCGCCGGAGAAGGTGACGCCGCCCCCCGAGTCCTCGTAGAAGGGCCGGTCGCGCCCGACGACGGCCATGAGTTCTGCGGCCTCGTAGCTGCGGCCCACTGTCTGGATGGCCTCGGCCGGACAGACTCCGGCGCAGATGCCGAAGTCGGGACACGATGAGCAGGCCGGCCCTCCCGCAGCGCTGCGCGGGTCCAAGTCAAGGGGACAGGCCTCCAGGCAGGCTCCGCAGGCGATGCATCGATCGGGGCGCCTGAGGAGTTCGGGACAGGTCGCGAGGCCTTCGGGATTGTGACACCAGACGCAGCGCAGAGGGCAGCCTTTCAGGAAGACTGTCGTCCTGATGCCCGGTCCGTCGTGGACCGAGAACTTCCGCAGATCGAAAACGAGGCCTCTGCTCATCTGCTGGGGCTGGTCCCGCCCCCCGAGGAAAAATAGTACCTGCGGATGTAGCGTTCCTGGACCTCGTAGGACCAGTGCACGTCCCGGATCCAGTGCGCAACCCCTTGATAGTCGCCTCCCCGGAAGCACTCGACAATGCGCATATGCTCCTCGTTGGAGGCAAGCTCCCACTCCTTCACGTAGGCGCTGCGACGCGGAAAATCGTAGAGCCGCTCCTTGAGCACACGGACGGTGCGCACGAGGTCCCGATTGTCGGAGAGGTCGAGGTAGACATCGTGGAAGGCGAGGTTGGCGGAATAGAAACTGGCAAAGTCGTCCTGGCTCAGAAAATCGATCATGGACCGGTACAGCCCTTCCATACGGTCGCAGTCCGCGGCGGTGATCCTGCCCTCCGCCTTGACCGCCGCCTGCGCCTCGAGCGCGCCGAGGATCTCGTAAACGTCCCGGATATCGGCAAGGTCCAGGGAGCGGACCATGACGCCGCGTCTCGGATAGACTTTCACGAATCCTTCGAGCTCGAGTCGTATAAGGGCGTCACGCAGCGGGGTCCGGCTCATGCCGAGCTCGCGACCGAGGGCGGAAAGGTCGATGAACTGCCCCGGCCGCAGACTGCCTTCGTTGAGGCGCCGCTTGAGGTCTTCGTAGACGAGCTCCGACAGCGAGCGGAGGTCCAGGTCGAGGGCGGTTTCGTTTTTCATCGTCTCTAAAATATCACTGATATATCACTTGCGCAAGCGCTCTTCAGGGCGTGCCGGGAGCGCCCGAGCGAGGGCCGAGGCTTTCGGCCGGCGCGCCCCCACGCTATAGTCGACACATGAAGCCGCTCGCCCTGCCCAACCTGGTGATGGCCTCGGTGTGCTTCACGGTGGCGTTCTACGAGTTTCTCACCTGGCTTCGGGTACGCGGCAGGCTTCGGGATCTGGCCTTCGCGGCCACCAGTCTGGGCGGCGCATTGTTCAATCTCGCCTGCGCGGGCGAGTACAACGTCGCTCTGCCGGTGGAGAGCATTCCCTGGCTTCGCATGCAGGCTGTCACCCTCAATTTGACCGGCCTGGCCTTTCTCTGGTACTTCTCGGAACAGACGGCACAGGTCAAGCGACGGGCTGTGGCCCTGTTCGCCCTCCTCCTCGGCCTCGGCTCGCTTGCGCAGATCATCGGCCTGGGGGACCTCACCTGGGCGGCGGGCCGTACGGCGGTAAAGTCCGTGAGCCTGCCACTCGGACTGCGCGCGGTTTACCTGGAAGTGGATTCCGGCCCCCTGACGGACGTCTCGTATTACCTCGGCGTCCTCCTCCTCGCCTACCTGCTCCGGGTGGCGCTCCTCTACCGTCGCTCGGGCGCTCGCAGGGAGTCGGTCCCCCTCTTCTGGATGCTCGGCATCGTGGCCCTCGCCTACCTGAGCGACTTCGCGGTCGACGAGGGGCTGTACCGCTTCCCCTTCACCATGGAATACGCTTGGCTCGCCGTCGTGGTGCTGGTCGGACAGCAGCGTTCCCGGGAGATGCTCGAGGCGGTGGCTGCCAAGCGCGCCCTCCAGGCAAGTGAAGCCCGGCTCCTCGCGTCGCTGGAGGAAAAGGATCTCCTTCTGAAGGAGATACACCACCGGGTGAAGAACAACCTGCAGATCATCTCGAGCATACTCTTTCTCCAGGCCCGCCGGGTCGACGACCCCTCGTTCAGGGCCCTCCTCCAGGACTGCCGCAACCAGGTCGCGTCCATGGCCCTGATCCACGAGGACCTCTACCGGTCCAAGGACTTTCGCAATGTCGATTTCAGCGCCTATGTCCGCACCCTGCTCAGCCGCCTCATCGGGTCCTACCGCGGGGAAGGCTCTCCGGGTTCGCGGATCGATGCCGAGGACATGCGCCTCGGCATAGACACTGCCATCCCCTGCGGGCTCATCGTCAACGAGCTCTGCACGAACGCGATCAAGCACGCCTTCCCTCCCGACCGGGCAGTCCCCGATCCGGAAGTGCGGGTGCTGCTCCGCCGCCTCGATTCGGGGCGCATTCTCATAGGCGTCTCGGACAACGGCGTCGGACTGCCCGAGGACTTCGACCTTTCGGTGACGGCGAGCTTCGGCATGCGCATCATCGGCAAGCTGGCCGAGCAGCTCGGTGCCGAGCTGAGCGTCGCGAGAGCTGTTCCGGGCTCCCGGGGAGCCGGCTTCGAGCTCGTCGTGCCCTGCTCGGTCCCTGCAGAGTCCCCCTAGCCGTGTTATACTCCAGGGATATCGACGGAGGATTTTCGATGGCGAAAGCCCAAATTCTTGTGGTGGAAGACGAAGAGCTGGTCGGCATGGCCATACAGGCCCATCTGGAAAGCATCGGCTACTCCGTTCCCCTCCTTGCTTCATCGGGGGAGGAAGCCCTCGCCCACTTTCGCGAGCACGAACCCGATCTCGTGCTCATGGACATACATCTCAAGGGAACAATGAGCGGGATCGAGGTGGCCGACCGGATCAAGGATTCCTACCATGTGCCGGTGATCTACCTGACTGCATATTCCGACCCCGCAACGCTGGAGTTCGCAAAACGGACGGAGCCCTACGGCTACATCGTGAAGCCCATCGACGAACGTTCGCTCGAGGCGGGCATCGAGATGGCGCTGCACAAGTCGGCGGTTCAGAACGAGGAACAGCGACTGCGCGAACGCATGGCGAGCATTCTGGGCTCCCTGCCCGAAGCGGTGGTCGTCGCGGACATGAACGGCGTCGTCGAGTACCTGAACTCCTCGGCCGAGCGTCTTCTGGGCCTGTACGAGCCGCTTCCGCCCAACAGTTCCCTGTTCCGCCTGATCCGGCCGGTGGATGCCGACACGGGACAGCCGATGTCGCTCGGATTCGAGCAGGTGGTGATGGAGCGGCGCGGCAACAAGGTGTCACGCTGTCACATCGTGCTGCCCCAGGGCCAGTCGCGCAGCGTCTCGATCGAGATGGAGCCCCGCAAGGACGACCGCGGAGTGCTCCGCGGCGTCGTGGTCACCATACGACCCGCCGCCGACGCCGACTGGACCTGGGTTTCCGACAACTAGCGCCCGGCCATCATCTCGGCGACGTCGGCCTTCGCTTCGCCTATGCCCCGGATGCCGAACTTCTCCACCAGGACCCTCCCGACTGCGGGCGAGAGGAAGCCCGGAAGCGTCGGGCCGAGGCGGATGTTCCTGAATCCGAGGTAGAGGAGGGCCAGGAGCACGAGGACGGCCTTCTGCTCGTACCAGGCGATATCGAAGGAGAGCGGGAGGTCGTTGACGTCCGACAGTCCGAAGACTTCCTTCAGCTTGAGTGCGATGAGCGCGAGCGAATAGGAGTCGTTGCACTGGCCGGCATCGAGCACGCGCGGTATGCCGCCGATATCGCCCAACGCGAGTTTGTTGTAGCGGTACTTCGCGCAGCCTGCGGTCAGGATTATGGTGTCCGCGGGGAGCTCCTCGGCCACGTTCGTGTAGTAGGAGCGGCTCGGCTGCCGGGCATCGCAGCCCGCCATCACCACGAAGCGCTTGATCGCCCCCGACTTCACGGCCCCGACGACGGTGTCCGCGAGCGCGAAGACCTGGTCATGGGCGAAGCCGCCGACGATCGTGCCGTTTTCCAGCTCGGTGGGCGGCCGGCAGCGCACGGCCATCTCGATGATCGCGGAAAAGTCCTTCATCCCTCCCTCGGGACGATCGGCTATGTGGCTGCATCCCTCGAAACCGACGACCCCGGTGGTGAAGACGCGGGACTTGTAGCTGTCGCGCGGAGGCACGAGGCAGTTGGAGGTGAACAGGACCGGGCCGTTGAAGGCCTCGATCTCCGCCGCCTGGGTCCACCAGGAGCCGCCGTAGTTGCCGTAGAGGTTGTCGTATTTCTCGAAGAAGGGGTAATAGTGGGCGGGAAGCATTTCGCCGTGCGTGTAGACGTCCACGCCGCTGCCCTTCGTCTGTTCGAGGAGATCGTGCAGATCCCTGAGATCGTGGCCGGTTATCAGGATGCCGGGCCGGTTGCGCACTCCCGTGCGCACCGTGGTGATGCGGGGAGAGCCGTAGGTTCCGGTGTTCGCGGCGTCCAGCAGCGCCATTGCGTCGACGCCCCGCTTCCCGGTCTCCAGGACGAGAGCGGTGAGGGAATCCGCGGAGAGGCTGTCATCGGTCAGGTCGGAAAGCGCCTTCAGCATGAACCCGAAGAGATCGCGTGAAGCCCTGCCGAGGGCATAGGCATGCTCGACATAGGCTGCGATGCCCTTCAGACCGTAGAGGACCAGCGAGCGCAGGCTTCGCACATCCTCGTTGGCGATCTCCATCCAGCCGCCCTTGCCCGCCTTGGCGGCGGCACGGATTTCGCTTTCCCCGGATGCGCTCCAGGTCGCCGCATCGGGGAGCGTGCCGGCGGCCGTTCCTCCCGCCTTCAGGTAGGAGTCGCGGACCGAGTCGCGAAGCCGGAGAGCTTCCCTGATCATCGACACGAAGTCGCCGCCCGAGAAATTGGCGTTCGTGATCGTGGCAAAGAGCGCCTTGTCCGCGAAGAATGCGGCCCGCTCGTCGTACGCACCCCGTTCCATGGCCCTCGAGCCCCAGTAGCCGATGCCCTTGCATACATGAAGCAGGAGATCCTGCAGGTCGGCCACCTCCCCGGTCTTGCCGCAGACTCCCTTGGCCATGCCGCAGCCCGAGTTCTTCATTGTCTCCTGACACTGATGGCAGAACATTGTTCATCCACTCCTTTCGCGCCGCCGGAACGGCGCCCCTTCCCGACCCGCAGGCCGGGAATCACGTGATTCGACTGGGGCCGGAGGCTGACCTCGCCCCAGAGTCCTGGAAACTGCGTGCCAAGTCCGCGACGCTCGTGGAGCCGAGCACGCGCCGGGCGGCATCCGCCATATCGTCGCAGAGGCGCTTCAGTGCGCAGCTGCCCCGCGGACAGACGCTCTTTGCGAAGAGGCAGTCACGGGCGGGAATTTCGCCGTCGAGGAGCTCGAGCACCTCCAGCGCGCTTATGCCGCGGGCCTCCCGTGCCAGCGTGAAGCCTCCCGCCGCTCCCCTGCTCGAGGCAAGGATGCCGGCCTTGGCCAGCGGCTGGAGCACCTTCGCCAGATAGCTCGGAGAGACCCCAAGCCGCCGTGCGGCACCGGAAGCGGTGATCGGCTCCTCGGCGCGGACGGCCAGCGCCAGCGCATGAAGAGCGGCATTGGTCCGGTCGGAGATGTTCAGCAGTCTGTCCATGGCCTTCCACCTGAACCCCTCGTGCGCCGAGTATGGCCGCTTCATCGGGGCTCGCCCGTAATTCGGACTCGTGAGTCCGAATTACCGGCTCAGTTAACACCCGATCGCCGGATTCGTCAAGCCCTGAAGCGATCCGCCCCCGCCCGACCGGGCGAGCGGGGCGCCAAGCCCCACCCGCCCCGGATCACGCCCCGCTCGAGGCTAGGCGGGAAGCGGAAGCGTGAGCCGATGGCGATTGGGCCGTGGCCCTCCGCCGTCGCCGCCCGAATCCGTGGTGGGCTCCGATTCGGAACCCTCGTCCTCCCCAAACGCGTTCCCTGCCTCCCCAACCTTGAAAAACGTGATCGCCCGGGCCAGAAGCTCGGCCTGGGACGCGAGTTCCTCCGCAGTGCTCGCCAGCTCCTCGGCGGCCGAGGAATTGCGCTGCACCACTTCGTCGAATTGCGTGACGGCCTGCGCTATCTGCTCGGCTCCCGATGACTGCTCCCTCGTGGCGGCGGCGATATCCTCGGCGAGCTCGGCCGTCTTGCGGATATCGGGGAGGAGGCGGTCGAGCCTGCTGCCGGCCTCCGCCGCGCGATCGACGCTGAGCGCGGCAAGTTCGGTGATTTCGCGGGCGGCGCCGGCGCTCCGTTCGGCCAGCTTCCTCACCTCGCTCGCAACCACTGCGAAGCCCTTGCCCGCCTCGCCGGCCCTGGCCGCCTCGATCGCCGCGTTGAGCGCGAGCAGGTTGGTCTGCCGCGCTATCTCCTCCACGATGACGATGCGCCCGGCGATGTCCCGCATGTGGCCGACGGTTTCCTTGACCGATGTCCCGGAGCCCTCGGCCTCCACGCCGACCCGCTTGGCGAGCTCGTCGGCGCCGCCGGAGGCCTCGGCGTTCTGCCGCGCGGAGGAGGCGAGCTCCTCCGTCGAGGACGAGAGCTGTTCCACGCCGGCCGCCTGCTCGCTCGCCCCGGAGGATATGCTTTCGGCCGTGGCCGAGAGTTCCTGGGCGCCCCCGGCGACGAGCTCTGCCGCTTCCGAGATCCGGGCCACAATGTCGGAGAGCGCCTTCACCGTGCCGGCGGCCGCGCGGACAGCCCGTCCCACCTCGTCCCTGCGCCTGGAGGCACGAGCGATGGCGTTGGCGCTGGTGGTGTCGACACGGAGCTCTCCCTGTGCGATCCGCTCTATCGCCTCGGTCACCAGGGCGACAGGTGCGGTGATGCTCCTCGCCAGCGCGATCGACGCCAGAACCGAGAGCACGAGCGCCGCGCCGAAGACCCAGGCGAGATCCCTGAGCAGGGACATCGCCGTGGCCCTGAGTTCGGCCGTCGGGATTGTGATGCCCATGTGCCATTCCGGCACGCCGGGAACGACTGCCGCAAACATGGTGATCGCCGTGCCGTCCGGCCGGCCGTAGCGTGCCGTCCCCGAATCCAGGGCCAGGACCGTGCGGGCGGCGGTATCGAGCCCGACCCAGCCGTCCTTGGCCGAGTCGAGGGCGTTGAGCTTGAGAATGTACTCCTTCTTGGGATGCGCGATGATGATACCGCGATGGTCCATGATGTACGCGTATCCCGCGCTGCCCATCGTGATTCCCGAGATGTACTGATTGAGATAGTCGAGGGCCACGACCGCTCCGATCAGGCCGGCCGTTTTTCCGTGGGCATCCTCGAGGCGCCGGGCCACCACTATGACCGGCTGGCCGTCGGTCTTGGAGAGGACGGCATCCGAGACAACCTGCCTCTGCCCTTCCAGGACCGTCTGCCGGTAATAATCTCGATCCGCAATGCTGCCGGTGGCGGCGTCGGAGGTGAAGAAGGCCCCCTTCGCGTCGGCGTAGACCAGAAAGCGGATCTCCGGCGGCAGATGCCCCTTGAATGTGGATACGAAGCTTCTGGTGACGGCGCCTCCGGCCACGATATCCGGATCATTGGCTATGAAGTCCAGCTCGAGGCTGATCTTTTCCGCCATCCGACCGAGCTCCGCTGCCCGGGCCCGGACAATGGAGGCTGCGTCGGCGCTCACCTCGGCGGTGGTCTTGGCCTCGACGACGGCGGCCACAATGATTCCGGATACCGCAAGGACGATGGCGATGAGCGATGAGACGATGAGGGTGATTCTGGTGGCAAGATGACTCTGTTGTGCTGCCATGGCGGCAACTCCATATTTTGCGATTGGCCTCGCGACGCCCGTCCCCCACCGATGGGGACACCCAGGATCTCCCGCGGCCGACGACGTGGGATCCGGCGGGCCCCGGATCGCTGTGTCCTTTCCTGCCTCCCTGCAGCTGCAGCGGCGTCCCGCCCGAAGGGCGTGGCCCTCCGGGTAGAGACGTCAGCGTGGTAGACGGGCATCCGCCGCGGCAAGGCCGCGGGACCCTGGTCTCCATTCATGCTGCGCACGCATCAGTTCACGATGAACAGCTGTTTAGTTCTGGGCTTACCTGTGGAGTAGGGTAGCTCATTCAAGGAGGATGTCAACCGTTTTTTTGTTAATGGAGCTTTTGATCGTTTACGACTTCATGAAGTTCCGGCGGGCATGGGCCTCAAGCCCGCAGCCGCCGGACCGACAGGCAGCGTCCGCTGTCGGCATCGAGTTCGAAGAGCACGGCGGAAATCGAGGCTTCTCCCTCGGCTGCCTCCATCTTTATGGGCATCTGCGAGAGGCCCCTGCGGATGCAGATCTCGGGACGGACCCCGATGACGGAATCATCAGGTCCGGTCATGCCGATATCGCTCAGGTAGCCAGTGCCCCCGGGAAGTATGCGTTCGTCGGCCGTCTGCACATGGGTATGGGTTCCGGCCAGGGCGGAGATCCGTCCATCGAGATAATAGGCGAGCGCTTCCTTCTCCTCCACCGACTCGGCATGGAAATCCACGACGACCAGCGAGCCCGGCGCTTCGGCTTCCACGCGGGCGAGCAGTTCGTCGGCCTTCCTGAATGGGCAGTCGATGGGATACATGTCCTCTCGGCCCTGGAGGTTGAGAACGGCCCACCGGAGGCCCCCGGCTTCTAGCAAGGCCATGCCGCGGCCCGGGGCGCCGGGTGGGTAATTGGCGGGCCGAAGCAGGCGCTCGCTGGATTCCAGGAGTTCCGCGGCACCGGGCTTTTCCCACACATGGTTGCCGCTCGTGACCACCTGAACCCCGATCGAGAGCAGTCTCGAGACTTCGTCGCCGCCGATTCCGAAGCCTCCCTGGGCGTTCTCCCCGTTCGCGATCACGAGGCTGGCTCCCGTCGAGCGCACGAGGGGGCCGAGACCGGCAAAGAGGGCTTTCATGCCTGCCTGCCCCACAATGTCGCCGATCATCAGGGCCTTGACGCTACGAGCCATCCGCACTTCCTCTCACGGGTCCGCTGCCCCGCGCCCAGGCTGACCGGGCGTTCCGCCACCCTTCGGCATGAAAAAGGCTGTCCGCCCGGGGCGGACAGCCTCATCCGACGCGTTCGCCGGCCGTCTGAACCACCGGCTAGCGGGCGTACTCGACTATGCGCATCTCCCGGATTATCGTGACCTTGATTCGGCCGGGATAGCGCAGATCATTCTCGATCTTCTTGGCGATGCTCTTGCACAGGTCGCGCGCCTGGTCGTCCGAGACCTGCTCGGTGTTGACCAGGATGCGGAGCTCCCGCCCCGCCTGGATGGCGTAGGCCTTGTCGACCCCGGAAAAGCTCTCGGCTATGTTCTCGAGGTTTTCCAGCCGCTTGATGTAGTTGTCGAGCGTCTCGCGACGGGCGCCGGGGCGGGCAGCGGAGATGGCGTCGGCGATCTGCACGATCACGCTCTCGGGGCAGCTCGGCTCGACGTCGTTGTGGTGGGAGCCGATGGCGTTGACCACCCTCGGGTCTTCGCCGAGCTTGCGCACCAGCTCCATGCCGATCTCCGCGTGGTTCTGGTCCCCGTCCGTCTCAATGCCCTTGCCTATGTCGTGGAGCAGGGCCCCGCGCTTGGCGATCTCGCGGTTGGCGCCGATCTCCGCGGCCAGCATGCCGGCGATCACGGCGACTTCCTTGGAGTGGGCCAGCACGTTCTGCCCATAACTCGTGCGGTAGTGGAGCCGGCCGAGCGACTTGATGAGCTCGGGGGCCATGTTGTGGAGGCCGAGGTCGAAGACGACCTTCTCCCCCTCCTCGTAGATCTTCTGGGCGATCTCCCTCGTGACCTTCTGGACGACCTCTTCGATCCGGGCCGGATGGATCCGGCCGTCGGCTATGAGACGTTCCAGGGAGACGCGGGCGATCTCCCGCCGCACGGGGTCGAAGCAGGAGATGACGACCGCCTCGGGCGTGTCGTCGATGATGACGTCGACGCCCGTCAGCGTTTCCAGGGTCCGGATGTTGCGGCCCTCGCGGCCGATGATCCGCCCCTTCATTTCGTCGGAGGGGAGGCTCACCGAGGTGACCGTCACCTCGGTCGTGACTTCGGTGGCGATCCGCTGGATGGTCGTGACGAGGATGTCCCGCGAGCGGCGTTCCGCCCCGAGCTGGGCTTCCTGCTCGATCTTGTTGACGATGAGCTGGGCATCCCGCTTGGCTTCGTTCTCGAGACCCTGGATGATGAGCTTCTTGGCGTCCTCGGCCGAGAGGCCCGAGATCCGCTCAAGCTCCTGACGATAGCGCTCCTCCTGTCCCTCGAGGAACTCCTCCTTCTCCCCGATCGCTTTCTGCCGGGTCTGAAGGCTCTGCTCCTGTCGGTCGAGCGTCTCTATCTTCTTGTCGAGGGTCTCCTCTTTCTGCTGGACTCGGCGTTCATAGCGTTGAAGTTCCGCGCGCCTTTCTCGAATTTCCCGTTCCTGCTGGTTACGTTCTCGAATGAGCTGATCTTTCGCCTCTACCAGGATCTCTTTCTTCTGAGCTTCGGCCTCTTTGACCGCATCCTGCTTAATCCGCTCAGCCTTCTGTTC
>DATJQN010000134.1:0-5272 GCA_035505775.1 Rectinemataceae bacterium | reverse complement strand
ACAGCGATAGCTGGAGATTCGCACGATGGTCAGCGTGTCGCCTTGGCCGGCCAAGCACATGCCCTGGCGACGCCGCACGCGCGCAGACTGATATGCTGCGCGAAGGGGATTTGGCCTGGGCCGCACCGAAAGACAATCGCCTGCCAAGAAAAGAGCAGGGACCTGGAGAGGACATGGGCAGATTGATCTATGCAGCGTTGACTTCGCTTGATGGGTATATATCCGATGACACGGGGAATTTCGATTGGGCTGAGCCCCGAGAAGACGTCCACAGCTTTATCAACAGGCTCGAGCAGGAGAATGGTACCGCCATTCTTGGAAGAGAAATGTACTCCATCATGTCATTCTGGGAAGATATGCCTGGAATAGAAAAGCAACCTGAATACTTACGAGAATACCAGGTGGCATGGAAAAACCTGAAAAAGATAGTCATCAGCAGGTCGTTGAATGAAATAAAGACGGAGAATACGACTTTGAAAAGAGAACTCGATAGAGGCGCACTTGAGAAGCTCAAGAGAACGGAAAAGAAGAACATCGGAATTGGCGGGGCCAGTATAGCATCACAGGTTCTGGCTTATGGCTTGATGGATGAAATCTATCGATTCATCTTCCCGATAATGGTCGGATCAGGTAAAAAATGGCTCACGAATAGTGGAGTTGTGCGATTTGATCTGATTGGAACACATGAATTTGCAGGTGGAGTGGTAATGCTCCATTACAAGATCGATACCGGTGTACAGCGATGGTAGCGACCTGACAGTGTCCCTGAGTTATTCCGCTTTGGCCGCTGCGTGCCGAAACAAATCACCGTCCCAGAAAACACGATCAATCAATATACTAGACAAGTTTGTAAAGAAAATGTATGTTGTGCCGCGACAGGTCTCGATTCAGATATTCAAACATGACATCCGCACCGCACCTCCAGTACGTCGGCGCCGGAAGTACAGTCTGTGGGGAGGTTTGGATGAAATGCAGGCCTTTCGGGAAGAGTGGCTAGCGCGTCTCGGAACTGTGTCTCTCGGCAATTCCCTTCGGGCAGAATCCCGGGGACGCGGTCAAGGGCATGGACAAGGAGGGATCGCGCCGACTGTTCGAGCTGTTTGTGGACAGCGGCGGGAACTTCGTGGACATGTCCAACACGCAGCAAGGCGGAGAGGCCGAACGCTACATCGGCGAATTCTGCGCCAGGAAGCGCGGCACCTTCGTGCTGGCGAGGACGTTCGGCGGGTCGACGGACTCAAATGATCCCAACGCGCGCGGTACGCACCGGAAGAACCTTCTTCAGTCGGTCGAGAAGAGCCTCACACGGCTTCGGACGGAGTACCTGGATCTGCTATGGGTGTACTGCCGGGACCCCCGTTTTCGGGCGAAACTGCGAGCGAGAGGTTCTGCCCATGGCGCGTGCCCTCGATCTGGAGATCCTCTGCTGGTCGGTGATGGCGCGGGGCCCGCTTTCGGGAAAGCTGAACAGCCAGACCCTTGCCTCAACCGGGTACGCCTCGGAACGGAATCTCGCGATCGCCAAAGAATTGAAGCGGATTTCGGACGGGACCGGTCGGACTCCGGCGCAGATCTGCCTGAACTGGATCAGGCAGCAATCCGGAGCGATGATACCGCTTCTTGGAGTGAGGACGGAGGTCCATGGCAGACAAGGCAGGCGGAGGAAAGGACGTCGAGCGGAAGGCTCGGGGAAGGCCCCGGGATCCCGCGGTTGAAGCGGCGGTATTTCTGGCGACGGTCGAAGCGCTTGCGGCTGACGGCTATGGCCGCATGTCGATCGGTGACATCGCCGGTAGGGCAGGCATCAGCCGGCCTACGCTCTATCTGCGATGGAAGAACCTGCATAATCTCGTCGTCGAAGCACTGGACTGGTACGCCCGCAAGCTCACGGCGCCGGGATCGCAGGGGGACGAGCTGGTCGACGCACTGCGCTCTGCCTTGAACATGCTGGTGCCCGAAGGAAGGCGGGACCTCGGGCTCGGCATAGTCGGACATGTCATCGCCGACGGGCGACGTCATCCGGATCTCCTCAAGCTTGTGAGGAGGAAGATGATCGAGCCGGGCCGGAAACTGCTCATCGCCGTTCTCAATCGCTACCGAGACGAGGGTGTCATCACGGGGAAGGTGGATCCGGGGATACTCGCCGATCTCATGATGGGGTTCTTCGTCGCGGAGTTCATGAACACCGGAGATCTGAAGTCCGACGCGCCCGAGCGGGTCGCGAATGCGGTATGGCCACTTGTCAGCGGCAAAAAAAGGCCCGGGCTTCGGGCCGGTCATGCGGCGTTGAAAAAGCCATGACAAGCCAATAGACTGGCTATGGGTGGAAGGTTCAGCTCGAAGTCCAGGAAGGAGCGCATGTCCACGAGTATTCCTCGGATGCCGGCAGCCGTGGCGCGGCCAGTGGCAGTCCGGCTTTCCGCCCTGGTGATCATCACTCTCGCACTCGGCTTCCTGCGGGTGCAGGCACAGGCCGTGGAGCCTGCGCCTCCCGGCCGAATCGTCGTGGCGTTCGACGAGGATTATCCGCCCTACTCCTTCATGGACAACGAAGGGCGGATTCACGGCATCGTGCCCGACCTCTGGGCCGCGTGGTCAAAGGCGACCGGAGTGGCCGTCGAGCTCCGTCCTTTGCCCTGGGTGGAAGCGATCAGGGCTTTCGACGCGGGGGAGGTCGACGTGCTCGACACGGTCTTCCAAAGTGCGGAGCGAAGCGCGAAATGGGACTTTACTCCCGCCTACGCCGCGATCGAGGTGCCGGTCTTCGTGCACCGATCGATCACGGGCATCTCCTCTCCCGGTGATCTGAAGGGGTTCCGGGTGGCGGTCAAGAACGGCGACGCCGCCATCGGCGAGCTCAAGAGCAAAGGCATAACGCTTCTCGCCACCTATGAGAGCTACAAGGACATAGTGGACGCGGCGGCTTCCCTGGAGCTGCGCATCTTCTGCGTCGATGAGCCGCCGGCGCTGTACTACCTTTACAAGACGGGAGCCGACCGCGACTACCGCGTCGCCTTCACGCTGTACCGGGGGGCCTTTCACCGGGCCGTCCACAAGGGCAGGCAGGATCTGCTCACCCTCGTGGAGCGCGGATTCCTAGAGCTGCCGATGGCCACGCGCAGGGCCATCGACAACAAATGGCTCGGGGCGCCCATAGCGGCGCGCCTGAATCTCAGGCTGGTCGGCATGGGGCTGGTTGCGCTGCTCGGGCTGCTCGCCGCGCTCGGATCCGCCGTCTGGATCCTGCGGCGCCGGGTCGCTACGGCGACGGCCGCACTCAGGGTGGAAAACGGCCTCCTCGAAGAACGGGAACGCAGGCTCGGCGAGGACATCCGGCGGCGCGAGGCGGTCGAGTCGGCCCTTCGGGACAGCGAGGAACGCTTCCGAATCGCCTTCAGGGAGTCCGGCATGCCCAAGGCCATCGTGGGCACGGACGGGCTCATCATTGAAGTCAACGCTGCGCTCTGCAGGCTCGTGGGCCTCGGGGCCGAGGACTTCATGGGCAAGCCCTGGCAGCACTTTGGGCGCCCCGACGAGAAGTCACCGCCCAGCGACCAGGTCTCGGAGATGTGGGCTGGGAGGAAGGTGTCGGATGTCATAGAAGCGCGAATCCTGCGCCGAGATGGAGAGGAGCTTGCCTGCCTTGTCAACGCGACCGCCATCCGAAACGCCGACGGCCAAATCATGCATTTCGTGCTCGAACTGCATGACATGACCGAGCGAAGGAAAGCCGAGATACAGCGCTTTGAAAGTGAACGTCGCCTGTACGACCTCGTCGAACAATCACCGATGGCCTATTCTCTCTATGACATGCAGGGCAGCTGCCTGATGGTAAATGAGGCATGGTCCAGACTGTGGGAACTTCCCCGTGATCTGCCGGTCGGCCGGTTCAACGTATTGCATGACGAACAGGTGATCGCGTCCGGGAGGCTGCCCGGATTCCTCAAGGTGTTTGGCGGCGAGACCATGGTGTTTCCCGATGCCGAGTTCGACGCCGCGCGGGTGCCCGAGTCCGGGGGGAAGGGCAGGCGTCGGACGATCGCTACGGTCGCGTATCCTGTCAAGGATCATGCGGGACGGGTGATCAACGTCGTCTTCATGCATCAGGATATCACCGAGCGCAAGGCGGCCGAGTCCGCGCTGCGCGACAGCGAAGCGCGCTTCCGCCTCCTGGCCGAGAATTCCACCGATATGATCTCGCGTCACGACTCCCGGGGCGTCTGTCTCTATGTTTCCCCGGCCTGCATGCCGCTCCTGGGCTATCCCCCCGATCAGCTCGAAGGGACCTCAGTGTTCGATGTCATCCACCCCGCCGATTCGGACGCCGTCAGAGCGAGCCTGGCCGAGCTGCAGAGGAACAGCGCTTCGCCGACGCTCCGCTATCGCATGCGTCGCGCAGACGGAACATACGTCTGGTTCGAGACTATCAGTCACGCCGTGAGCGACCAGGCAACCGGATCGCTCGAGATCCAGTGCTCCTCCCGCGACATCACCGAGCGCGTCGAGGCCCAGGCCCGCGACCGGGAGCACGAGAAGCAGCTGAACCAGGTTTCCCGCCTGGCCACCCTGGGCACGCTCATGTCTGAGGTCGGTCATGAGGTGAACAATCCGAACAACTACATCCGCCTGAATTCGCAGAACCTCCTCGAGCTGTGGACGGACGTACGGTCCGTGCTGGACGCAGCGTCAGAGACTCGTCCCGACCTGAAACTCCACGGCGTCCCCTACGACACGGCGCGTGGCATGGTGGGAGACTTGCTGCAGGGTGTGCTGGAGGGCTCACGGAGGATCGAGCGGCTCCTCGTCGAACTGCGGGACTTTGCCCGCGGTGATGAAGGCGCACTGGATCAGGACGTGGATCTCAATGCAGCCGTCAATTCCGCCCTCGTGATCATAGGCGACTTCGTGCAGGAGTCCACGCATCGCTTCACCTTCCTCGAGGGGCCCGGGCTTCCGAGGGTGAAGGGCAACTTCTACCAGCTGGAGCAGGCAGTGATCAATCTCGTCAACAACGCATGCCAGGCTCTCGAGTCGCCCGAGCAGGCGATCGTCGTGGAGACCCGCAACGAGGCCGAAGGGCGGGTTGCCCTCATCGTGAAGGACGAGGGGATCGGCATACCCGCGGAGCACCTCGAACATCTCATGGAACCCTTCTTCACCACCAAGCGGGAAGGAGGAGGCTCCGGGCTCGGATTGGCGGTGACCTCCCGCATAATCCGCAACCATGGCGGCAGCATAAGCTTCGCCTCGAGGCCCGGAGAGGGCACGACGG
>DATJQN010000133.1:0-14966 GCA_035505775.1 Rectinemataceae bacterium | reverse complement strand
GTTCTCGTACGACGCCCCCGCCGGCTTCTGCTTCGGCGTGTTCAACGGCCTCTCCGTCACCTTCGTCGGCATCATCGGGAGGAAGATCGGGCTCGATTCGAAGATGCTCGCGATCCTCTCCATCAGCGCCTTCGTCGGGCTCTTCCTGAACGTCTGGATGGGGCACCTGGCGGATCGGGGAAGGAAGGAGGGCTGGGTATTCTGGCCTTCGCTCGTTTCCCGATTCCTGGTGGCGCTCGCCCTTCTCCGCGTATCGCCCTGGCTCTACCTGGGGGTCATGTCGGCCTTTAACATCGTTTCGACCTTCGGCGGTCCTGCCTACGCCTCCATCATGCGCTCGAACTATTCCGACCGCTATCGCGGCGAAATCATGGGCTACATCCGCATCCTCATCCAGATCAGCACGGCGATCTCCGCGGCGATAGCCGGCGCCGTGATGGAAGCCGTACCCGGTTCCTTCAGGATACTCTTCCCGCTCGCCGCGGCCTTCGGCATGGCCAGCAGCTTCCTGTTCCGGAAGATCAAGGTCAGACCGGGCCGGCCGCGCATCCAGCCCCCGCGCGGGACTCCGGCAGAAGCCCGAGCCACGGTGCCGGCGCATTCCGGTTTCATGGAATCGCTTTCGACGATGACCAGGGACAGGCTTTTCATGGCCTACATGGCTATCTACTTCGTGATCGGGTTCCCTGACAAGATCGTGGTCCCCCTCGAGCCCATCCGCTTCGTGGACGAACTCGGCATGAACTACGCCGCTGCCGGACTCATCCAGGGCACGGCCCCCCTCGTGGGGGCGCTCATCGGCTACCTGCTCTATGCGAAGCTCGCCGACCGCAGCAATCCCTTCGTCCTCCTCATCGTGACGACCCTGCTCTCCTCGACCCGATATCTGAACACGGCCCTCGCGGCCCTGCCCGTCCAGCTCCTCCCGGGCGCCTTCCTGAACGGTGTGTCCAACGCCGGATGGGATCTGATTCCGATCTTTTCCTTGATGCTCTTTGCAGGCAGGGAGCGGCTCAGCCTCTATTTCGGCTTTCACAGCACGCTCATTGGCCTGCGCGGCTTTGTAGGTCCGATCCTCGGGGTATGGCTCTATTCAGGGCTTCGGATGAGGATATCGACGATCTACCTGTTGGCCTTTGGCATAGAGCTTGTCGGCGCGGCGCTTCTGCTGCGCTTCTACGCGAGGTTCAGGGAACTCCGCACGAGTCAGCTCGGCCGCGCCGCGCGTGGCTAGGCCGCCTGGGTACCTGGGGCCGGCGACGCCGCCTGGGCACCTGGGACCGGCGATTATTCCACGAGCTTCCAGCCGGTGATCTTCGCGAGGATTCGGAAGGGCTTCATGAAGTCGCCGTAGACCACCGAAGCGTGATGCGCGAAACCGTTGTCGATGATCTTGTCGAGCACCTGCCGGACGGGCAGGTCGAAGGTCGCCTTCATGTAGGTTCCCTTCAGCTCCTTGTCCATGGGAATGGCCGCGGCTTTCTGGATGAAGAGGCGATACTCCGTGCCGGCCGAGTCGATGCGCAGGATCGAGAGCTCGCCGCTCTTGAGCACGAAGTCGGCGGTGACCCCCTTCCCCCCGGCGAAGTAGGTGTCGAGGCTGCGTACGCACTTCCCGTCCCAGAGATTGCAGGGAGCCACGCCGCAGTGCCAGAACAGGGCGAAGTTCTCCTCGAAGTTGACCTGCGAAAAATCGAAGAGGAAGGGCGTCTCGGCCCCGATCGCCCGGTGCGCCACCATGGACAGGGCGCCTTCAAGGTCGCCTTCGCAGGCGAGGATCCGGTCCTCGGACTGGAGCAGGGACATCGCGGCACAAGGTGAAATCCCGTAGCCGGCGGCGAACTCCGGCCAGCAGCGGACAGCCATGGCGTCCAGCTTCTTGTCGTCGAGAAAGGCCTGAAGCTTGGCGCTGAGCTCGGCCACCTTGGCCAGCTGCTTGTCCGTGATGCCCGATACATCGAAGATCCCGGTCAGCTGCTTGCGGCGGGCCTCGATGTCGGCTGCGCGCACATCGTAGGCCCAGACCTCTTCGAGCTCATAGTGATCGATGAGAATGCCGAGCTGCTGGTAGACGTTGGGGTCGTAGACGCCGAGGTTGAAGAAGCCGTGCGCCCGGTAGCCGAGAATCCCGACGTGGGCCCGCCGGAAGCGCGACAGGATGCGGATGGCGTCGATCCAGTCCTCGTCGATCCGGGCGCCGATGGTGACGGTGTAATTGCGCACGCCGGCCTTGTAGAGGTTCGAGGCGTTCAGGTTCACCCCGCACACCGAGTTGAGGCGGATCTTTCCTCCATTATACGGCAGCTCGTCGAGCCCCCAGAGGAGAATGGGCTTCCTGAGCTGCTTCTCGATCTCGAGCACGAGGTGACCGAGATGGAAGGTTCCGCTGATGCAGACGAGTCCGTCCACATTGCGCCCGATGAGCCGCTCCGCGGCGGCCCGGGCGTCCTCGGGTTCGATCACGAGCTCATCGACGAAGACCCAATCCACATCCGCGCGGGCCGCAAGGTCCTTCCGGATCGATCCGTAAATATCGGCGGCCGCTTCCCAGTCGAAGGTTTTGCGGGCAAGGCAGACGACGCCGAGCGTCACACGATGCTTGGTGGCCATGGCACTCTCCTGACGGGCACAGTATAGGAGGCCCGGCACAAAGAATCAATGATAAAAATCGAAATCGATATTAATAGTGTTAGAAGTTCGTTTTTGGCTCAGCGGCATCGCGGGCTTCGATCCGCCCCGAAGCCCGGTCGGGCTGCCAGGCCCAGTCCTCCTCCATGAGGGTCTGACAAAGCCCTATCGCGGCCGCCTCCGAGCCGGTCATCGTGTAGCGGAACTCCCGCGGAAACCAGGCCGGTGGGCGGGCGCTGTCGATCAGGGTGTCGACCAGGCCGCGGATCCAGGACAGGGGGTCGGGCAGCATGGCGAAGAGCTCGCCCGAGAAGAGAACGAGATCGGGAGAAAAGGCGGCGCAGAGGTCGAGGAGGGCTTCGCAGAAGGCTCGCCAGCCCGGTTCGAGGGCGAGGCGCAGCTCCGACCTCCCTTCGCCGCCTTCCCGGACAAGCCCCGCCGCCACGTCCGCCCAGCTCATTCCGGGAAAGAGCCGGTGGAACTGGCCAGCCGAGAACACAGTATCCAGACAACCGACACGCCCGCACTCGCAGCGTTCGTCGCTGGCACAGATTCGAAGGTGGCCCATCTCCCCCTCGTCCAGAAGCAGTCGTCCATCCTGGATGAGAGCGTGGGCTGCGCCCGCACGCGCCGAGACATACAGGATACGGCGGGACTCCTTCGTCAGGGAGCGGTCGGACAGGAGATATCGCGCCAGCCCTGCGACGTTATGCCGGCAGGAGAGCGGGGCTCCCGCGAGATGCCGCCGAATGAGGCGTCCGAGATCGAGATCTTTAAGGAAGGGCATGAGTCCGTAGTGCCGGAGAATGCCGCGTTCCGAGTCCACCTGACCGGGCAGGGCCAGGCCGACGCGGCGTATGCGTGGTATCCTTTCGCTGTTCGAGGCGAGAAAGGCGAGGAGATGGGAAGCGAAGCTGGCCTCAAAGGCACTCTGGGTCTCGAGCGTTGGCAGGTCCTCGCGACGGATGTCCATCACCCGTCCGGAGAAGCTGACCAGCACGGAGTAGATGCCCGCCTGGTTGAAGGTCAGGCCGAGATAGAGTTCCCGCTCGTCCTCCAGGCTGTAGAGCTCGGCGGGGCGCCCCTTGGCCCGTGCGGAGCTCGCCGGGGCCTCGACGCCGCGGCTATCGGCTTCCGAAGGGCGCAGGGGCCTGAGATACGCCTCGTCTTCGAGGCTCTTGAATATGCTGATGAGAGTATCCATGGAGTAGCCCGAAATCTGCCGGACCCGCGCCTTGGAGAGCGGGCCGTGCTCGCGAAACAGCCCCACGACATGGTTCCGCTTGTTCAGCTTTCGCTGATCGATGAGCTGGCCGAATGCCATGACGGAATGCACTCCTTGATTGACAAATAATCGATATCGATATTAATATGCCTCGGCGCGGGAATGCGCAAGAGGATGATAGCCAAGAAGGGCCCGACCTGCCAGGGTACCGGAGGGGGACTCCATGGATGAGAGCGAACTTCATTCGCTCGAGGCGTTTGCCAAGGAAATCCGCGTCAGGACGATCGAGGAGATCGGAAATCTCGGCGTCGGCCATATCGGCGGCGCGATGTCCATAGTCGAAGTCCTCGCCCTCCTCTACGGAAAGTGGCTGCACGTCGACCCGGCCCGGCCGGACTGGCCCGGGCGGGACCGCTTTGTGCTGTCCAAGGGGCATGCGGGCCCCGCTCTCTATGCCGCCCTCAGCATCAAAGGTTTTTTCCCGGTCGAGTGGCTCTCCACCCTCAACCGGGGTGGCACGCGGCTCCCCTCGCACTGCGACCGCCTGAAGACTCCGGGGATCGACATGAGCACCGGCTCGCTCGGACAGGGCATCGCCGCAGCCTGCGGCATGGCCACCGCCCTCCTCATGAACGGCTCGACATCCCGCGTGTACTGCATCATCGGGGACGGCGAGAGCGACGAGGGCCAGGTCTGGGAGTCCGCCCTGTACGCCGCACATCGCCGCCTCGGCAACCTGATCGCCTTCACGGACAAGAACGGCCTGCAGATAGATGGTTCCACCGATGAGGTGCTGGGGCTCGGGGCCCTCGAGGCGAAGTGGTCGGCCTTCGGCTGGTTCACCCAGCGCGTCCCCGGCCATGACCTGGCCGCCATGGATGCGGCGATAGAGAAGGCCCGGCTGGAGTCGGGCGGGCGTCCCTCGATGATCGTGCTCGACACGGTCAAGGGCAAGGGCTGTTCCTTCTGCGAGGGACAGGTGGGCAGTCACAACATGTCGTTCACGATGGACCAGGCGAGGGCGGCAGTGGCCGCTCTCGGTTGAGGAGGGCAGGATGGCCGAAACCGTCCAGGAACTGCGGGCCGTCTACGCGCGCACGCTCAACGAACTCGCTGCGGAGAACCCCGATATCGTCGTCCTCGAAGCGGACCTGATGAAAGCCACCGGCACCGGGGCCTTTGCCAGCGCCCATCCGGATCGGACGATCAACGTGGGCGTGGCTGAAGCCACCCTTGTAGGGGTGGCCTCGGGCCTTTCGGCAGAGGGCAAGATCCCCTTCGCGGCGACCTTCGCCTGCTTTGCCAGCCGCCGGGCCTTCGACCAGTTCTTTCTTTCGGCGAACTACGCCCGGCTCAACGTGAAGCTCGTGGGCACCGATCCCGGTGTCACCGCCGCCTTCAACGGCGGCACCCACATGCCCCTCGAGGATCTCGCCCTCATGCGGGTGATCCCCGGTCTCAGGATCGTGGAACCGAGCGACCCCGTCTCCCTCGCCGCCTACCTGCGCCTGGCCGCCGCCACCAGGGGCTGCGTCTACCTCCGTCTCCAGCGCAAGCCGGCCCCGGCCATCTATGCCCCGGACGAAGCCTTTGCCTGGGGCGAGGCCAAGATTCTCCGCAGGGCGGAGGGCTCCGGGCCCGCAGACGTGCTCATCATCGCCCTCGGGGCCCTGATGGTCGGCGAGGCGCTCAAAGCCGCCGATCTCCTCGCGGCCGAGGGAGTGCGGGCCACGGTCATGGATGCCCTCTGCCTGAAGCCGCTCGACGCCGGGCGCATCCTCGAGCAGGCCCGCATATGCCCGCGGATAGTGACCGCAGAGAACCATCAGGCTTCGGGCGGACTCGGAAGCGCGGTGGCGGAAATCATCGCCGACGCCGGCATCGCCGCGCATCTTGCGCGGGTGGGCGTGCAGGACGAGTTCGGCGAAGTGGGCACGCAGGACTGGCTCCAGGAGCGCTTCGGGCTCACCGCAGCGCGCATAGCCGAGCGCGCCCGGGCACTGCTCGCCTAGAAACGAAGAAAGGATGGACCATCGTGGCTGACAGGATCAAGATCGCGATCGCATCGGACCTCTCGGGCTTTCCGCTCAAAGAGGAGGTCGCCAAGCACCTGCGTGAGCGGGGCGACGTCGAGCTCATCGACTTCGGCATCGAGAGCCCCGAGGCGGCCAAACCCTATTTCGAGCAGGCACCGAAGGTGGCCGAGGCCATCCAGCAGGGCCGGGCCGAGAAGGGCATTCTCATCTGCGGCACGGGACAGGGCATGGCGATCGTCGCGAACAAGCACAGGGGCGTCTACGCCTGTGTCGTCGACGACCTGTTCTCGGGCGAGCGCGCCAAGATAGTGAACAATGCCAATGTGATCACCATGGGCGGCTGGATCACCGCGCCCTTCCTCGGCTGCCAGATCGTGGACGCCTGGCTCTCGGTGGCCTTCACGCAGAAGATGGAGTTCAAGAAGGACTTCCTGACCAATGCCTTCAATCAGGTCGTAGAGCTCGAGAAGAAGCACTTCAAGTAACCGAAGGGGCCCCAGGCATGATGACCAACCTCGCATCCCCGACCCGCGTCCTGTCGCTCGACCGTCTCGGGATCGGGGATCTCGAGCGTGCGGCAGTCTATCTCAGCGGCCGCGATCGGCCCTCGGTGGTCGTCGTGCGCGACGCCCGGCCCTTTCCGGAGCTCGAGGAGGCCTTCCTCGACCTCGAGCGGGGTTTCGGCGCGGTGAGGCTCGACCGGATCGTGCCCAACCCGCGCAGCGAGGACATTGGATCAATGGTCGGCGAGGCGAAAGGCCGGGATGTCGACCTCGTCATAGGCGTGGGGGGGGGAAGCGCCCTCGACTCCGCCAAGGCGGTGTCCCTTATGCTCGCCAATCCGGGGCTGCTCGAGGACTACCTCGGGTCGCAGCCGGGGCGTACTCCCGAGCGCAAGGGCCCGAAACTCCTCCTCATCCCGACCACCACGGGCACGGGCTCGGAAGTGACGCGCTTCGGCGTGTACACGGACCGCTCGGGTCGCAAGCACACCCTGGCCTCGCCCTTCATCCAGCCCGATGCCGCCCTCCTCGTGGCCTCGGCCGTCCAGGACATTCCCCCGGCCCTGCTCGCGGCCACCGCCTACGACGCGATAACCCACGCCCTCGAAACACTCTGGAACCGTAACGCCACGTCCCTATCTGACAGTCTTGCGACCGACGCGCTCTGCGCCCTGCTGAACGCCGTGACTCCGGCATTCGCCGCCAGAAGCAGGGGCAGCAGGGATGCTTCGGTGACGGCCCTGCTCGAGGCAGCCTGTCTCGCGGGGGCCGCCTTCAACATCACCGGCACGGCCGCCATCCATGCCCTCTCCTTCGTGCTCTCCGAAGAGTGGCATCAAAGCCACGGCCTCGCCTGCGCCTTCTTCGTGGATTCCGTCTATCAAGCGAATCTCGCTCACGAGCCGACGCTCCACAAGCTGGCCGCGGCGGCACGCCGCCTTCCGGATGCGGTCGCGACCGGCGACGACGAGGCGGCCGCAGCCTGGCTGGGCCGCCGCCTCGTGGAGCTCCGCTCCTCGCTCAAGCTGCCGGCCACCTTCGCGGAGCTCGGTGTGGAGCGCGGAGCCCTCGGCCCCGGGCGCATCGCCGAGCTCTTCGACAAGATCCAGAGCGATCGCAAGCTCGGCAACAACGCCGTCGCCCTCGACCGGGAAGCGGTCCGCGCTCTCGTGGCGGCCAAGCTCGGATGAGCCTCGCCGTGGCCCTCACCGGCCTCGTCGTCTTCCTGACCCACGGGCTCGAAGCCCTCACGGGTTTCGGTTGCACGGTGCTGGCCCTCCCCTTCGTCACCCTTCTCCTCGGCCTCGGAGAGGCCAAGTTTCTCCTGGCCATCCTGGCCTGGGTGCTGGCTCTCTACATCGCCTCCACCAAGTTCCGCAGGATCGTGTGGAAACAGTACGGCATCATCGTGCTCTTCGTCGGAATGGGGATGCCGATCGGAATGTATGCTTTTGCCACCCTGCCCCGCCCCCTCCTGATCAAACTGCTCGGGGGCTTCATCACGGTCAGCGCGTCCATCCAGATCTGGCGGCTCTTCCTCTCCCCCCTGCTGGCAAGACGCTGGCCTTCGCTCCGCCCGGCAGCGGCCTCGGAAGGCGGCTCGGCAAAACCGATCGCCCCGGGCTACTACCTGCTCCTCTTCCTGGGCGGGATCGTCCACGGGGCCTTCGCCTCGGGCGGCCCCCTGGTGGTCCTGTACGCCGCCAAGGCCCTGCCGGACAAAGGCAACTTCCGGGCCACCCTCACCCTGCTCTGGGCGAGCCTCAACACCGTGCTCATCATCGGCTTCGCCCGAGCGGGCATGTTCACCCCCGATCGCTGGCTCCTTCTGGGTATCATGGCCCCCTTTCTCGTTGCGGGCATCGCCGCGGGAGAATTCGTCCACAACCGCGTGGACGGCACGATCTTCGCCCGCATCGTCTTCGCGACCCTCTTCGTGACGGGGATCTTCATGGTGGCCCTGTGAACAAGCGCGGGCATTTTTTAAATCGTTATCGATAATAAAGGTTGACAGTTCGCGGTACTCATGCTTCACTACTTCTGGTACTACCATTTTCCAAGGAGGCACGCCTTGAAACGAACCGCTCTTGCGATCCTGCTGTCGGTGTTGGCGCTGGGATTCGTCGCCGCACAGACTATCAATGTCCTGCTCTGGGATGATCCCTATCCCAAGGCCCTGCAGCAGATGGTTCCCGAGTTCGAGAAGGCCACCGGCATCAAGGTGAACATAGAAATGCTCCAGCCTCCGCAAGTGTATACCAAGACCTCGGTCGCCGTGGGCAAGGACTCCTCGGACTACGACCTGGTGGCCATGGACGAGGGCAACGTGCCCATTTTCTCCAGCCTCATGACCCCCTACTCCACCTGGCCCGCGGGCAAGAAATTCCCGAAGACCGACCCCAAAACAGTCACACCGGCCATGCTCGACGTGGGCATGTGGAACGGCCAGCTTATCGGACTGCCGATCAACGGCAACCTCTACGTCTGGATGACCCGCAAGGACCTCATCGAGAATCCGCAGTACCGCAAGGACTTCAAAGCCAAGTACAATTATGACCTGGGCGTTCCGAAGACCTTCCAGCAGATGCTCGACATGGGGACCTTCTTCAACGACCGCGGCATCGCGGCGGGCTTCGGCCCCTTCAACGGCGGCCCGGCGGGAGTGCTCGGCGAGGCCATCTTCATGTGGGAAAGCTACGGCACCACCTTCATCACCTTCGCGAACGGCACCTACAAGGTGACCCTCGACAAGGACAAGGCCGTCCAGGGCATGGAGCTCTACAAGAAGCTCATGACGATCTCCCCCAAGGGAGCCGAGACCATGGCCCATGTCGAGCGCCAGGCGGCTTTCGCAGCCGACCCCAAGGGTGTCTTCTCGATGTTCATCTGGCCGGCCCAGATCGCCGCCTATGAAGATCCCGACAAGTCCCTCGTCTCCGGCAAGATCGTCTACTCGGCCCCGCCCGCCGGCCCGGCCAAGCGTGTGGCCGTCCGCGGCACCTGGGCCCTCGGCATCCCCCTCGCCTCCAAGCAGAAGCAGGCAGCGGCCGAGTTCGTCTACTGGTGGGCTTCGAAGGACATCGCCTCACGCCTCGTCGAGGCGAACACCGTGCCCGCCCGCACCGATGCGCTGACCGACCCGAAGTTCGCCAAGTCCAAGCCCTGGCTGGCGGCCATCGCCGATTCGATGAAATACGCGACCGCACGCCCGCGGCTCAAGGAGATCGCGCAGATCCAGGACGTCGTCAAGAAGTACTGGATCATGGGGATCACCGGCCAGATGCCCTGCCCCGACGCCGTCGACGCGATCATGAACGAAACCAATGCGATCCTCGCCAAAGCCGGCTACTGAGGCCGCGAACAAGAGGACCAGAACGGGAGAGGCGCGCCGCGTGGCTGCGCCTCTTCTTTTCCTCGCCCCCGCGCTCGTCGTCGTCTTCGCGGTCCTCATCTTCCCGATCCTCTTTTCGCTGTTCGTGTCGGGCTTCAACTGGCCCCTGTCGGCGGGAATGGGGGAGAGAAGCTTCGTGGGCTTCGGCAACTACGTCGAGCTCGTCCATGACCCCGAGTTCTGGAACAGCCTGAGGCTGCAGCTCGGCTTCATTTTCATAGCCATTCCGGTCGAGCTCGTTCTCGGCTACGGGGCTGCCCTTCTCCTCAACCGGGAGTTCTTCGGGGCCCGTGTCGTCCGCACCCTCCTCCTCCTCCCGGTGTTCTTCCTCCCGATCATCTCGGGCATGACCTGGCGCTTCATGCTCCAGCCGCGCTACGGTCCCCTGAACACCCTCCTGATCAAGCTCGGCGTTCCGGAGGTGACCTGGCTGAGCAACCCGACCTACGCCTACGCGGCCGTGATCATCCAGGACGTGTGGCGCATGTGGCCCTTCATGTTCATGCTGCTGTACGCCGGACTCACCAACATTCCCAACGAGCTGATCGAGGCCGCGCACATCGACGGGGCCGGCTTCTGGAGGAGACAGCGATCCCTCATCGTGCCCCTCCTCATGCCGACCATCCTGACCGCCCTCCTGCTCAGGATCATCGACGCGCTGAGAATCTTCAGCGAAGTCTACGTGATGACCGAGGGAGGGCCGGGCAGCGCCACCCTCCTCTTCTCCCTCTTCACCAACCGGGTCGCCTTCGGTTACGCGAAGGTGGGCATGGCGAGCGCCATGGCCATATTCCTGCTGATACTCTCCATTGTCTTCGCGGCCACCCTGGTTCGCAGAAACATGAGCCTCGACGTCCTCGAGGAGAAGGCGGGCGGACGATGAAGCACCGGCGACGCAAGCTCTTCATGAACATCGTGATCGGACTCGCGGCGTTCATCGTCCTCGTCATCGAGCTCTACCCGATAGGGATGACGCTCCTCAACGGTTTCCGGCGGGATATCGTCATCCTGAGCGGCCGTCCCTTCGAACTCTCGCAGCTGACGCTGCGCAGCTACGTGCTCGTCTTCAAGAACCCGGGCTTCCTCCTCGGTCTGAAGAACTCCATCGAAGTCGGGCTCCTCGCGACCATCGTGTCGCTCGCCGTTGGCGCCATGGCGTCCTACGGCATCTCCCGCTACCGTTTCCGCGGGCGGAACATCCTCGCCTACGGTTTCCTCGTCTTCCGCATGCTCCCGCAGATATCGCTCGTGATCGCGCTCTACCTCATGTTCAAGGCGGCGCACATCCGCGACACGGTCTTCGGGCTCACGCTGTCCTATGTGAGCTTCAACGTGCCCTACGTCATCTGGATGCTCCTGCCCTTCTTTGCCGCGATCGACCGGAGCTACGAGGAAGCGGCCATGGTGGACGGCTGCACACCCTTCGGGATCTTCTGGAAGGTGTTCCTCCCCCTCGCCGCGCCCGGACTCGTGGTCAGCGCGGTCTTCGCGTTCATCAACAGCTGGAACGAGTTCATGTACGCGCTCATACTCACCGGGGTCAACGCCAAGACCGCGCCCATCGCGATCAACAGCCTGATCGGCGGAGAGACGCTGACCTGGGGGCAGGCCTGCGCGGCCGGCACCATCATGCTCGTGCCGGTCTTCATCTTCACGGTGGCGATGCAGAAATTCCTCATCCGCGGGATTGCCGCGGGGGGCGTGAAAGGCTGATATGGATCTCGAGCTGAGGGTCGACGAGTCCGGGCACCTTGACCTGGAATACCGCGGGCTGCGCCTGGTGTCGGGAGATTTCGCCTTTGTCGGGACGGGACGCGAATCCATCGACATGCATCACGGCAACTTCGACATCCGCGACTACGTCGAGGAGCGTATCGCCCTCAGGGCCGAGGCGCGCGGTTCCCTCGGGGCGCAGGCGGGCGACGAGATCCGGCTCTCCCTCTCCCGGGCCGAAACCAGGCTGGAGCTTCGCCTGCGCGAGGCCGAGGGCGGCCTCGAGATCAGCTTCCCCGGCGGCTGCCCCGAACGCAACCGCTTCTGGTTCCGCTTCCACGCCGTGGACGACGAGCATGTCTACGGCTGCGGGGAGCAGTTCTCGCACTTCGACCTGCGGGGGAGGCGTTTCCCGCTCTGGACGAGCGAGCAGGGCGTCGGTCGCAACAAATCGAGCATGATCACCTTCCAGGCCGACCTCGCCGACAGGGCCGGAGGAGACTACTGGTGGACCTTCTACCCCGAACCCAGTTTCGTCTCGTCCCGGCGCTACCTGTTGCACGCCGACACGACAGCCTATGCAGCCTTCGATTTCCGGAGCCGCGGGTTCCACGAGCTCGAGTTCTGGAGCCTGCCTGAACGGATCCTGATCCTCCCGGGAAGCACGATGCGCGACGTCATCTGCTCCGCCTCGGCCCTCCTGGGCCGGCAGCCGGAGCCGCCCGAGTGGGTGCACGACGGCGTGATCCTCGGCATCCAGGGCGGGACGGCCGTCTGCGAGGAAAAACTGGCCCGCGCCCAGGAAGCGGGCGTGAAGGTCACGGGCATCTGGGCCCAGGACTGGGAGGGCCGCCGCATCACGAGCTTCGGCAAGCGGCTCATGTGGAACTGGGTCTGGGACCGCGAGGCCTACCCCGGCCTTGATCGGGCCATCGCAGCCTGGCGCGAGCGCGGCATCCGCTTCCTCGGCTACATGAACCCCTACGTGGCCGAGGGCAAGAGTCTCTACGCCGAGGCCCGGTCATCGGGCTTCCTGGCGCTCAACGCGCAGGGCGAACCCTATCTGGTCGACTTCGGAGAGTTCGAGGCAGGCATCGTCGATTTCACGAATCCGGAGGCGGCGGCCTGGTACAAGTCGGTCATACGGAAGAACCTCATCGAGCTCGGCCTGGCGGGCTGGATGTCCGACTTCGGCGAGTATCTGCCCACGGACCTGCGGCTGCACGACGGCACTCCGGCGATGCTGGCGCACAACGCCTGGCCCGCTCTCTGGGCCCGGGTGGCGCGGGAGGCGCTGGAGGAGGCCGGAGTCCTGGGCGAAGTGACCTTCTTCATGCGGGCCGGCTTCACGGGCAGCCAGCGCTACAGCCCGATGATGTGGGCCGGGGACCAGAACGTCGACTGGAGCGAGGATGACGGTCTGCCCTCGGTGATCCCGGCGGCGCTCAGCCTGGCCGTTCTGGGCCATGGCGTGCATCACTCCGACATCGGCGGCTATACGACCCTCTTCGGCCTGAAGCGCGACCGCGAGCTCTTCATGCGCTGGGCCGAACTCGCCGTCTTCAGCTCCATGATGCGGACGCACGAGGGCAACCGTCCCGAGGAGAACTGGCAGTTCGACTCCGACGAGGCCACGCTCCGGCATCTCGCGGCGATGACGGAACTCTTCGTGCGGCTGAAGCCCTACCGCATGGAGGCGCTCCGCCGCAACTCCGCCGAGGGAATCCCGCTCATGCGGCCCCTCTTCATGGATTTCGAGGAGGACGGACCCGGCTGGACAACCAAGGACGAGTTCCTCTACGGCGAGGACATGCTTGTCGCTCCCGTGATCAAGCCCGGCGCCGACCGTCGCGCCCTCCACCTTCCCGCGGGCGTCGACTGGGTCCACGCCTGGTCCGGTCGCCGCTTCGGGGCGGGCGAGGTCGAGGTCGAGGCGCCGCTCGGACAGCCCCCCGTGTTCATCCGAGGCGACTCGAAGCGTCTGGATGAACTGCTCGAGGTCTTCCACGGCCGGCCGCTCGCGGCCCCGCTCACGCCGACCCCGTTGCGTCGCGGCTAGATTCGCTGGGGTACGCGGAACGCCGCTTCGATCTCCCGCACCGCCTCCTCGTCTATGGGCCGGAACCCGCCGAGCCGCCGTGCCGCGATCAGGGCGTTGGCAGTGGCCTCCGCCACCTCGAGGCGGTCGTAGGCCTCGAGGATGCTGCGCCCTGTGGCCAGAACGGCGTCATTCTCCAGCAGCACGACCGGGTTTCTCACAGTGATGGCGGCGCTGACCTTCCCGAGGTCCTCGAACTGCGCCTCGTAGGGCAGCACGGGCATGTCCCGCAGGTTGATGAACGACTCCGGGATGGTCCGCGAGTCCAGCGGCGCCCCGGAGACGATGAAGGCCGTGACGTAGGGGCACTGGGCGGTCACGATCGCACCGACATCGGGATGGTCGGCGTAGATGAGGCGATGCAGCGATGAGGAGCGCGAGGGCACGCTGCCGATCTCGCGCCGACCGCCGACGGCCAGGGCGATGTCCCGAACTTCCAGATTCTTCCGGTCCACGCCGTAGGGAGTGATCAGAAAGGCATCGTTGCCGAGCCGGGCGGAAAAGGAGCCCTCGGTGCTGGTCATGAGCCTGCGATCGTAGGCGCGATGCACGAACTCGACCAGCGCCTTCCGAAGCTCCCGCTCCTTCGAACTGCGCTGCCCCGGATCGAAGCTTTCCGTGAAGGGCGCGGGCCTGCGCCGCCAGAGGGCGAGCCGCTCCTCGCTCAGACTCCGGGCTCCGCCGAGTATGGCGGCGTTGATGATGGTGCGGGCGCAGAACTCGAGAGTCTCGAAGCGCTGGAAGGCCTCCAGCAGGGTAGCGCCGCCGGCCACGACACCGTGATTCTCCAGCACGACGACATCGCAGCCCTCGGCGAAGTGCCGGGCGATGCTCTGTCCGAGCCGCTCGCTCCCGGGAAGGGCATACTCCGCGAAGCCCACCTTGCCGCAGACGTCGAATGCCTGCGGGATGACACGCGTATCCGGCGCGGTGCCTGCGACGCTGAAGGCCACGAGGGCCGGAGGATGGGCATGGAGGACGGCGCCGATGTCGCTTCGCGTCTCGTACACCGCACGGTGAAAGGGATGCTCGCTCGAGGGTCTGAGCCCGGTGCCCACGGCCTGCCCCTCGTGGAGCTGCACGACATCCTCCGGCCTCAAGACGCCCTTGTCGGTGCCGGCGGGACTGATCCAGATATCCCCGTTCGAGTCGCGGATGGAAAGGTTGCCGCCCGAGGTGGTCGTCATGCCGTAGCGGTAGATCCTGTCCATGATCTCGGCGATCTGATCCCGGGGCTGCTGGTATTCGCTGTTCACGACGGCCTCCGGGGAAAGGCTACGCGGCGCGGAGGCGGTGGTCAAGGGCGGCGGCCGGGTGCGGCGCCCAGATGCGCTGGCGTCGTACAGGGTTGGCATTCCGGATGACCCCGCTG
>DATJQN010000132.1:0-13657 GCA_035505775.1 Rectinemataceae bacterium | reverse complement strand
GAAGAGCACTTGAAACCCTTCGGCCTCTCCCTCTCCCAGGGCTTTCTGTTTGGGCTGATCGCCGATTGGGCGCTGAAGGGCAGCGCCCCGCTTCAGAAAGATCTCGAGGGGGACATGCGGCTGGTACCCTCCTCCATCACCAATCTGGTCCAGGGGCTCGAACGCAAGGGGCTGATTGTCCGTGCGGACTCGGCGACGGACGGACGTGCCAAGGAGATTCACATGACAAAAAAAGGATGGAAAGTGCGAGAAGCCCTGGGTGCCCATGTCGCCGACTGGGAGACCGCCTTGACGGAATCTCTGAACGACGCCGAACTGGCCGAGGTCGTCCGGCTGCTGCGAAAGATGGGCGCGAATACCGACTGATTTTTCATGGATATATAGTTCGAAGACGAACTATATACGTCAAAGGATACTGCCTGTGAAATCTGATACGGAACTTGTCATGGACGCTGCGGACCCGGCTCCCGGCTCTCCCCGATCATTGCGGGAGGCCTGGATGGCCCTCGTGGGACTGTCCGCCGTGTTTCTCTTCGAGATGCTGGACAACTCGATCCTGAACGTCGCGCTGCCCACAATCGGACGTGAACTGCGTGCCTCCACCAGCGCCCTGCAGTGGGTGACAGGCGCATATGCGCTCGTGTTCGGCGCCCTGATGCTTGCGTTCGGCGCTGTAGCAGACCGCGTCGGTCGGCGACGGATCATGCTCATCGGGCTGGTCCTCCTCGGCGCGGCGAGCCTGACTACGGCCTTCGTCTCCACCACGGGACAGCTGATCGCAGTGCGGGCGGCCATGGGGGTGGCGGCAGCGATGACGACGCCAGGATCGATGGCACTGGCCTTCCGGCTGTTTGAGGATGATGGCCTCCGCGTCCGGGCGATAACGCTCATCTCCACGGTCGGCCTGGTCGGACTCGCGATCGGCCCGACCGTGAGCGGCTTCGTGCTCGCGATTGCGCCCTGGCAGGTTCTGCTGCTGGTGAATGTGCCGATCGCCGGGCTCGCGATCGTGGGCGTGCGCTTCGGCATAGCGGCCGACCTCCCGGCCGACCTTCACCGGGACCCGGTGGACATCGCAGGCGCGGTGCTGGGGACGGCGACAGTCGTGCTCGCCCTCGTCGCGCCGACGCTGTTCGTCAAGGAGGGCGCCGGAGCGGTGCTCCCCTGGGCTGCGACCGCGGCAGCCGTCGCGGCGACGTTTCTCTTCATCCGCCGTGAGCGTTCGACAGCCTACCCGCTGCTCGACCTCGGGCTGGTCGCACGACCCCTCGTTTCCAGCGGCCTTGCCTTCAAGGCGTCGGCCGGCTTGGCGACGGCCGGCCTCGGCTACATGGCCATGCTGCAGCTTCAGCTCGACTGGGGATGGTCGCCTGCGCTCGCCGCCATCGGGATGCTGCCGCAGGTCGTCGTCCTCGTCGCCGGCGGTGCCTTTGTCACCCCCTTCGTGCGATGGGTCGGTTTCGAGCGCGCCGCCTGGCTCAGTGCGGCATCGGTCGTGCTCGGGCTGGCAATCTACGGCCTTTGGGGGAGCCTGGGCTACCTCTGGGTCGCGATCTCACTCGTCTTCGTGGCTGCGGGGCTGCGCGTGGTCGGTGTCGTCGCCGCGACCAACGTGCTGCGAGGTCTGCCCAAGAACCGTACGACAATAGGCGCGGCGCTCGTCGACACGGCCACGGAGGTCGCCAACGGCCTGGGCATCGCCATCACCGGCACCATCCTCGCGGCACTGTTCTCGGGCGACATCGCCGCCTCAACCTGGAGCGCGCCGCAGCGCGCGCAGTTCCGGGAGGCGGTTACGATCGCAGGCCTCGCGCTCACAGTCGTTGCGGCAGCCCTCGTCGGCTGGGGAATCCTCCGCACGCGGCGCTGCGCGAACGATCAGGCAACCGCTTCCGACGACGGCGCGGTCACGGGAGAGGCCTGACCTCCGATCGACCGGCCCGCCGGGCCTTCCCCGGGCCCTGGAGAATTGTCACCCGCGGTACTGACTTTGGCCCGATCGCGCATTAGATTGGAACTTACCGAGCGCATCGGCACGCAGGATTTCCCGTACGGAGGGGAAGCAATGGGAAAAACGACCGAAGCCCCCGCCGGCTATCGCATTTCGACGGATCCGCTTGATGTCGACCTACAGTTTGTCCATACCTTCCTGAGCACAAAGTCATACTGGGCGCAGGGAAGGACGATCGAGACGGTGCAGAAATCCGTCGAGAACTCGCTCTGTTTCAGCGCACTCTCGCCCGACGGCAAACAGGTCGGGTTTGCCCGCGTGGTGACCGACTATGCGACCTTTGCCTGGGTCTGCGATGTGTTCGTGGACGCGGCCCATCGCGGCAAAGGCCTGGGCAAGGAATTGATGAACAGCGTCGTGCACGACTCGCGGCTTCAGGGGCTTACGAGGATGATCCTCGCAACCCGGGACGCCCAGGCGCTCTATAAGGAGTACGGCTGTTTCGGCGTGCTCAAGAACCCCGAGCGCTGGATGGAGCGGTCGACCGGAGAGGCCTAGGTCTCCAGGAGTCCATCAGGTAGGGTGAATCCTGAGAGCCATCGGGCCCCCTCGGGCGTGCCATCAGGCCTCCCTCGGTACGAGCTGGCGCCGCGCCTCGATGGAGAGCGACTGGACCCCCTTCCTTGATGCACGCCACAGGGCGAAGCCGACCAGGCATGAAAGTATCTCGGCGGCGGGGAGGGACCAGATGACTCCACCGAGGCCGAGCAGCATGTTTCCCAGGTAGATGAGCGGGATCAGGGCGACGCCGCGCACCGTGGCCATGGCGTTCGACTGCACTCCCGCTCCGAAGGCCTGGAACATTCCGGTGAGAATCCCGCTGAAGCCCGTGAACAGTACCGCCACCAGCATGGCCTGCAGAATCGCAAAGCCGGCTTTGAGTACCGCCGGGTCGGGACTGAACAGGCTGAAGACCTGGTGCCGGAACAGGTACATCGGCAGGCCGATCGCGATGGTGATGCAGATGAACGCGATCGTCGTGGCCCGGAGGACCTCATTCAGACGCTTCTGATTGCCGGCGGCGTAGGCAAAGGCGATCAGCGGAATGGAACCCTCGAAGAGTCCGTTACCGAGAAACTCGCAGATCTGCGTCAGGCGATTGGCCACGCCGAAGGCGGCCACGACGCTGTCGCCGTACCGCATCGCGTAGCCATTGAACAGCATCGATGCGACGATCATCAGGGCCGAGAAGAGGAAGGCTGACATGCCCACCTTGAGTATGTCACCGATGATCTGTGCGTTCGGGCGGAAATCCGCGATGCGAACGCTCTGCACCCTGCTCCCGGTCCGCAGGTACCGGACGAAATAGGCGACCGACGATGCGTTGGCGATGACCGTACCGAGCGCCGCCCCCGCGACGTTCATCTTCAGCGCGAAAATCAGGACCGGGTCCAGCGCCAGGTTGATGAGGACGCTGGCGATCATGCCGGTCATCGCCACGGTGGATGCGCCTTCTCCACGGATCGTGCCGGAGAGGGTCATCATCAGGATGACAAAGGGACTGCCTGCCAGCAGCACAAGGACGAAGTTCCTCGAGTACACCAGAGTTTCCCCGCTCGCGCCCATCAGACCCAGGATCGGAGACAGGAAAGGAATCAGCCCAAGCATCAGGGCGAATCCCGAGAGCAGGGCCAGATAGAAAGTCACGGAAGACGCCCGCTTCGCCCCCTCGATGTCCTTCGCGCCGAGGAGCCGGGGGATGAGGGTCCCTCCCCCGACGGCAAAGATCTGCCCGACAGCCATCAGCACGATGAAAAAGGGAAACGCCAGGGTGACTGCGGCGAGCATCGCGGTGTCGCCCAGACGGCCTATGAAGAAGGCGTCGACGATGTTGTATATCAAGTCCAGGACCATGCTCAGAATCATGGGGACCGCCATATGGGCGATAGCCGTCGGTACCGGCGCCGTCTCCAGGTAGTAGCTCGGATCTCGTTCGGTTTTGTTCATCGCACGTACCTTTCCCCGCGGGGTGAATACCCCGCTGTTGCGGCGCCCGCAGGGCGGGCGCCATGAGTGGCGTAGCCTGTTGCAGCTAGAACGATATGACCGGTGTCGAGGTATTGGCTTCTTAGTCCTCGTCCGGGGCGGGAGGAGCGTAGCCCCGCATCCCGAAGGGCGGGCGCCTGCGCTCGGGCCCGCGGCTCCGGTCAAATCCCGGGAAGCCGCCCCTGCGACCGAAGCCCTGATGCCGAGCAAGGTCATCACCTCCGCCCTCGGCCTTGAGCTGTTCCTCCCAATTGCGGATCAGGCGATCGAGATAGCCTCCGAACGCTGCCTGTTCCTCTGCGCTGAGGCATCCGAAGAGTCCGTCGAAATCCGGCGCCTCGGCACCCTGGTCGGCGGCTGCCATGCCAGCCTCGGTGAGGCTGATATCCATGGCCCGATGATCGGCCTCCGAGGGGGTACGGCTGATGTAGCCCTGGCGCTCGAGCTTGGCGAGCAGTTCCCCCAGCGATTGGGAGCGAATATCCAGGATCGCGGAGAGCTCTCTCTGGCTGATCCCCTGCTTGAGCTTGAGCAGTGCCAGGATTCGGCCCTGCCCCCGGTGCGGATCGCCCATGGGTCCGCGTTCTCTATGCATCTGCATATGGCGATACCGCAGGAGCCATTCCAGGCGGAGAAGCTGTTCCAGCAGGTCATTTCCTCTGTCGTTCAATGTCATTCCTCCAGTGAATCTTGATGTGAAGGTACCTTTCGAATAGAAATATACAGGTACCTTCACAGTCTGTCAAGCGCGAACAGTCGCCGCGGTCCCTGTTTTCTTCTGCTCCGGCCGGCGAAATCCGGCGACCGCCGACTGTCAGTCCAGAAGTGCCGACCCCGAAATCCAGTGGCCGCCGTGTCTGATTCCAGTAGTAGGGACAGCGCCGGCGACAGCCTTGCTTGCCCCCGGCGCCGGCTATAAGTACCTTGTGATTGACGAAGCCGTCGCGATGTGATCGGAAGGCTCCGTCGGGCTGCTCTGTATAGAGGGCCCGATTTCTGGCCGGGCTCCGCCGGCCGGCCAAACGCTCGCCCAGTGCAGTGCCTCGGGCATCGTCGTGGGCGGGGAGGGTATTGCAATGTCTCACTACCACCATTTTGACAACTGTTTCGATGGCTTCAAGGACGCCGCTCGCGACTTCGGCGACTACATGCGGGACATGGCCGGGGAAGCCGGCTGGAAAGGCCAGGGCGGTCCCTTCGGCCGGAACTGGGGCGGGCACTTCGACCGGCATTTCGCCGACCTCTTCTCACCCCGCGCCAACATCTACACGACCCAGAACGGCAGCCTCGTCTTTGAGTTCATGCTTCCGGGCATCGACGAGTCCGCGATCAACCTGAGCTTCTCCGGCGACACGATGATCCTCAAGGCTCGCGCCCCCGAGGAAGGGGCCGAGCAGGAGACGCGCCGCTACGAGATGCGCCGATTCGTGATCCGGGACATCGACCGGCGCGAATACTCCGTTCCGGCCGATCGCTACGATCAGGCCGCGGTTCGCGCCAGCTACCGCCACGGGATTCTCACCGTGACCGTGCCGCGCCGCGAGGGAGCAGCCGAGACCGAAGGGATCAAGGTCGAGATCCAGCGCGAAGGAAACTGAAGGTTCCGCCGATCTGAGAGAGAGCGCCCGGCATGCCGCCGGGCGCTTTTTCGTATTCACAGGTTCGTCATGGCGCCATACTGGAAGTCATGGAGTCAGAGCCCCTTCGTGTGCTTCGGCTCAGCGCTCCATTTCATGGATGAACGCCGGACCTCTCAGGAAGGACACCACGGCGGCGACCACCGACAGTCCGGCGGCGCCGTAGAAAGTCAGCTTGAGGCTGGCCATGAAGGCGGGCGCCATCAGCGAGGGGAAGAACTGCTTGCCGAGCACGAGGGCCTTGGTGGACTCGGGCAGGGCGCCGAGCACGGCCGGCGAAAGGAGCTGCTGCATGGGGTTGTAGCCGAGGAAGGCCGCGAAGAGGGCGCCCGTCGGCGGCAGGGAGGCAACCTGCGTGGCGGCGTCCGCCGGAATGCCCGCGGCCAGAAGACCCGCATACAGCGCATGCGGCAGCTGCGTCGCAAGACCGACGATCACCATGCTGAAGAACAGGGACATGCTCACGAGGTTGCCGGAGTTCTGTATGGTGGCGCGCATGCCGGAGGCGACCCCGCGGTATTCCGGAGGCACGGAGTTCATGATCGCCGACATGTTGGGAGAGGTGAACATGCCCGTACCGATTCCCACGAGCACGAGGATCAGCATGAAGGGCAGATAGGAGAAGTTGGACGGGAGTCCCGCCAGGAGAACGAAGCCGAGCATGACTACGAGCAGGCCACCCGTGGACAGACCCCTCGACCCGTAGCGATCGGAGAGCCAGCCGGAGAGCGGCCCCATGAGGAAGAAGCCGAGCAACATGGGCGACATGTAGATGCCGGCCCAGAGCGGCGTGTCCTCGAAGTTGTAGCCGTGCAGGGGGAGCCAGATTCCCTGAAGCCATATGATGAGCATGAAGGTCAGCCCGCCCTGTGCCACCGCGAAGAGAAAGCCGCTGACATTCCCGGCGTTGAACATCCTGATCTTGAAGAAGTTCAGCCTGAACATCGGGTCCTTCACGCGACCTTCGATGAACACGAAGGCCACGAGCAGTGCGAGGCCGATCACGATGCCCGCGACCACGAGGGGATTTTCCCAGCCCATGACCGAGCTGCCGTAGGGCATGATGCCGTAGGTCAGGGCGACGAGCAGCATGATGAGCCCCACGCCGAAGGTCAGGACGCCGGGAACATCCAGTCGCTGGCCGACGCGAATGGTGCCCGTCTCCTTCAGCTTGAGGTAGGCCCAGATGGTACCTGCAATGCCGATGGGTACGCTGACGAGGAAGACGAGGCGCCAGTTCACCGCCGCCAGGAAACCACCGAGGATGAGACCGATGAGGGAACCGCCGATGAAGGCGATCTGGTTGAGCCCGAGCGCCATGCCGCGTTCGTGGGGCGGGAAGGCGTCGGTGAGGATCGCCGCGCTGTTCGCGAAGAGGAAGCCGCCGCCGACCGCCTGGATCATGCGGAAGATGACCACTTCGAGCGCCCCGCTGTCGCCCTTCCCGGGCGTCAGAAAGAGCAGTATCGAGGCCAGCGTGAAGATGGCGAAGCCCAGGTTGTAGAGCTTCACCCTTCCGAATATGTCCGAGAGGCGCCCGAAGGAGACGAGCAGCGTCGCGACGATGACCGAGTAGCCCATCAGTATCCACAGGAGATAGGCGGCCTGATTCGGGGCCAGGGGATTGATTCCCAGACCCGTGAAGATCGAAGGGAGGGATATGAGGACGATATTGTTGTTGATCGATGCCATGAGGGTGCCGAGGGTGGTGTTGGAGAGGGCGATCCACTTGTAGCCCTCACCGTGCCGCTCGTGCGATTTCACCGCCGGACCCGTCTGCGCGACCGTATCTGCGCTCACTGACGAACCATACCTTTCCGCGGTGCACACTGCGGCACCGCCGTGCCGCCCTTGAAAGGGCCGCTAGATTGACAGTAATGACGGCATCGTCAAGGGTCAAGGCGCGCACCGTCTCCGGATGCGGGTGATCTGGATGCTCCGACGCGATCGGTGCTATCCTCCCCCGGGTCCGGTCGGGTTGCGCGGAAGCCCGTTCCAGCTCGCGGCAGAACGGGACTGGAGAAAGGTCGGCATGAGCTTCACCATCGTGGGCATCTTCATCCTCTGTGCGACAGCCCTCCTCACCGGGATCGCGAAAACGGGCATACCCGGCCTCGGCATGCTCGTCGTGCCGCTCATCGCGATGGCCATGCCTGTGCGGGAATCGACAGGGTTTCTCCTGCCGATCCTCATATCCGGCGACGTGATGGCCGTCCTGTACTGGCACCGGAGCGCGCACTGGGAACACCTGGGACGCATCCTCCTGTGGACAGCCGCCGGTGTCGTGCTCGGTTTCGCACTCATGCGCGTCCTGAGCGAGGCGGTGTTCAAGCCCCTGCTCGGCGGGATGATCATCGCCTTTGTCGCCCTCGACCTCGTGCGTCGCTTCGCGAAAATCGAGCTGCGGTCGGAAAGCAGGCTCTTTGCCGCAACGATCGGCATCGCGGCCGGGGCCTTCACCATGCTCGCCAATGCGGCGGGACCGGTGATGACCATCTACCTCCTCTCCATGGGTCTGCCCAAGGAGGAATTCGTCGGGACCGGGGCCTGGTTCTACTTCCTGATCAATCTGTTCAAGGCTCCCTTCAGCGTGGCGCTCGGCCTCCTGACCTGGCGGGCCGTGAAAGTCGACCTCATGCTCCTGCCCCTCGTGGCCGCGGGCGGCGTGCTGGGAATCGTCGCCATGCGGAGACTCCCGCAGAGAGTCTTCGACCTGACCGCGCAGATCCTGGCCGCCCTCGGCGGGCTCAAGCTCTTCCTCTAGGCGCCTGCCCGGCCGGGGCAGGGGCAAATCGGCGCCGGATCGAGAGTCTGCTTCATGCCGGCCGCGCTTCGAGCCGAAAATAGTACGTGGTGTCGAGAAACACGCCGGCTCTCCGCTGGGTCGAGGCCTGCGCCGCGGCCGCCCTGGTTTCGCTTCTGGGATTGCTCGTCCCCGGGGATCCCGCCTTCGTGGGTCTGGGCTTTCTGCCGCAGATCCTCGCGACCGTGATCATCGCCTCCCTCCTGGGGACGGGACCCGGCGTGGCGGGCTGCATCGTGTCCGCGGCAACGAGCCTCGGCCTTGCCGCCTTGGCCGCGGGAAGTTTCGGCCTTGCCGCTGCAGAGCTCCAGCATGGCCGGATCCCGGCTGCGGCAGCCCTCCTCGGCGCCCTGGCGGTCGGCGTGCAGCGCGACGCCATGGACAGCCGCGAAAAGCGGATGCTCGAGCGCTTCCGCGAGCTCGTGCGGCGCAACGGCACGCTCAAGGAGACCAGTGAGGCCCTGGTGGCCGTGAACGGCGAGCTCGAAACCCGCGTGTCGGGACAGCGGGAATCCATGGCTGTCCTTTATTCGAGAATCAGGAAGATGGACAGCCTCGACCTGGATGTCCTTCTTGCGGCCCTGCTCGATGTCATCACGGTCTTCGCCCAGGCCGAGCGCGCGGGGGTGTACGAGTACGACCATGAGGCGAAGAGCCTCGTGCTCCGCGCGAGCATCGGGGAGCCGCCGCCGCCCACGCTGCCGGTGGCGGGCAGCATCGAGGGCTGGGTTTTCAGAAACGGCTCACCCTTCAGCCTGCGCATGCTCGACAGCTACCTCAATCTCTCGCGCATCGACGAAAAGCGGAGCATACTGGCCTACCCGCTCAAGGCCGGCGAGCTCGCCTGGGGTGTGCTCAACATCCAGGAGATGCCCTTCTACCGCTACGGCCCCGCGACGGAAAAGAACCTCGAGATCGTCATCAGCCTGGCCGCGTCCTACCTCAAGCGTGCCGTGGACTTCCGCGAACGCGTCCTCCAGCATCCGCGCAACGAGGTGACGGGGCTGCCCGGCTTCGGCGAGCTCGTCCGCATCCTCGGCGAGGAACTCGCGCTCAGGGCGAGTCTCCACGCCTCCCTGTCGATCGTCATCATCGAAGTGCTCGATTTCGAAAAGATCCGCTTCGCCTATTCCGGCGTCAAGGCACTCGGACTGGTCAAATCCGTCGCCGAACTCGGCACGAAGGTCGGCCGGGCCCTCCCCTTCCACTATAAAGAGGAGGGCCGACTGGCCTTCCTCCTCCCCGATGTCGACCGAGACGGCGCCAGCCTGTTCTGCCTGGAGCTCATGGAACGGATAGGGACGGAACGTTGGGCGATCGACGGCGAGGCGGTCAGGATCGAGACAGCCTTCGGTCTTGCGGCCGCCGCCCCCGGCGCCACCGCGGAGGCGCTCGTCGCCGAGGCGGAGTCCCTCCTCACGATGTCCCAGGGCGCCTTTGTCGCCCGGGCGGATGAGGGGGCCGACGAAGTCGAGGACCTCGACTCGCCATGACCGGCTTCGACTACATCAGGCGATACGGCGAGTACTACCGGCCGAGAACCCCGCGGGCCGCCCTGCTGGCCGTGGAAGCGGGCATGCTGCCGATCGAGGCTTTCATCTACAAATCCTCCGCGGTAAAACCCCTGTTCGAGGAACCCTACGACCTCGAGGAGCTCGACCGCGTGCTGGCGCGGCCGACGCTCGAGCTCGGCGATGCCATCATGCTCGCACAGATCTTCGCGGAGATGACCAGGGGGAGCGACAAGGAACGGGCCCTGTTCGCGGCCGAGAGCCTCGGGACCCTCGAGGGACGCTGGGCCCGGAAGATCGACAGACTGAGAGCCGAGGGCAGGGAGGGCTACGAGCTCGCCCGGGCACTCTACGAATACGCACTGATCGCCGGCAGGGCGACCCCGATCCGCAACTACTATCTTCGCGAGGCCTATTACGCCTTGGCCGACGAAGGCGCCGCCGGGGATCCCGAGAGCACGAGCGAGGCCCGGTTCGCGCTCCGCATCCGCTGCCTCCTGCGGCTCGGTCTCATCGCCCAGGCAGAGACGGAGCTGAACGAGGAACTCGGCAGGGGTTCCAGCCCCGAACTGCTCGCCCTGGCCGTGGAGGCGGCCTACATGCGGAAGGATCCGCGGAAGGTCAAGGAGCTGCTCGCACGCTTCGGACCGGAGGCCGCACAGCTCCCCGCCGCACTGCTCGAGATCATCGATTCGTGGAAGGTGGCCGGATGAGAGTCTGCCTGGTCATCGAAGGATCCTACCCCTTCATCACGGGCGGTGTCTCATCCTGGGTCCATGATCTCATCACGGGGCTCCCGCAGATCGAGTTCAGTCTGTTCACCTTCTCCCCCGAGGCCGACCAGAAGGTGCGTTATGCGCTCCCGCCGAATGTCGTCGAGCATCGCGATGTCGTGCTGTCCAGGCGGGATGCCGCGCTCCGCTCCCACGACGCGCCCCCGGGCGCAACGGAGCGCGTCCTGGCGGCCCATGCGAGCATGTACGCCGGTTCCGCGCCCGATCTCCTGGGGCTCATCGGGACCATCGCCGAGGGAAGCAGCTTCCACGACGAGGCCATGCTCGATCCCCGCGCCTGGCGACTCGTCCAGTCGCAGAACCGGTCGCACAACCCGCTCTACCCCTTCTCGGACTACTTCTGGGCATGGAAGAGCTCCCACGACCTGATATTCAACGTCCTCGGGGCCCGGCCGCCGGACGCCGACCTCTATCATTCCGTCTCCACCGGTTTCGCCGGACTGGCGGCGCTCGCAGCGAAAATCCGCCGCGGCACGCCCTTCCTCCTCACCGAGCACGGTCTCTACCACAAGGAGCGGGAGATCGAGATCAGGAAGGCGACCTTCGTCCGCGGCTACCAGCGCGACATGTGGACCCGCTTCTACAACAAGATCGCCGCGCTCTGCTACGCCAACGCCGATCTCTGCACCTCCCTGTTCGAGGAAAACCGGAAAAAGCAGATCGAGCTCGGGGCCCTGCCGGAGCGGACCGTGGTGATACCGAACGGCATCGACATGGTCCGCTTTTCCGTCCAGCGCTCCCGCCGCGACGATGCCTTCCATGTGGGGTTCATCGGACGCATCGTGCCCATCAAGGACGTGAAGACCTTCCTCGTGGCGGCCAAGCTCCTTCTCGAGCGGGTTCCCGACTCGTACTTCCACCTGGTCGGCCCCGACGACGAGGACGAGGCCTATGCGAAGGAATGCCGGGCCCTGGCCGTCGATCTCAAGATCGAGGACCGGACCGAGTTCACGGGCAGGAAGGACGTGCGCGAGTACTACAGCTTCCTCGATGTCGTCGCCCTGACGAGCGTGCGCGAAGCCCAGCCCCTCGTCATCCTCGAAGCCTACGCCGCCGGCATCCCGGTCGTGTCCACGGACGTCGGCAATGTCTCGGAGCTCCTCGAGGAGGACCGGCGCTTCATGGCCGCCGTCAAGGATCCGGCAGGCATCGCCGCCGCCCTCGCCTACGTCCATGACAACCCCGAAGCGATGCAGCTCCTCGCCGAGCGCAACCGCGCCCGCACCCTGGCAAGCTACGACAAGGCCGAGCTCCTTGCGCGCTACGGCTCCCTGTACGAGCGGTTTTCCGGCGGCACGACTGCAGCGTCGAGCGGCAGCCCCCTTGCCGCGGTCGAAGAGACCAGGTCATGGCAGGCATAGGCTTCGAGCTTCGCCGCCTCATCGACAGCCGCACGATCCGCGGCTTTGTCGGCGCGGCTTTCTCCGGAACGCTCATCGTCGCAGGACCCTGGCTCGTCTCCACGGCAAGTATAGCCGCCATCCAGCGGCTTCCCTTCCTGACGGGAAGCGCCGCCGCCGAGTTCACCGGCGCCATGGTCTGGGTCTTCGCGCTCTCGCTCTGCCTCACGACCGGCCCGCTGTACGTCTTCGTCCGGCATTCGGCGGATCTCGTGTACGAGCGCCGCCACGGCGAGGCCGCCATGCTCCTGATCAAGACGGCGGCACTGGTCGCAGCCGTCTCGCTGCCGGCCGGATGGCTTCTGTCGCTCGCGCTCGTCGCTTCCGTGGCGTCGGCCGGCCTGTTCCGCCTCGGTTTTGCCCTTCTTTTCGCCGCGGTGAACGTGCTCTGGGCAGCGATGATGACCGCCACGGTCATGCGCCGACCCACGCGGATACTCGGTGCCTACGCGTTCGGCATGGCACTGATGTACGCTCTCGCCCGCCTCCTCGGACCGGGCCATGGTTCCGCCGGAGCCCTCATCGCCGCCGGAGCGGGCTTTGCCCTGACTGCTGCCCTTCTCGTCGCCATGACCGTGTCGAGTCTCGGTCTGGTCCCCTACAAGGGCGCCCTGCGCGAGCTCGGCGGCTATCTGCGCCGCTACGGAAATCTCGCGGCCGCGGGCGCGGCCTACGCGATCGGGATCTGGGTGGACAAGATCGTGCTCTGGTTCGTGATCGGCAGCGCGGCGCCGGGCACCCGATTCCTGAGCTACAGTCCTTATGACACCGCCTTTTACTACGCCAATCTCGCCCTGATCCCGGGCTTGATCTTCTACACCCTGTTCACGGAGACGGACTTCCATCTGGATCTGACCCGCTTTCTGGTCTTTGCGGCCCATCGCCAGCAGCCGGATATCGAACGGGCGCGGTCCCATCTGGCGCGCAATGCGGCAGCCGCGCTGCGCCGGCAGCTCCTCTTTCAATTCGTCATCGCGGCCATCCTGGCCCTCATGGCCCCCGAGCTCTGCGCGCTGTGGGGGGTCGCCGTCCAGCCTTTCCTCGTCCTGATCGCTGCGGGCATCCTCCAGCTCAGTTACGTGAGCGCGCTCAACATGCTCTTCTATCTCGAGCTCTACCGTGACGCCGCACGCAGCGCATTCATCCTGCTCGCGACGAACGTCATTGTCTCGCTGGTCCTGGCACTGGGTCGGGGACAGTGGGCGGTTCTCCCCGACGGGCTCTCGTTCTTCCTGGCCAACGGGCTCGCGGCCATAGTGGCCCTGCGGAGCGCCTTCGCGGGACTCGGCCGCTACGACCGGCTCCTCTTCCTTCGCGCTTCGGGTCAGGAATACGGACTTTAGGTGAGTCGAGTTCCCCTGTCAATTCTGGACCTTGATGAGAGCCGCATAGGCGTCGGTCCCGACCATGCTGTCGTTTCTCTTGATATAATCGAATGCGGTCATTCCGGCGTTGTCCCTGGCCGCGGCGTCAGTCCCTGCGCCCAGCAGGGCTACCATGATATCGGAATTGGGT
>DATJQN010000131.1:0-8463 GCA_035505775.1 Rectinemataceae bacterium | reverse complement strand
TAGAGCTCGGCGGCCTTGAGCAGAATCGAGGCGGCCACCCCCGCCCAGGCGATCAGGAACGGCCATAGGAAAACGTAAGGCAGTCTGTATTCTGCAAGCGGCGGAGACAGCTTCCTGCCTTCATGTGCCCGCCCCGAGATCCTGTTGCCCAGCCACCTGCTTCCGCCCAGCATGAGCAGAATCAGGGTAGCGTAGCAGGAACTCAAGATATGGAGGGCAGAATCGGCGAGCAGCTTGGGATCCAGACTCGCCGCCAGTGCAGAGGCGTCGTAGCCGCTGGTCGTGGACTCCGCCTTGAGCGGCGCAATGAACGACGCTATTCGCTCCTCGAAGTAGCCCATGATGGCCTTGTCATGCATGAGCGAGGCAAAGCCCGGGGCCGCAATCAAAGAGACAATGCCAGCCACGATGAAGGCCCGGTAGGGGCCCATCCCTCGCTCCCAGAAGGGGGCATTGAGCAGCATGAGGGCCGACACGAGCACGAGCGGCGGGAGAAGAACGGCGATGACAGCCGAGACACCCAGTGCAGCCTCACCCGCGAGACGGACGAGCTGGACGGCGGCGACCGTCAGCATGGCCACCGCGGCCGCCAGCATCCCCATCCTGCGCCCGCTCCGTCCCAGCATGATCTGCAGGGGCAGAAGGAAAGCGAAGGACAGCACTATCGAAAGATAGAGCAGGGCCGAGACGCCGCCTGCAATGGCGGCGGTGGCCAGGGGGGATCGGCGCGGGGCTGCCAGGGAATCCGTCATCTCGATTCGCGGATCGCCCTATTTGGCCACGTAGGGAAGCCAGGCGAGCGCGCGGCCCCGCTTGATGCAGACCGCGAGCACACGCTGGTGCTTGGCGCAGGTACCCGTGATCCGCCGGGGCAGAATCTTGCCCCGCTCCGTCACGAAGCGGCGGAGCACGTCCACGTCTTTGTAGTCGATCTTGAGTTTCTGCGCACAGAACTTGCAGACCTTTTTCTTGAAGAAGCCCTTGCCGCGGCGCGGGCCGGAGGAACCGCGCTCCTCCGAATCCTTTCTCGGCTCCGATGAGCCTTCATCCTGGCGGGGAGGCCGAGCCTCCGTCTGATCTTTCATATCGGACATTGTCGAATCTCCTTATGCTGTAGACTGTCAGAAAGGGATATCATCGGTGAAGCCGTCGCCTCCCGATGGGCCCTCTTCGTGGCCACTGGAGGAGCGTGGAGCGCCCCGTCCGCCGGGTGCCGCCGCCGGGCGGGAATCCCGGGCCTGCGGCCGTTCGCCGGCGCCACCGGAGGCGTTGCCGGAGTTTCCCGCGGCCGAACCGAGCAGCTGGACATTGTTCGCGGCAATGATAACCTTGCTCCGCGACTGACCGTCCTGCTCCCAGCGATCCTGGCGCAACTCGCCCTCCACGGCGACCTGCTTTCCCTTGACAAGGTATTGGTTGACGGCTTCCCCGCCCTTGCCCCAATAGTCGACGTCGAAGAAGCTCGCTTCATCAACCCACTGCTCGCCCTGCTTCCGTGTCCGGTTGACGGCAACGGAAAAGCGACAGATGGCCATACCCGAATTGGTGTACTTGAGCTCCGCGTCCCTGGTCAGCCTTCCGACCAACACGACGACATTGACGTCTTTCATCCAGGGCCTCCTGAGGTCAGGCCTCTACCTTGACGAAAAGGTACTTGAGCAGATTGGGGTTGAGCTTGAAGGTTCGCTCTGCCGGGGTAACCTTCTGCGGATCGAGATTCATGGCATAGAGGATGTAATGCCCACGATCGCGCTTCTTGATCGTGTAGGCGAGCGGGCGGTCACCCATGTCGGTCTCCTTGACCTCTGCGGCGCCCTGTTTCTGGAGCTCCGCGGCGACCGCCTCCTTCCCCTGACGGAAGAGCTCATCTTCCGAGGGAAAGACGGCAACCAGTTCGTACTGTCTCATAATTCCTCCCAGTGGACTGTGTCCGCCTCCAGGGGCGGATGGGAATCCGCCCGGTGGGGCGGATAAATAAGCCTAAAACGTATATCATAGATGACAGGCAGTTTCAATCACTCATTGTCCGTCGGTCGGAAGCCGATGATCAAGGTGCAGCCATGCCGCAGATGATACACTACCAGGATGACATCTTCTTCTTGAGCGTCCTGGTCAAGGCTCTCGATTCGGGACTCTCGACTGAGGCCGACGCGGATCATTTCCGCGAACAGGTCGTCGGCAGTCTCGAATTCATAGGTCTGAGTCTCGACAGCTTCAATACGCTCCTCGCGCAGAACGTCCTGCTGATCGAGCGCGCAGAATACGTGAAACTCCTCGAAAGAACGACGCGGGGCTACGGTCTTATCCTGGAAAAGCTCCTTCGGGGCTCCTATCCCTCCGCCAACGCCTATCTGCAGCATCGCGGCCGCCTCCTCGGCCTCGAAACCGACGCACGGCGGATTCTCGGAGAGCTCGATGCCTTGCTGAGCTCCGCCATGGGGGGCGAGGCCGAGTCCGATCTCGTATCACAGGATGAGCTCTCGGAGCTGTTGAGGGAGTAGGCGGGCGGCGGCTCTGCTTGATGCAGGGCTCCCGGGCAGGCATAATGTCCACACGGCGGACCACGAAGGCGCCGTGGAGGACCGATGCCCGACATCATAGAACCGCGCGTGCTCAAAGGCTTCCGAGACTACCTTCCGGATGCCGAGATCGAACGCTCAGCCCTGCTTGCCACACTTGAGCGCATCTTCCGGTCTTTCGGCTTTGTGCCCATCGACACGCCCGCTCTGGAATACGCGGAAATCCTCCTCGGCAAGGGCGGGGGGGAGACGGACAAGCAAGTCTACCGTTTCCGGGACCATGGCGACCGGGAAGTGGCGCTGCGCTTCGATCTCACGGTTCCCTTCGCCCGTTTCATGGCCGAGCACGTCGATGAGCTCTACCTGCCGTTCCGCCGCTATCATATGGCCAAGGTCTGGCGCGGCGAGAACACGCAGCGCGGTCGGTATCGGGAGTTCATGCAATGCGATTTCGACATTGTCGGCACCGATTCGGCCGCCGCCGACTCCGACATCGTCCTCGTCATCCACGACGCGATCGCGGCCCTCGGCGCCGGGGAGTTCCGCATCCGGATAAACCATCGGGCCCTCTTCAACCGTTTCCTGGACCACATCGGGGTCGCCGAAAAATCGGGGAATGTGCTCCGCCTGGTCGACAAGCTTGAAAAGCTGCCGGCCGACGAGATGCGGCGTCTGCTTTCCGCGGAGGTAGGCGAGGCACAGGCGGCCCTTGTGCTCGATTTTATCCGGCCTGAGGACAGCTTCGAAGGAACGCTGCGGAAGCTCGAGGAGCTCGCCGGCGGCCCGGGTCCCGATACCGAGCGTCTCAGAGCCATCCGCGACTGCGTGGAGGCCTCCGGCGCTCTGGCGCGCCTGCGACTCGACCCTTCGATCACCCGCGGGCTGGACTATTACACCGGCGTCGTCTTCGAGACCACGCTCGACGCCCTTCCGCAAATCGGATCCGTCTGTTCGGGTGGACGCTACGACGAACTCGCGAGCCTTTATACGCAGCGGAAGCTTCCCGGCGTCGGCGCCTCGGTCGGTCTGGATCGCCTCCTCGCGGCGCTGGAAGCCACCGGAGCCTCGCAGCGCCGCCCGGGTTTTACGCGGGTGCTCGTCCTCAATCTGGGCTCGAAGCTCCTCCCCCGGTACCAGGCCCTCGCCGCGCGAATCCGGGCGCAGGGGCTGGGCTGCGAGCTGTTCCCGGAGCAGCGCAAACTCGCGCAGCAGTTCGGCTATGCCGAGCGGAAAGGCATTCCCTTTGCCGTGATCCTCGGCGATTCGGAGCTCGAGCGGGGGATCGTGGTCCTCAAGGATCTCGGCAGCCGCGAGAGCAGGGAGTTCGCCACGGAAGCGGAGCTCGTGGATCATCTCACGGGGAGGTTGGGAGTCTGACCATGGGTCCGGGTCCGGCCCTCATCATGACCCTGGCCCTCGCGCTCCTGTCCCTGGGATGCGGGGTCAAGGCCCCGACAATCGAGGCGGTGGAGTGGCGGATCGAACTTCAGCAGGGAACGCAGGGTCCCCATGAGGCGCTCTCGGTCTTTGCCCGTGTCCATGACGAGGCGGGATCCGACGATGTCGAGGAGCTCTGGGTATCGCAGGATCAGGAACGGCTCGCATGGAAACTCGACAGCGGCACCTGGGTCAAGCGGATGGAAGGCTCCGACACCTGGTTCGGTGCGCCGGGTCTCAGCCGCCCTGATCTCGCTCCGCTCCCGCGGGGCGACTACCGGATAACGGCGATCGATGCGGCCGGGGACCGGGCGGAGAAAACAGTCCAGATCGTCGGCAGTTTCCCCGCTCTGCCGCCCCCAAGTCTTGTCCTTCGCGGCGGCCAGATCAGTTCCCACGGCGGCGATTGGCCCGAACTGCTGCTGCTCGCCTTCGATGCGTCGGGCACCCTGCTCGCATCCAAGTCCGCCCCGCCAAAAAGCTCCACGCTGTCGGAACTCTTCGGATCCGACATCGCCGCCAAGACCCGGGAGCTCGCCGCCTACGGATATGACCCCGCCACCCACTCCGGATACTACACCACAAGGATTGCAGTCAAATGAGCGAAAGCGATATCGATCTCGGCATTCGAACCTATGTGCTGCGCAGCGGCAGAATGACGGAGGCCCAGCGCCGCGCGATCGAGGAGAGCGGCCCCCGGTTCATCCTGCCCTTCGATCCGCTCAGGCGGCTCGACGTCGCCGAGCTCTTTGGCGATGCCCGACCGCTGGTGGCGGAAATTGGATTTGGCATGGGCCAGGCCACCTGGCGTATCGCGCAGGAAAACCCGACGACCGGCTACCTGGGCATCGAAGTGCACAGGCCCGGCGTGGGCAAGCTTCTGCTCGACATCGAGCGCGAAGGCATACAGAACATTCGGATAATCAACCATGACGCGGTGGAAGTGTTCGAACGCATGATACCCCCGGCCTCATTGGCGGGGCTCCACATTTTCTATCCCGACCCGTGGCCCAAGAAGCGACACCAGAAGCGGAGACTGATACGCGAGGGCCTGGTCTCGCTCCTCGCCTCGCGCCTGGCACCCGGCGCCTATATCTACTTCGTGACGGATATCGAGAACTACGCCGAGTGCTCCCTCGAACTCCTCACCCGCACGGCCGGTCTCAGAAACCGCTATGCGGGCTTTGCTCCCCGGCAGGCCTGGCGTCCGGAGACCAAGTTCGAACTTCGCGCGCGGCACGACGGTCGCGAGGCATGGGAGCTGCTCTTCGAAAGGACCTGAGCGCAGGATTCGAGGGACCGCGCTGGACCACGCCGGTTCGCCCAGCGCCCGGCCCGCGGAGCCTCCGGATATCGGCCGCGGCCCGGCAGTTCCTCAAAAAGCAATTCGCGAAAGCGAGACAGTCCCGTCATTCTTGAGCGTGATCGAGAAGCAGTGCGTACTTCCGCCATCCTTGACAGTGAGACTTTCCACCAGCCACTCGTCGAAGGCGCCCACATTCTCATGCACCAGATAGTGATAGTGCCCGGCGATGATCAGCTTGACCTTCGACTGGGCAAAAAGCTCCAGGAGCTCGGCCTGTTCCCGGGGGTTTGCAAGTCGGTAGTAGTAGAGCACGCTCGCGCCGCCATAAATGGGATAGTGGCTGACTACGATCTTCGGATTGGGATCGGCCGCGAACTCGCTCCTGAGCCTGCTGATCTGGTAATTGCCGAGCGTGCCCTGCCCGGTATCGATGACATAGATTGTGAAGCCGGCGACATTCAGATGGTAAAATGAGGGACCTATGTAGGTACGGAAATAGGTCCAGCCCCCATTGTAGAGGTCGTGATTGCCCACCGCTGAAAACCAGGGGATCTGCGAGCCGCCCGAGTCCACGACCGTGCTAGCCCAATCCGAGAAGCTCTTGAATTGAGATTCGGTGCCGCCGTCGGCATCGTCGCCGGCATACATCACAAAAGCGGGATTCCGTGCCTTCGCAAGGCTCGCGAAACCGTCGAGCACATCGCTGCCGGCAGCCCAGGAGGCGCCAAAGTGCGGATCGCCGACGACCAGAAAACTGGCTGCAGGTGCCGATTCTATGCCCGATGGCAATGTGGCCAGGCTTCGGGCGCCCGTATCCTTGACTCGATCGGTGACCGCCGATGACTCCGCAAAGAGGTCCGTCAAGGAGAAGTAACAGGATTCCAGCGTCCCGAGTGCTATCGCAGCGGCAGCGACCAGGAAGAGGCTCAGCCCTATGCTGCGGATCCGCACAAACATCCGCGTGCATCGGCAGCCCGGCCCGGTGCCTCGTCGGGCACGGGCGGCTTTCCCGGTCATTTGCCGCCCCCGTGGAGCGGCAGCCTGAGCGCGAGGCGCAGCGCCAGACCGTCGAGGTAGCCGGTTGGGGTGAAGAAGTCGCTGTATTTGAGCATGAAATCGGCATGGAGTGCGCATCGCGCAAACTCGGCCGCGAGGGACAGGTCGAAGAGCGTGCGTAAAAAATAGGTCGAGTCCTCGTCGCTGAAAGACTCTACCGCTCCCAGGACGCTCCAGGTTGGAGAGAATCTCCAACCGACCGCGGCGCGAGCAAGAGGGTCTCCCTCCCAGAGCGCGGCAGGGAGGTAGTCTATGGCCGTGCGCACGCCCTCGAAGCCGACCGCCCAGTCCCCAAAGATCCCATCGGCGCTGCGTCCCGCGCCCCAGTAGCCGCGAAGTATCGCTCCCAGACGGAGATCCGAGGCGCCCGCCACAAGGAAGCGGTATCGGAAAAAACAGTCGAACACGAGATCCGTCCGCGCGCCGCGCCGGAGCACATATGCGCCATGGACGCCTGCCGAATCGATGAGCGCGCCGTCGGTACCCTCGACCACGGCGATGGCCGACGAAAGGTCCGCCGATGCGGAGTAGCGACCCCACGACGCCTCGAAAAGCTCACGCAGGACAAGGGCACCCGGCCGCCCCGTCTCGGCCTCGAAACCGGCTCCCTGCGTGATCGCGCAGGTGAGGGAGGGCGGGGCTGACGAGTCATTCTCTCCCGCCCAGAGAACCGAGGCTCCCAGGAGCCCGAGCGTGGCAACAAGCCCGAGCACGCAGATGCCGCGGTGTCCACCGATCATTGACTGGAAATCTCCGCCCGCGTTCCGCCGATGGGCAGCGGGAAGCCGAGGGAAAAGGCCAGGCTGAAAGAGCCCACCGCCGCCTGCGACCCGGCCACATCACTCAGGCCCAAACCGATCCGCAGTCCCGCCACGGGGCTTCGTAACCCGAGTTCCGGGCTCAGCTGAGCCGAGGCACCCAGAAGTACAAAGGTCCTGCTGGGGAATCCCGCATCCACGTCATCGAAATCGGCGACAGCCAAGCGGAAACCCAGGGGCCGTGCGGGCCTAAGTTCCAGACCGATAGTCATGAGCGGATCGTCGGACCAGCCGACAATCCCCCCGTCAGCCGTGCGGGTCATCATGCGGGAATAGCCGGCCCCCGCGTTCGCCGACCATCCGACAGTCTCGGGCTCAGCACCGGTCGTAAAAGTCAGGAGGGCCCCGAAGCGCGAGTTGTCCCCGGCGGAACCCAAGGATCGGAATCGCGTGAATGCGACCAGGCTCGGCCGCGCCCACCAGGGATGTGTCGCCGCCCATCCAAGTTCCATGCCGGCGGCTCCGAGGAGGCGGTACGAGGGAGGAGCGCTCCCGTCGAAACCACCGAATGCCTGGGCATAGTCGATCGATACCTTCCATCCTTCTTTCCACATCGCGTCGAAGCCGAGGGCCGGTTCGATTGTCCAGGGTACGGCCTTGGATGATCGCAGGGAGAGCGAAGGCCGAAGCGCGAAGGCGGGCGGGCTTCCTCCTCCCCTTACTCCAAGAGCTGGAAGCCCCGCACTCCCCTGATCCGTCTGGGCGTGAAGCTGAGCGCCCTCAAGCAGGCACATGAGGAGGCAGACAGAGCAAAGAAACAAGTTTGGGATGCCGCGCATCATTCCAGCCTTCAGTCGAAGAATGAAGAGAGCCTGCGATACAGGGAGTTGACCCGTTCTCCCTCCTCGGCGCTTACCCCGACGAGCCGAGAGGCCTCTCCGTCCGGGGCTCCAAGCCGGTCAGCCAGGGCCTCGAGGGAAGCCAGGCTCTCGTTGAGGGCCGTGTGAAAGCCGCGTGAGCAGCGGAACCAGAACATGCCCTCCGCATCCGTGTAGAGGGCGACAAAGCCGAGCTCCGCGCTCTTGTCCTTGGCCCGGGACACCTGGAGCACATGATCCAGGGCGGCAATGAGATCGTGTATACCTTCCCCGGCATCGAAGTTCCTTCTCCGCGGCCATTCACGGGCACTGTCACGATCGAGATCGAGCCAGGGCGCGAGGCGAAGAATAAGGCTTAGCTTTTCCCCGTCGAGCAACCGCCGATGGTTGAACAGCACGACCCCCTTCATGGCCTTATACAGGTCCAGCGTTTCGCGGTCCAGCGAATCCCTGATCTTCCTGAGCTTTTCCCACTCCAGGCTCACGACCTTCTTCTTTTTCTTGTCCAG
>DATJQN010000130.1:0-11192 GCA_035505775.1 Rectinemataceae bacterium | reverse complement strand
TATGGCGCGCGGGCGGGACTGAACACCCTGCTCGTGGAGGAGATCGCGCCGGGCGGTCAGGCCCTTCTGATTGACGGGCTCGAGAATTATCCCGCCCTCGTGGGTCCCGTCAGCGGCTACGATTTCTCCGAGGCCATGCGCAGCCAGGCCGAGTCCTTCGGCGTCACGTTTCTGACGGCCTCCGTCAGTTCGCTCGCCAGGGACACGGGACGCTTCGTGCTCCAGACCGATGAGGGGAGCGTGCGGGCCCTGGCCGTCGTGCTCGCGACGGGAGCCAAGCACCGCCATCTGGACGTGCCCGGCGAGGAGCGACTGACGGGCAGAGGGGTGTCCTACTGCGCAACCTGCGATGGTCCCTTCTTCAAGGGCAAGCGCATGGTCGTGGTGGGCGGGGGAGACGCAGCCTGTGACGAGGCCATGTTCCTCTCGAAGCTGGCCGAGCGGGTCATCATGGTCCACCGCAAGGATCGCTTCAGGGCGCAGCGCTCCCTTGCGGAGCGAGTCCTCAAGAATCCCAAGATCGAGGTCAGGTTCGACACGGTGGTCAGGGAAATCAGGGGAGACAAGAAGGTGGAGTCGGTCGTGATGCAGCGGGAGGGCGAGGAACCCTACGAGGAGCCCACGGCGGCCGTCTTCGTGTTCGTCGGTTCGATCCCGCAGACCCAGCTGGCGGAGGAGGCCCGGAAGGGCGACGGCGGCTCCCTGGTCACCGACGAGCGCATGCAGACCACGGTGCCCGGACTGTTCGCGGCCGGCGACGTCCGCGTGACGCCCTTCCGCCAGCTCGTGACCGCCGCCGCCGATGGCGCCACGGCGGCGCATTCGGCGGCGCAGTTCATAGATGAGATACGCGGAGAGTCCTACGCATAGTCGGGGATCCCTTCCGCTCCCGATCGCCGCGGCAGCGAGGCTGATGCTGGTGCTGCTCGCCCTCGTCCTGCTCACGGGCGCCACCCTGCCGGGCTCCGGCTTCTGGTCGGCCGGGTCGGTCGATTCCCTGGCAGCGTCGATCGTCGGCCGCATGAGCGACGAACAGGTTCTCGGCCAGGTGCTGATGATGGCCTATCCCGGGGACGAGCCGCCCCCCCTCCTGTACCGGTGGATCCGGGAGCGGGGGCTCGGCGGGGTGAAGATCTTCGGCTGGAACGCGGAGAACAGCGACAGGGTCGCCCAGGCGGTCGCGTCCATGCAGGAGGCCGCGCTCGCCGCGCCCGGAGCCATTCCCCTCCTCGTGGCGACCGACCAGGAAGGCGGCTGGATCCGGCACATCAAGGGGGCCACCTCGGTGACACCCGGCAACATGGCCATCGGCGCTTCGGGCCGTCCCTACGACGCCTACCGTTCGGCCTTCCTGATCGGCCGAGAGCTCTCCGCCCTCGGCGTCAACATGAACTTCGCCCCGGCGGTCGATCTGGCCACGAGACCCCGGAGCAGCATCATAGGTCCCCGCGCCTTTTCGGCCGACCCCATGACGGCGGCGGCCCTCGGCGCGGCCTACGCGAAGGGCCTGGCCGATGCCGGCGTCATCGCGACTGCCAAGCACTTTCCCGGCCACGGGGACACGGACTTCGACTCCCACCTCGTCCTTCCCGTCATACGCATCGACGAGGCCACGCTGTGGAACAGGGAGCTCGTGCCCTACCGCATGCTGATCGCCGAAGGCGTTCCCGCGATCATGAGCGGACACCTATGCTTCCCCCTTGTCAGCGGAGACTACGACCCCGCCTCGCTGTCCCATTTCTTCATGACCGACCTGCTCCGGGGGCGGATGGGCTTCACCGGACTCGCCGTCACCGACGACCTCTTCATGGGCGGCGCCGCCCCCTCGGCGGGGGACGGCCCCTCGCGCTGGACCGTCTCGGATGCCTGCGTCCGCGCCATGGAGGCCGGCAACGATCTTCTCATGATGAGCCGGCTCCTCGACTTCGACGATCCCGCCTGGACCAAACTCCTCGAGGCATACCGGACGAGGCCCGCATTCCGTGACCGGGTCAGGGAAGCTGCCACGAGGGTGGTCGCGACCAAGCTGCGGAACCTGAAAGCCCGCGGCAAAGAGGCGCTCGTCCCGATGACCTCCTCCCTGGCTTCTCGCGTGCCCGATCCGGCGGCGACAGCCTTCTTCAGGGAGCAGGCCTTCCGGAGCGCTACGGACCTTTCGCCCGGCTCCCTGCCCTTCAAGCCCCGCGGCCGCCTCCTCGTGGCGGCACCCTTCGGGGACTTCATCACCCCGGCTCTGGCCGCCTACCCGGGCGCGGCGAGCTTCAAGTTCTCCTTTCATCCGGACAGCGCCGCCCTGCCGGGAGAGCTGGAGGCCTTCGACCGGGCGCTCGGAAGCTGCGACGCCGTCGTGATCTGCGTGCCCAACGACGCCGGCATGGATTTCGCGGTGGAGGCCCACCGGGCCGGCAAGCGAGTGGGCATCGTCTCGGTGCAGAGCCCCGCGCCGCTCGACCGGGCTCCCTGGGCGGACGCCGCTGTGGCCGTCTACGGCTTCTCCCCGGAGTCGTTGCGGGCGGGGCTCGCCGCGCTTTCCGGGGCCGCCCCCGCGGAGGGGCGGCTGCCGCTCCGCCTCGCACGGTGAGTCGCACAACGTGGCACAGGGCCGAGCGGCGCGATCTGGGCGAGCTCGGCGCCTTCCTTGCCGGACGCGAGGAGCAGTGCACGGGACTGACCGGGAGGCTCCTGCGGGACGGCGAGCTCCACATTCCCTCCTCCGTCCGGGGGGCGCTCTGGGTGGCCCGGCGTGACGGGGAGATCGCCGGCGTCACGCTCTGCCACCCGAGCCGGCTCGCCCTGCCGTTCCTGCCGCCACAGGGCGAGGGGGATGCGGAGCTGGCGGCCTTGATGGAGGGGCGGGGCTGGACGGCAGCCTCGGCGATCGGGCGGCCCGGGGATCTGGACCGCTTCGGGCTGCTCGGCGGCCTGGGCATCAAGGTATCGGTCCAGTACCGACTCATGCTGCTCCGAGACAGGCCGCGGCCGGCGGTGCGGCCGCCCGGGGCACCTTCCCTCGACATCCGCATCGCCGGCGTTTCGGATCTGGACGCCCTCCTGCCGCTGCAGATCGCCTACGAGCATGAGGAAGTGCTCACTCCGGTGCACCGTTTCGATGCCGCCGCCTGCCGGGCAGCCCTGCTGCGCAGCCTCCGCGGGCAGCTGATCTTCCTCGCGGAGGCGGAGGGGGCGATCGTCGCAAAGGCGGGGACCAACGCCCGCGGCCTGGGCCACGACCAGATCGGCGGCGTCTTCACGCTTCCGGAGCGTCGCGGCGAGGGTATCGGCGGCGCGGTCGTGGGGGCCCTGCTCGAGGCCATCGCGGCCCTGGGCCGGCGGGCGGTGCTGTTCGTCAAGCCGGAGAATCGCGCGGCGGTTGGACTCTACCGCAGACTCGGGTTTGAGGACATCGGCCCCTATCGCGCCGACTATTTCGCGGTCTAGGGCGCCGCGGAATAACGATCGGGTCCGCCGGTTCGGGGTCCGGCACGACCTGGCAGGGTGTTGAATATGGCCATGGAGCCTCTTTCAACACCCACTCAGCGCTCGTCCCGGTCCACGAGGTGGAACTCGCCCCGATAGACATACTCAGGTCGTGCGGCCGCATAGAGTGAGCCTGACGCAGTCCATTCCAGCCACAGGGCGTCCCTGCGCGTCCGAACCACCGCCTCCCGATCGGCGTAGCCAACGGCCGCCGCGGCGGCGAGGGCCAGTGCGCCTGCGGCCGAGGCATCGAGCCGCGCATGGGAGGAGCGGGACAGGCGGAGCTCGGCCCGTGAAACGACATGGACCGAGAGGGTATCGGGCGAGCGGGCGTTCGCCGCGGCCACGATGCGTGTCCGTGCCGGGTTCGCGCCGCCCTCCGCAAAGACGACGACGCCGGCCGTGCCGCGTATTCCCGCGCAGAGGGGGAGGACGAGGTAGCGCCCGCCCGAGGCTTCGATCGAGGTCGCGAGCCGACCTGCCTCGGAGGGCGAGAGCGCCGCGGCCGGCTCGAGTGTCTCGGTGGAACCTTCACCGGCGGCTATCTGCCGCGGCGGGCCGAGCGCGATTCCAAGCGAGGCCGAATCGAGGACGTCCACCGTGAGGGCCTGGTGCGCGGAACCGGAGAGGCGCATTTTGACACGGTCCGCGCCGCTCCTTCCTGAATCGAGGAGGTAGCGCGCCGCGCAGAGGGCGGCGTCGCCTGCCTCCCCCTCGCTGCCGTCCGGCCCGAAGACTCTGAGCCAGATGTCGCGCTCCGCCTGGGCAAGCACCGCCAGACGCTCCGCGCCCGCCCCCCGTTTCCGGTGGAGGAGGGCGGCCGCCACGGTTTCCCAGTCGCGGTCCCGGCCGTCGCCCTCGAGATCGTCCACGAGAATGAGGTCGGCGTCGCAGACGCGCAGCTTGTAGAATTTCAGCTCCATGCCCCCAGTCTACACGGAATGCCGCTGGACTGGGAGAGCCGAAGGAAACTATCGTGGGGACCGTGAACAACGAGCTCTTCGAACTGCCGCGGGTCCTGCGCGCCGGTGACTTCGAGGGGGTGCCGCCGCTCGGGGCGGATGTCTGCGGCATCGACGAGGCCGGGAGGGGGCCCCTGGCCGGGCCGGTGGTGGCCGCCGCGGTCATCCTGCCCGAGGTCTTTCCGCTTGAAATGCTCGGCGACTCCAAGGCCCTCTCGGCCGCGCGGCGGGAGCGGGCCTTCGTCCGCATACTCGAGCTCGCTCCGGCCTGGGCCATTGACTGGGCGTCGCCCGGCGAGATCGACGAGCTCAACATCCTGCGCGCATCGCTGCTGGCCATGCGCCGCGCCTATCTGGCGCTCGGCACAGTTCCCGGCCGGGTCTACGTCGACGGCAACCGGGCGCCCGATCTTGACCGGCCCTGCTGGCCCGTCATCAAGGGGGACGCCCTCGTGCCCGCGATCATGGCGGCGTCAATTCTGGCCAAGGTCGCGCGCGACCGGATCATGGAGCGCTACGACTGGCTCTATCCCGAGTACGGCTATGCCCGACACAAGGGCTATCCGACCTCCCTGCACCGCGAGCTCTGCAGGCGACTCGGGCCCTCTCCAATACAGCGTTTGAGTTTCTGCTACGACCGGTGAAGCCGGTCGCGACGGGCTCCGGCGCAGGCCGCTCGGGGCGCGCCGTGGAAGGCCGCTCGGGCCGCGCCCGGGGCCTCAGAGCTCGGAGGAGCCGGTGTCGCCCTCAGGGTCCGGCGGGGTGCCGGAGCCATTCCGTGACTCGGAGGCTCCGCGCTTTTTGACCACGAGGCGCCGCTTCTTTGCGGCGGGGCTTTGCTCTGCCGGTCCGTCGGCTCCGACGAAGCCCGCATGACTCTGGGGATGCCGCTCCTCCGTGCGCTTCCGGGCCGTGCCGTCAAAGCGCAGCGCATCGGCGCCTTTCCCTCCGCTGCCCGTTCCGGGTTTCTCAAGGAAGCTCAGAGCGCCCTGGAAGGCCTTGAGAAAGTCCCGCATGTCATCGCGGAAGATAACGATCGATCGCCGGTCGAAATTGTCGGCTTCCGTGGGCTTGCTTTCGACGATCGTGAGGAAGACGTCGCCCATGCGGTTCTCTTTCACGTTGAAGAAATACGTGCGCCCCTCGGTGCTGACTCTCGTGGAGTAAAGCTCGCCACGGATGCCCATGCAGACTCCTTGCTCTGTCCCGCTGCCGGATCTCCGGCACGCCGCTATCCTACCGACGAGGCCCCGCTTCCGCAAGGTCGGCCGACCGCAGCATCCCCTCCTGCCACCCCAGCAGATACGCCTCGTCCTCCTCACGTCCGCCCTCGACGTCGGCCATCATCCTGAGCACCGGCTCCGTGCCGGAGCCCCGCATCCAGAGGAAGGCCCGCGGTCTCCCCGACTCGTCGAGGAGGACGATGCGCAGTCCACCGCTGCCCGCCTCGCCGAACTCGGTGCCCACCGAAAATTCGCGCTGGCCGCTGCTGGCCAGGGCCTCCCAGGAGACCACGCCGAACCGGCTGGCGAGTTCCGCCCGTCTGGACTCCCACTCGCTCCGGAATATGGCGCCATAGCGGGACTTCAGAGCCGCGGGGTCCCGCTCGCGCAGCCGCATGAGAGCCCTGCTCTCGAAGACGCTCGTCGTCCTGTACTCGGGCAGGGAGCGCAGGACATCCCCAAGGCCGAAGTCCGCCCGGTACTCGGAGAGCCGCCCCGAGAGCCGCATCCAGATGCGGAACAGGCCCTCGCCGCCCTCGAAACCGTCGCGGAGAAGGAGGAGTTTGAGCAGGGCTCCAAGCGTGGCGAGGGGATCCCGGACGGCGGAGGGATGGGTGATGTTGCCGCCGTTCGAGCCCTCGCCCAGGATACGCACCAGATATCCGCGCGCGCGCAGCTGTGCCGCCAGTCCGACGACATTGGCCTCCCCGGTCTCCGACCGGTAGACGTCGACATCGAAGGCTCTCGCCACGGCGTTGACGCGCATGCTTGTCGCGTCGTTGACGACCACCGCCACCTTCTGCCGTGCGTTGCCGGACTCGTCATGGTCGAGCTGCCCGTTGCGGACCAGCTGGGCAAGCTCGGCGACGCAGCAGAGCGCGAATACCTCCTGGGCCTCGATCTGCCGGGCACAGCCCCGGGCGCTGTCGTACCAGACGAGGTTGCCCCGGTCCCCGTCGCAGTCGGGGACGTATCCCGCGAGAAAGGCGGGATCGGCCTCATGAGCCGCTTCCAGCTCGAGCCTGCACTGGTCGAGTCCCTCTCCCTCCGGCACGATCCGATGCGCGAAGTCGCGGGGGCTGTCGTTGACGCTCCGGACCTCGATGCCGATGCCGGTCAGGAAGTCCCGATCGATCGAGAGGCATCGGGCGGAGCCGTTGAGATCCGCGACGATCCCGATGCGCCTGCGTTCCGCGACGAGACTCATCTCGTCGAAGAGGGATTCCTGTTCGTCGAGCTCATGTCGACCGGTGATGACCTCGCGGGAGAAGAGGGTGTAGGCCGAGGCCGAACGGCGCTTCCAGCCGCTGCAGGCAGCATAGATCCTGCCCAGCTCGCGGCGATCCGCCCCCGCCATGAGGTCGAAGACCCGCTCGGGGAGAGCCTGGTCATCGAGGAGGCCGCGATAGCCGGCGATCAGCGGGGCCATCTCGTCGGCGTTGAGAACGCCGCCGCCCTCCGAGCCGGCGGCGCCGAACTTCAGCCCGTTGTGGCCGCGGGGGTTGTGGCTGGCGGATACGTAGCAGAAGGCGTCCGCATGCTCCTCGTGGCCCGGAGGCAGGACGAAGGCGCGCCCGGCGTAGGCAATGAGTTCCGGCGCGGGAACTATGAAAAGGTATCGGGGCTCGAGGCCCAGGGCCATGAACACGCGGATCATGGCGTCCGCGAGCGTCGGCCCCGTCGGCCGCGTGTCGATCCCCACCAGCACGACGCCCGGCGTCCGGGCCGGACTCCGCTCCTGCCGGCGCTTCTCGAGAAAGCCCGCGAAGGCGATGGCTGCCGCTCCGGCGAGCACGAGATCCTCGGGGGAAACCCGTTCTGTCGGCGAGTCTTCCTCTCCGCCCTGCGCGAAGATCTTGCGCCAGCCCGAGGCCGAAAGGATCAGCGAGGCGGAGGCTTCCCTGACCCGGTCCGCTGCGGGCAGGGAGGGTCTGGAAAGGGGGGATCTGTCGGGATCGCCGACGGCGAATCCGGTAGCGGGGTGGGTGATGAGCGCCATGGCATTCTCCCAGTTCGATGGAGTATAGCAGCGGGGAGGAAATGCGCCCAGCCAGGATCCTCACCGGTCGGCAGTGGTGCGCAGCGCCCGGCCGCGCTATCTTTGGGCAGGGAGGCTGTCATGATCCGGGTTGACGACGACAGGTGCATCGGCTGTGGGCTCTGCGAGGATATCCTCCCGCAGTTCTTCGAGGTGGTGGACGGCCACGTCCGCGTCCGCGACGCCGAATCCGCGTCCAGCGACCCGAATGTGGCCACAGCGATCGAGGATTGTCCCGGCGACGCGATCTTCGCGGACTAGGTCGGTGCGGGATCGGGCCCCGAAGACTTTCGCCCGGCGCGCGGTCCCCGCCTATACCTTCCGCGCCCGGCTTTGCTATCATCCGGATCGATGAATCCAGCCACACTCCTCAAATCCCTGCTGCCCGGCCTGCTGCCGCTTATCGTTTTTGTCGGTGCCCAGACGCTCTTCGGCGAGACCGTGGGCCTCGTGGTCGGCGTCGGCGTCGGCGTGATCGAGTTCGCCGTCGCCCTTGTCCGCGAACGGCGGGCTGATCCCTTCGTGGCAGCGGACACCCTGCTGCTGGCCGTGGCGGGAGGGCTTTCCCTCCTGCTTCATGACGAGATCTTCTTCAAGCTCAAGCCGGCAATCATCGAACTCGTCCTGGGCGCCGGCATGGGACTCCTCCTCATACTGCCTTCCGGCTACCTCAAGGCCTACATCGGAAGGCAGCTTCGGGGCATCAGCATCCAGGATTCCGCCATCCCCGCGATGCGGCGCAGCCTGGGCTATATGCTCGCCGCGTTGACCCTCCATATCGGCCTTACCGTCTGGGCTGCGCTCGCCCTGTCGACCGCCCTGTGGGGCTTCATCTCGGGAGGCCTGCTGTACATTCTCTTCGCGCTTTTTGCGGGAATCCCCTTCGCGGGGCAGTTGCTGGCCCGGCGCAGGGCCCGGCGGGCCGAGGCGGCCGGCGAGGAGATCCTTCCGATCGTGGAGGAGGACGGCAGCATCGTCGGACAGGCCAGCCGCAGCTCGTGCCATCGCGGGCCGGGCAAACTTCATCCCGTCGTGCATCTACAGATTGCGGACGGTCGCGGCGGCTTTTACCTCCAGAAGCGCTCGGCGGACAAGCTCGTGCAGCCGGGCAAGTGGGACAGCGCCGTGGGCGGGCACGTCGCACTCGGCGAGGACCTGAAAACCGCCCTGGCCCGCGAGCTGCGCGAGGAGCTCGGCGTGACCGAGCTGGCGCTCGATTCGGCGGGGGCCAGCATCCAGCCCCTGCTCAAGTACCGCTGGGATACGGACATCGAGTCGGAGCTGGTCTTTTCGTTCGGCACGCGGTATCCCGGTCCCTTCGCACCGAATCCGGAGGAGGTCGAGGAGGCCCGATTCTGGAGTGCGGAGGAGATACAGGCGAATCTCGGGAGGGAGGTGTTCACGCCGAACTTCGAGCACGAGTTCGCGCTGATCCAGAACGCGCGCTCCGGGCCCAGCCAGGCGTAGGGCGCCGCGCGAGGCGTTCAGTCGCCGCTGCGGAGAGGCAGATCCATCTGCGGCAGCTGCATCCCGGAGGCGGCCGCCCTGCGGTTTTCCTCCTGGATCGCATCGTAGACTTCCTGCCTGAATACCTTGACTTCGCGCGGCGCCTCGATCCCGAGCTTCACCTGGTCGCCGCGGACCTCGACCACGGAGACGACGATGTCGTCGCCGATGACGATCCGCTCGTTGACGCGTCGCGAAAGTATCAGCATGTCCGCTAGGCCTTTGACGCGGCCAGTTCGGCCATGATGTCATGCTTCACCCGCCAGCGGGGATCCGGGAGGACCGCCTGCATGCCGCGGCGATTGGCTTTGTTGATGATGACCGGCCCGAGGAGATTGGCGGTCACCGGCTGACCGTCCGCGGGGACCGTCACGATGGCGAACACGAGACAGTCTCCCGGCCCGCTCACGCCGATCTCGCCCAGGGCCTCATCGCTCACGTCCACGGAATAGTCGGGCCGGAACAGGAAGGGGTCGATCAGGATGAAGGCGAGATCCGGGACGTCCACCGACTGCAGGTAGAAGAAGGGCTTCTGACGCGCGTCCAGGAGGACGTAGTCCTTGAATTTCTCGAAGCCGAGGAGCCCGGCGGGGAAGCTCACCATTTGGCGCTCGTCGACATCGACCTCGCCGTAAGCCTTGGTTTGCATTTTCATGTGAGCCTCCATCATGCCTTCGCTCAGCGCAGGAAGTCAAGCAGCGTCTGAGGGAAGAGCCTGCCGGCAAAGCCGAGCGAGGCGCGATGGGCGAAATCGAGCATGCGGTAGTCGGTGACCGCCTTCGTGACGTCGAGATCCTTCTCGTCGGCGAGCAGTTTCGTGGTGTCCGGGATCTCCCGGTTCAGGCGGGTCTCCACGCTCTGGAGCCGCTCGCTGCGGGCACCGAGCTCGGCCACCCGGCGATTCAGGTTGTCGAGGCCGGCATCGATGCCGGCCAGCGCCTGCCCGCCGGTTTCAAGGGTGTCGCCGCGATTGAGGGAGTCGCGGAGCCTGATCACCACGTCGAAGAGCGAGCCCCCCGTGACGCGCGCACTGGCCGCCCAGTTGTCGGGAGCGGCCCCGGTCGGAGCCACCAGTCCGAGCTCCTTGAGCACGGTGCCGGCGGGGGAGGCCGGCCCGAGGACTCCGGCCGGGATGTCCTCGACGCGCAGCTGATGCGCGACCGTGGCCTCGAGGCTCAGCGCGAAGGATCTCGGGTCGATGCTCGCCTTCACGGCCGCTCCGGAGGAATTGATCTTCGCCGCGACCGCGTAGACATTGTCTCCGGCTTTGATGTCGATGCGCGTGCCGTCCACGAGAATGGCCGAGTCCGACACGGCCCGCCAGTCCCTGGCGTCGAAGGTGGAGAGGGCCTGCTGCTTCTCCGCCCAGAAAACGTCGGACCCCGGCTGGGAGAGGGGGACGTACGATCCTTCGGAGATCTCCGTCTGGGGTCCCGCGATGGCGCCGAGGTACTGCATGCCCGTGACCACCTCGCCGCTCGCACCCGGGGCATTGCCCAGGACGGCGCGGAAGGGAGCGGTCCGGGACTTGTCGCCCGAGAAGAGATAGGTGCCGTCGGGGCCGCGCGCGTTGGCTATCGAGCCGAGCTCGCCGAGGAGCTGGTCGACCTCCTGGCCCATGTACTTCTGGTCTTCCTTGGTGTAGACGCCGTTGGCGCCCTGGACCGCGATCTCCCGCAGGCGCTGCATGATGTCCGTGGCCTGCCTGATGTAGCCTTCGGATACCTTGTACTGGTCGTCCGCGGAGGCAGCGTTCTTTTCGAAGCGTTCCAGCCGCTGCACGACCGAGTCGTAGCGCACTGCCCGGGCCGCGGCCAGGGGATCGTCCCGCAGGTTCTCGATGCTGGTCTGCTGGGCCATCTTGGTCTCGAGCGAGGCCATGTCCCGTTCCCTGCGACGCAGCCAGAACTGCATGTCATCGTTCATCAGGTCGGTGCTGACGCGCCACATCTAGCTTACACTCCCATCCGGTTGATGATGATGTCG
>DATJQN010000129.1:0-4902 GCA_035505775.1 Rectinemataceae bacterium | reverse complement strand
CTGAACGGCGAGGCTCAGGATCGGATGTCGAAAGGAATCGGTCTGCGACCCGCGCTGTCGAGGCGCCGCTTGAGGAGGGGAGAAGTGTGCTCATCCGCGGCTCGGGCAGGCGCGGCGTGGTGCTCAGGCGGGCAAAGAAGGGTTACTGGCTCGTCGAGACCGACTCCATCAAGCTGACCGTCGCGGAGGGCGAGCTCCAGACGACCGACGACGCGCCCGCGGGAAAGACGCAGATACAGGTGGAACTCGCCGCCCGAAGCGAGGGGGGATCCACGGCGGCGGTGTTCGAGCTGGATCTCCGCGGATATCGTCTCGCCGAAGCCCTCGCCGCGGTGGAACGACAGGTCGACGCGGCGAGTCTCCAGGGCCTGGCCCTCTTCTCCATCATCCACGGGACGGGGGAGGGCATCCTCGGCAAGGGCATTCACGAGTACCTCCGCGGCAATCCCGCGGTCGCCGATTTTCATTTCGCGAACCCGGAGGAAGGCGGCTACGGCAAGACGGTCGTAAGGCTGAAGTGAGTCACTGATCCAGGTCTCCGACGTCCTCCCACTCGAGGCCCTCACCCGGAGGGATCTCCCTCCTGGCACGACGACCTATGACCGCTCCGAGCAGATCGGGAGGCAGACCGGGGCGCAGCAGCTTTTCGGTGCGGAGCAGAGCGAGCGAGCTTTCGTCGAGGAGCTCGCCCGGTGCGATGCGGTGCAGCGCATGGATGGAACGGTTGCTCCGCCGGTAATTGGCCGCTTCGCTCGGCGCGAGTCGCTTGACACCGTCGCCGAGACAGTCTTCCACCCGCGCCGAGCCGCGGTCGCGCGCCAGCTCGGCTATCGTCTCCGACGGAAGACGGCCCTGGACGGCGCGGAGCGCCTTCACCATCTCCGAGAACAAGGCGGGCGGCAAGGCGACGGGATCGTCGAGACCCGGGTCGGCCCGGGAGAGGCATATATGTTTTTCGACGATTGCCGCGCCCGAGGCCTGCGCCAGTACGGGGACGAGCACGGGGTCGAGCGAATGGTCGGAGACCCCCACCGGCACGCCGAAAAGCTCCGAAAGCCCGCCCAGGACGCGGAGATTGTAGTCCTCTTCCGGTGCGGGATAGGAGGTCACGCAGTGCAGGAGCGCCGCCGGTGACGAGAATCGGCCGAGCGCCCGCTCGATATCCGAGAGAAGCGAAACGCCCGTGGACAGGATGGTCGGCAGGGCGTAGGTGGCGAGCTCGTCGAGGAGGGGCAGGTGATTCAGCTCCGGGCTGGCCACCTTCATGACCTGGACGCCGATCCGCCGCAGGATGCCTGCGCTGCGCCTCCCGAAGGGGGTGCAGAGGAAGATCATCCCGCGGGACTCCGTCTCTTCCTTCGCCCTGGCGTAGAAATCCTCGCCGCGCTCGAGCTGCCTGAAGCGCTCATAGAGGGCGACCTCCCCGCCGGGCAGCGGCACCGTGCCGGTCGCCGGGTGGAGGATCTCGTCGGCGAAGACGCACTGGAACTTGGCGCAGTCCGCCCCGGACTCGGCGGCTGCGGCGATCAGCTCGCTGCATCTCGACAGCTCGCCCCCGTGGCCCGTGCCGATCTCGGCGATGACCAGGCAGTGTGATGCATCGAACTGTCGATCGCCTATCGCGAACGCCTTGACCATGTCGCCTCGCTTTCTACTTGCGTGCAGTATCGCGATGCGCTATCATAGCACTACGAGAAAGGCATACGCAAAGGAGTCCCCAATGAAAGTGCTCTACTGCGACGTCTGCAAAAAGCAAGTCGACAACCCCATACCGACGAGAACCTTCTTCCATATCGCGGATATCGATATCTGCGAGCCCTGCAAGGACGATCTCGAGGCGGCGGTGAAGTACACGGTTCGGGGGAAAAAGCCCTTCGACTACGCCTGGTATGACGAGATGACCATGAAGATTCTCCGCGACAGCGTGCAGCGCGGAAAAATCAACATCCCGGCCAGGCCCACAGCCCGCCGCTGATTTACCGTTCTCCAGCAGTGCGAGAAGGCCGTCCATTGGACGGCCTTTTTCTCTGCCCTGCAAGCCCACCGCGGCTTTTTCATCAGAACAGTAACGAACCGCAGGGAATAACCATCTACCGCCGAAAACCGTCCCACGATTGACAGTTTTCCCGAGGCTATGTTACTGTCGAGTGTCAGTTCGTGCAAAAGGAGATTCTATGTCCGGCCATAGCAAATGGGCGACCATAAAGCACAAGAAAGGCGCGCTTGACGCCAAGCGCGGCCAGATGTTCACCAAGCTGATCAAGGAAATTTCCATAGCCGCTCGCATGGGCGGCGGTGATCCTGAAAGCAATCCCCGGCTGCGTACGGCCGTGCTCAAGGCCCGCGGCGCCAATATGCCCAAAGACAACATCGACCGGGCCATCAAGAAAGGCACGGGAGACCTCGAGGGCGTGAATTACGAAGAGCTCACCTACGAAGCCTATGCGCCGGGCGGCGGGGCCATGCTCATCGAGGTTCTGACCGACAACAAGAACCGCGCCGCGGCGGAAATCCGCAATATCCTGACCCGGGCGGGATCCAACTTCGGCGCGACGGGCTCCGTTTCCTACCTCTTCAAGCGCAAGGGTGTCCTCTCCTTCGACGGAGAGAAATACAGCGAGGACAAGATCATGGAGGCGGCCATCGAAGTGGGTGCGGACGACGTCCAGAACGAGTCGGGAGAAATCGTGGTCTACACCGCACCCGATGCCTTCGAAGCCGTGCTCAACGGGATGAATGCCGCGGGTTTCGAGACCGACGGGGCGGAGATTTCGATGGTTCCCGAGACCTATGTCACCCCCGACAAGGACAACGCATCCAAGGTCCAGAAGCTCATCGACAAGCTCGAGGAGAGCGAGGACGTCCAGAACGTCTACCACAACATCGAGCTCCCGGAAGAGTCCGACGAATAGGATGTCCCTCCCTCGCGGGGCGACGTCCCTGAGACGTGGGGCCGGGCCGCTTGGCGGCTCGGCCCTTCGCATTATTGGCATCGACCCGGGCCTGGCCTCCATGGGCTACGGTATCATCGAGCTCGATGCCGGCCGAATGCGGCATCTCAACCATGGCTGCGTCACGACCCGGGCCTCCATGTCCATGGGCGCGAGGCTCCTCGAGATCTTCGCGGCGGTGAGCGCCCTCATCGATGAGTGGAGTCCCCGGGTCGCCGGTATGGAGAGCCTCTACTTCGCGCGCAACGTGAGCTCCGCCCTGCCGGTGGCGGAAGCCAAGGGGGTCATCCGCCTGGCCTTCGCCCGTGCCCGGATTCCCCTGGAGGAATACCCCCCCAACGCCCTGAAGCTTGCCGTGACCGGCTCGGCCCGTGCGGAGAAAGACCAGGTCCAGGAGATGGTGCGCATCCTCCTCGGTCTTGAGGCTTTGCCGAGCCCCGACCATGCGGCGGACGCGCTTGCCGCCGCCATCTGCCGCGCGAACCACGACGGCCCGTTGGGTTCGCGCTCGATCTGAAACGCCAGCGGAAATGCCCGGTGTTCCCGCTCGGGCCCAGGTTCGCGGACGCTTCGCCCTTGTCTCGATCGCTGCCTGCGTCCGCGCTTCTTGTAGAGGACGCAGGCAGCATTCTATACTCCCTCCACCATGTTCAACTCGATTCGGGGAAGACTCTCGGAAAAGCGCATCGACTCGATCTGCGTCGATACGGGCGGTGTCGAATGGGAGATGTCGGTACCGGCCCGCTCCCTGGATGAGTTCGGAGCGCTCGGGGAGGAAACCCGCGCCTTCACCTGGCTGCATCATTACGAGGATGGAATGCGGCTCTTCGGTTTCCCGAGCGCCCAGGAGCGCGGAATCTTCCTCGAGCTGATGAAGGTGGACGGGATCGGTCCCAAGCAGGCGCTTCGCGTGCTCTCGGGCATAAGACCCGGAGACCTGGATGCGGCGCTCGAAGCGGACGACCTCGGAGCGCTCCAGCGGATCCCCGGAGTCGGTCCCAAACTGGCCCAGAAGATGCTGCTTGCCCTCAAAGGACGCATTGTCCTCGCCTCGGCGGGCGAACAGGCGGGCGGAACGTCCGAGCCGCTCTGGGCCGACGTCATCCGAGCCCTGGCTGACATGGGCTTTGACCGCAAAGATGTCGAGCGCCGGGTCACCGAGCTCGCGAAAACGCTGGAGCCCGGACCTGAACGCGAGCGCGAACTCTTCAGGCGCGCTCTGCTCGCGCTGTCGGCCGGAGCCTAGCTCATGACGCAGCGAACCATGGATCCGGAGTTCGACCCGGAGGTGGATGAGCGGGAAATGACGCTCAGGCCGCGCTACCTCGCGGATTTTCAGGGGCAGGCGGCGCTCAAGGAGAACCTCGGTCTGTTCATTCGCGCAGCCCGCGAGCGGGGCGAGGCCCTCGATCATCTCTTCCTCATGGGGCCGCCGGGCCTCGGCAAGACGACGCTGGCCCTGGTTGTGGCCAACGAGCTCGGCGTGGATTTCAAACCCACGAGCGCACCGGCGCTCGACAAGCCCAAGGATCTCGCCGGTGTCCTCACGACCCTGCGCGAGCGCTCCGTTCTGTTCATCGACGAAATCCACAGGCTCAAGCCGGCGATCGAGGAAATGCTCTACATCGCCATGGAGGATTTCGAGCTCGATTGGATCATCGGCCAGGGGCCCGCCGCCCGGACGGTCCGCGTGCCGGTGCCTCCCTTTACCCTAATTGGCGCGACGACGAAGGCCGGCACCGTCTCGGCTCCGCTGGCCAGCCGCTTCGGCATATCGCTTCGTTTCGGATACTATGCGCCGGAGGAACTCGAGTCGATCGTCAGGCGTTCGGCTTCGATACTCGGCGTTGAGGTCGAGGCCTCGGCCGCAGAACTGCTCGCCGCCTCCAGCCGCGGGACGCCGCGCATAGCCAACCGGATACTGCGAAGGATGCGCGATTTTGCGCAAGTG
>DATJQN010000128.1:0-15914 GCA_035505775.1 Rectinemataceae bacterium | reverse complement strand
AAGGTGGGCGAGGCCCTTGCCTTTCTGCGCGAACACCTGCCCGCACGCGCGCGGGCCGCGGCCTGCCCCTGCCGTCGGTATCTCGACTCGACGACTGGCCGGATGGGCGTGAGAAACCTTCATGAGATCGGGCCGCGCGATCCGATTCAGTGCCTGACCGGCACGAGGAGGACGGGAAGCTCCGTTCTCGTCGCCACGCTGGCGGCGACGCTCTCGCTCCAGAAGGCCTCCGAGCCCGCTTTCCCGTGGGTTCCCATGACAATGAGCTCGGCTTTCAGACCTCGTGCAGTCTCCACGATCGCCCCCGGCACATCCCCTCTGGTCATTTCCGTCGTGACCGCGGTGCCGGCCGCTATCGATTTGGCCGCGATGGTCTTCAGGTACTCGTCCGCCCCCTCGGAGTCCATCTGGAGCCTGAGGCGCATGGCGTTGGGCGACACCAGGGCAGCTGCGGACTCCGAACCCCTGAGATCCCCGACTTTGGGCACGACCATGAGGAGGTGGAGTCTCAGACCGAAGGCAGCCGCGAGCTCGGCCGCGACGGGCAGCGCCCCCTCGTGTTCGGCGCTTCGATCGATGGGCACGAGGACCAGGCCCGTCCCGCCCGGGGTGAACAGCTGGCCGCCGGCGTCGGAAGGTCGGATCACGAGCACCGGGGTCCGCCCGAGCGCGATCACCTGCTGGGCGATTGTCCCCACGATGAGCTGACGGGCGTCCCTCTTGCCGTGAGCGGCCATGACGATCAGGTCCGGGGCCAGTTCGGCCTCGTGTTCCGCGATGCTTCGGGCGACATCGCTCACCTCGGCGCTGTGCACGTGCGTTTCCACGCGCAGCGCCGCCAGGAAGGGACGTTGGGCGATCTGAGCGAGGTAGCGTCCGGCCCCCTCGACGTCTGTAAGATGCCGGTCACCATGGACCTCGACGGGGGCCGACTTCTCGATGATGTGCACGAGCGTGATCGCGGCGTCCAGCCGGGCGGCGAGCTGGGCGGCCGGCGCCAGCGCCGCTTCCGCCAGGTGGGTTCCGTCCAGCGGTACCAGGATATGCTTGAACATGGGAGCCTCCGTTAGTTGTTGATGCCGGGGAGCGAGCCGCCGAAGGTCAGGAACAGGAGCACGACATTCAGCAACAGGATGATTATAGCGCAGGCCGTGGCCGCGATGGTCGTCAGCCTCCGGTTCACGAGGGAACCCATGAGCGCCCGGTCCCGGGTGAACATGATGAGGGTTATCACGGGGATCGGAAGGGCGAAGCTCAGGAACACCTGGCTCACCACCAGCGTCCGTGTCGGGTCCAGGCCCAGTCCGATCACGAGGAGGGCGGGGATCATGGTCAGCAGCCGGCGCACCCAGATCGGTATGCTGAACCTGACAAAGCCCTGCATGACCACCTGGCCGGCCATCGTGCCCACGTGCGAACTCGACACGCCCGAGGCCACGAGGGATATGCCGAACACCAGGGCGGCGCCACCGCCGAGCAGGGGTGTCAGGGTCTGGTAGGCCGTATTGATGTCGGCGATGTCGGAATGCCCCGTGAAGTGAAAGACCTTGGCCGCCATGAGCAGCATGGCCATGTTCACGAGTCCCGCGATCACCATCGCGACAACGATATCGATCTTCTCGTATCGGAATATCCGCTGCGCCTCGGCCTCGTTCCGGGGGATGATGCGGCTCTGTGTCAGTCCCGAGTGCAGGTAGACGGCATGGGGCATCACCGTTGCCCCGATTATGCCCACCGATATGAGCACGGCCTCGCTGCCCGGCAGGCTGGGGACGACGGTGTGGAAGAGCACCTGCGCCCAGTCCGGCTTCGCGAGTGCCGTCTCGATGACGTAGCAGAGCGCGATGATACCCGCCGAGCCGCCCAGGAAGATCTCGAGGCCGCGGAAGCCCCCTCTCGTGATTCCGAGGATCAGGGTGACCAGAAGTCCCGTGATGGCCGCCGCGAGGAGCATCGGCACGTGGAACAGGAGGTTCACCCCGATGGCCGCGCCCAGGAACTCCGCGAGATCGGTCGCCATGGCCGCGATCTCCTGCGTGATCCAGAATACGTAGGAGACCCAGGGCTTGAACCTCAGCCGCGCCATTTCCGCCAGGTTCTTGCCGGTGGCAATGCCCAGCTTGGCGGATAGCCCCTGAATGAGCATGGCCATGAGGTTGGCCAGCAGGATCACCCAGAGCAGCGCGTAGCCGAACTCCGCACCGCCCTGGATGTTCGTGGCAAAGTTGCCCGGGTCGATGTAGGCGATCGAAGCGATGAAGGCCGGCCCGATGAAGGGCAGGATGGCCCTCAGCCCCTTCTGCGTCCCGCTCAGGGATCGGCGCGCCGATTCCCGGGTCTTGAGACTCTGCCGTCCTGCCTTTCCCGCCGTTTCATTGTCTACAGTCATCCTCGCCTCCACAGCAGTTCGTAAATCGGCCCAGTTCTATGATGGTTTTTTGACGAAGACCCGCCTCGCGGTATTGTTTCCGATCACGAGGCTCTGGCCCCCAACGTCGATCGTCATCAATTCGTCCATGGGTTCCACTTTGATGACAGAGAGCCGCGTATGCAAACCCAAGCCGAGCTCGTCCAGGCGGGCGAGCAGCTGCGGGTCGCGGTCCGACACTTCGACAATCTCCGCGCTCGCGCCTTCGGCAAGCTCCGAGAGCCGCAGGGTCGCCAGTTCGCGGACGGTCCCGTCGGGCGCGGGAATCGGAGAGCCGTGAGGATCGAAACGCGGGTGCCCGAGGAGCTCGTCTATCCGCGCCTCCAGATACTCGGAGAGCGCGTGTTCGAGCCGTTCCGCTTCCTCATGGACTCGATCCCAGGGAACTCCGAGCGCCTCCACCAGGTAGGTCTCCAGCAGCCTGTGGTGACGCAGGACTTCCAGCGCGATGAGCCTGCCTTCCTCGGTCAGGGTCACCCCCTTGTACGGTTCATAGCTCACCCAGTGCCGGTGGGCCAGTTTCTTGAGCATGCCCGTCACGGAGGCGGAGGAAACGCCGAAGCGATCGGCCAGCATGGAAGTGGTCACCCGCCCGTGTTCCCGCTCGAGAGCATAGGTCTCCTTGAGGTAGTTTTGATCCGCTTCCGTAGTCATAGCTACTCCGAAACTTTAATTTAGGTTACCCTAAACTTCCTTCAAGATACTGCTCCTGCCTGAAGGCGTCAACGGCCACGGGCCATGCTCCGGCCGACTGTCGAGACCCGGCCGGTATTCGAGGCGCATCCCAGCCGCAGCTGTCGCGCCCGGAGGCCGCAACCCTCGTCCCGGGGCCGGGCACGATGCCCTGCCTGCGCCGGGCGATGTTTCCGGCTGTCTCCCCGCTAGTCGACCGCGTCCCCGCAGGTCACGTTGGCGATCGCTCCGGTCATGGCGGATGCATAGTCCGAGGCCATCATGGCCGCCGTATTCGCCACCTCGGCGATCCTCGGCATCCGTTTGAGCATGGTGCTCTTCGCAAGATCAGCCTCGAGCGCTTCCCGGGAAACGCCGATCCGATCGGCCAGGCGGTGGAAAAACGCATCCAGTCCGGGGGCGTCGGGAGAGCCTGCCGAGCGGAGGCAGACTACCCGTACGCCGCTCGGCCCAAGCTCCCCGGCCATCTGGCGACAGAGATTTTCGATCGCCGCGCAGGAAACCCCGAAGTTGCCGGAGTTCGTCGGAACAAAGCGGCCGGCCGGAGTCGCGGTGATCGCCAGGATCACACCCCTGCCGTGCCGGCTCATCCGCCTCCCGGCGGCCGTCATGGTCAGGAACTGCGTTCGCATGACGTCGGTGATACCCTTGGTGAACTCCTCCAGCTTCATCCCGATGAGCGGCGTGCCCTGGGAATAGCCTATACCGACCACGTTGAAGGAGATGTCGATGCTCCCCGTCTTCTGCAGCAGCTCGTCCAGATGCCGCTCAACCGCCTGCTCATCGAAGGCATCCACCTCGGCCGCCTCCGCTCTTCCCCCGGCCTTCCTGATCTCGTCGGCCAGGGCCTCGAGGGGGGCGAGAGTCCGCCCTACCATGAACACTCTCGCGCCCTCGCGAGCGAAGGCCCGAGCCACGGCGCTGCCCACGTCTCCGCCCGCTCCGTAGATCACCGCGTTTTTCTTTTCAAGCAGCATGCTATTCCTCCTGACAATGGGTTGAGACGCTCAAGCCGATTGTCCGCCCGACCCCGGATGTGCCCACGCGCTACCCGGCCTTCTTCACGATGCGCAGATGCGAGACCGCTTTGGAGGGGCTGAACTCCACGCACTCGTAGCGCTTCTCGACGCCGCCCAAGCCCTCGAAGATCCGCTCACCCTGCCCGAAGAGAATGGGCACCTGGACGAGGTGGAGCTCGTCGATCAGTCCCGCGTGCCAGTACTGGCGCACCGTGGCGGCGCCGCCTGCCAGACGCACGTCCCGGCCCTGCGCTGCGGCGAAGGCCTGGCGCAGCGCCGACTCGATGCCGTCGGTGATGAAGGTGAAGCTCGTGCCGCCCTCCATTGCGAGGGGAGCCCTCGGCTCGTGGCAGAGGACGAAGACGGGATGGTGGTAGGGAGGGTTTTCGCCCCACCAGCCCCGCCAGGACTCCCGGTCCGTGACGTCGGGGGGAGGTCCGAACATGTGCCTGCCCATGATGCTGGCACCGATGTTCTCGTCGGAGCGGGCCATGAAGTCGTTGTCCATGCCCTCGGTCCCGCCCTCCCGGCCGTACATCTGGTTGAAGAACTTCGTGGCGAAGACCCAGTCCATGAGCTTAAGCCCATCCCGGCCGAAGGGCTCTTCCTGGCTCTGGCCGGGCGCCGCGCTGAACCCGTCCAGCGAAATGGCGAAACTGCGAACGACAAGCCGCTGCATGGCACGCTCCTTGAGGCGGCCCCGGTACCGGAACGCGTATCCGAGACCACTCATCTGCTAGAAGCTACGAAACCTCCGACGATCCGGCTAGTGCGGGACTAAGCCGGGCGGCTTGACGAGCGCGGAATACCCTCAATAGCTTTCGTCAGATGAGAGGCTCACGACATGGCGCCACCAAGTGAACTGCCGATCAAGACCTTTGCGACAGCTGCCGCATGGGAGACCTGGCTCGCAGAGCGGCATGCCTCCTCCGCGGGGCTGTGGCTCAAGATCGCGAAGAAAGCCTCAGGCATAGCCTCGGTGACCTACGATGAGGCCCTTGACGCGGCTCTCTGCTTCGGCTGGATCGACGGCCAGAAGAAAGCCTTCGACGACGAGTACTTCCTGCAGAAATTCACGCCGCGCCGGCCGCGCAGCCTCTGGTCCAAGCGCAACATCGAGCACGTCGCCCGGCTCAGCGCAGCCGGAAAGATGCGGGCCCCCGGCCTGGCCGAAGTCGAGACCGCGAAACGTGACGGCCGGTTCGAGGCCGCCTATGACTCACCCAGTGGGATGACCGTCCCCGAGGATTTCCTTGCGGCGCTCGAAGCCAACGCGCGGGCCAAGGCGACCTTCCAGAGTCTCAATCGCGCCAACCACTACGCCATCGCCTGGAGACTGCAGACCGCGAAGACAAAGGCAACCCGGAAGCGCCGCTTCGAAAGCCTCCTTGCCATGCTTGAAAAGGGAGAGAGGCTGCACTGAGGAGCCGGCCGAAGATGCGCGCCTGAAGCGCGGCCCCTCCACGCTTCCGCGCTGAATGTCTCCAGCCCTAATCGGCAGCCCCGCGGAAGTAGTGACCCGCTTCGAGATCCGCGATGAGTCCCACCTGCGTCGGACGCCAGCCAAGGAGTCTCTGCGTCTCGGCACCCGATCGTGGCATGTCGAGCGCTGCAAGGCCGCCCAGGAAGCCGAAGTGGCCTTCCGCGGCCTCGCGCGGGATGCTCGTCACGGGGAGCTTCAGGTGGCGGCCAATGACGCCGGCGATCTCGCTGAAGGGCAGGCCTTCATCGCCGATCCCGAAGAGCCTCGACCCCGCCGGCGCGGCTTCGAAGGCCATGCGGAACAGCCGCGCCGCGTCGAGGCGATGCACGGCCGGCCAGCGGTTGCTCCCATCGCCGACGTAGGCGGAGACGCCTTTTTCGCGGGCGATCGCGATGAGCCGGGGCACGAAACCCTTGTCGCCCTCGCCGTGCACGGAGGGCGCGAGCGACACAACCGAGCTGCGCACCCCGCGTTCGGCCAGCGAGAGCGCCGCCTTCTCCGCGGCTTCTCCGTTCGCATGGGCGGTGATCACGAAGGGTTTGCCGCTGCCCTCGAGGGCGGCGCCCATCGCCTCGACGGCGCGCACATCCGTGGCCAGAGATGCGGCGAAGTCCGAAAAGTCGTGGATGAAGGCCAGGTGGATGACTCCCTCCGAGGAAGCGGCGGCGCTGCGCAGACTGTCGAGATCCTCGAGATCGGCCCGACACACCTCGACCCCTGCCTGCCTGAGCGCCGCGGCGCCCCGATCGGAGTGGGAGAGACCGACGACCTGATGGCCGGCCTCCATGAGTTCCCGAATGACGGCGCTGCCGATATAGCCTGCCGCCCCCGTAACCAGTACACGCATCATGAGTGCCTCCGTTGCATTTCGGGTAGACTGGGTTGAACAGGCAAAAGCTAAACTGTAAAGTGAACTTCAAGGCAAGACATTTCGAGCGTGCAGGATCATGAAGATACACGAGCTGGGAGAGCAGACAGGCCTGACAGCCCCCACGATCCGCTATTACGAGCGGGAGGGCCTTCTGGACCACCGGCATGTTCGGCGGGAAGACAACAACTATCGCAGCTACTCCGTGGAGGCGGTCGAACGTCTGAAGCTGATACGGAAACTCCAGGGTGTGGGCTTCACTCTGGCCGAGATGAAAGAGACCTTGCAGGAAGAGGATGCCCAGAGCCTCGGCAACCGGCGCGTGATCGAACGGATACGTGCGAAGATCACCGAGATCGAAGGCAGGAAGGACGAGTACGAGCAGATACTGGGCACCCTCCGGTGGATGCTGGAGTACCGGATTGCCCTGACCGACGATCCGCAGCGGGCCCGTTCGATGTTCGAGCTTCGGCATACGGGAAAAGCATGAAGAGCGAGATCAGGACCTTCTCGCTGAGCCTGGACGCGCTGCGGAGCATCGGGGCCTGGGCCGCGGACTGCGCCGAGCGGGCACTGGCGGTGTATGAAACCCAACCCGGTTCGGACTCCCGGCCGCGTGCGGCACTGGAAGGCATCCGCGTCTTTGCCGCCGGCGGGAAGCGTACAGCCCGGCTGCGCAGGCTGGCCCTGGACGCGCTGTCCGCCGCACGCGCGGCTCCCGATCCCGCAGCCGCGGCGGCCGCGCGGGCCGCGGGTCTCGCCGCGTCGAGCGCCTATACCCATCCCCTGGCGGATGTGCAACAGACCAAGCATATAGTCGGCCCGGCGGCCTACGCCGCACTCGCACTCGAACTCCACCATGCCGGCGAAGCACAGGTTGCCAAAGAAGAGATCCGTTGGGCGATCGAGCATGCCCCGGCGGCGGTCCGCGAAGTTTTGTGCCAGATGCCCGCCCGTCAACCGGGGAATAGCCGCCTGGACAGCCTTCTCCATGAGCTCGACGCGGGCATCCGCGCTCTCCCCTCGGCGTACTGACTGTACTTGATACTCGTTCTCGCCACCTCATGTGTATCTTATTCGGAGTGCCTGGCGACCAAGTGCCAGGTACGGCGGGCACAGGAGGTTGGCATGAGAAAGCTTGTCGTGGCCGAGTTCATCAGTTTGGACGGGGTCATCCAGGCGCCGGGCGGCGCCGTCGAGGACCAGGACGGGGGCTTCAGCCAGGGGGGCTGGACCCGGAGCTACTGGCACGACGACATCGGCGCGCACTTCTTCGCCGCCTTTTCCAAGGCCGATGCCCTCCTCCTCGGACGCAGGACCTGGGAAGGTCATGGCGGCGCCTTCGAACCCATGCCGCCCGGCGATCCCTTCGGCGACGCGATGAACGGCATCAGGAAGTACGTCGTCACGCGCAGCCTTAAAAGCGCGGCCGCTTGGAGAAACTCGGTCATCCTCTCGGGCCCGGTCGTCGAGGAAGTGCGGAAACTCAAGGCCGCTCCCGGCAAGGATATCCTCCTCGACGGAAGCAGCGTCCTCGTGCACGAGCTCATCAAGGAGGACCTGGTCGACGAATATCTGCTCCACGTCTATCCCCTCTCGCTCGGAGGCGGCAAGAAGCTCTTTCCCGAAGGCATGCGCGTCAATCTGAAGCTGCTTGAAACCGTCAACCTGCCCACCGGCGTGGTCTATCTGCACTACGTCCCGGTCCGGGGCCAGGGTTGAGGTCGAGGTCGAGGCGGACCTCAGGTCGATGAACGCCGCAGCCTTCTCGATCAGCATTCCCGACGAGATTCTCGCGGACCTCCGGAGGCGCATCCTCGGCACGCGGTGGCCGCCTCCGGCCCCGGGCGAAGCCTGGGAGCAGGGGACCGATCTCGATTACCTGAAGGGACTCCTCGGCTACTGGGCGGAGGGCTTCGACTGGCGGGCCCAGGAGCGCCGCCTGAACGGCTTCCGGCATTTCCGCGCGCGGCTCGGCGAGGTCGACATCCACTTTGTCCACGAGCGCGCGCGGCGCGGGCGCGGCATTCCCCTCGTCCTGACCCACGGCTGGCCGAGCAGCTTCGCGGAATATCTGAGCCTCGTGCCCCTCCTCACCGATCCCGAGGCCCACGGCATCGACGGCCCCGCCTTCGACCTCGTCATCCCCTCCCTGCCGGGCTACGGCTTTTCGTCACGGCCCGCCCGGGCGACCTATCGGACGGTCGCCGAGCTCTGGCATCGGCTCATGCGCGGCCTCGGCTACGAACGCTATGGAGCGGGCGGCGGGGACTTCGGCGCCGGCGTGGCCACCTTCATGGCTCTGGGCGATCCGGCCGCCCTGATCGGCCTCCACCTCAGCAACCTTGAGATCACGCCGTACATCGGCGAAGGTTCGCGGCCGCTCTCGGAGGCCGAGCGCGGCTACCTCGCGGCGCGCCGGAAGTGGGAAGCGACGGAGCATGCGTACAGCGATCTGCAGGCGACCAAGCCGCAGACCCTCGGCTACGCCCTCACTGACTCGCCTGTGGGCCTCGCCGCGTGGATCCTCGAAAAGTGGCGCTCCTGGACCGACTCGGGCGGCGACCTCGACCGGCGATTCCCGCGGGAGGAACTTGTGACGATGCTCACCATCTATTGGGCAACCCGGACGATCACGAGCTCGATGCGCGACTACTTCGACAACCGCCGGGCCGGCGCCGCGCTGGGGCCGCGGGACTTTGTCCAGGTGCCGACCGGGATCGCCAACTTCACGAAGTCATTCGTCTTCGAGGGGGATCCGCCGAAGGAGTGGGCCGAGCGCCTCTACGAGCTCCGACGCTGGACGGCGATGCCGAGGGGAGGGCACTTCGCCCCGTTCGAGGAACCCGAGCTCCTCGCCCGGGACATCGCAGCGCTATTCGCGGATCTCTGAATCAGCTCACCGTGGGGCTCGGCCGCGGTCTTCGGCGATGGACAGCAGCGGAAAGCTTCTGCAGGCCCGGTGGTCACTCGTCTCTGACAATATCGACAGAGATCTCGACTGCGGGAATCGATCCTCTGTTCTCGAGCCAGTGCAGGGTGTTCCTGTCCTCGGGCCAGCCGGGGCCCGGTCCGTAGTCCGTTGCGACTCCATCCCGATGATCGGTGATCGTTCCCTGGAGTATGTAGACAGTGCCCGGACGGTCTTTATGGTCGTGAACCGGGCCGAACACGCTTCCGGGTTCGAAACTCACCTTGCGCATGCGAAGGCGGCGTCCTGCCATGCCCTCGATCTCGGGACCCAGGTCCATGGTCGCGAGCAATTCCACCGTAACGCCCCTAGTCTCTGGTGCTGCCTGTCCAGTGCCCATCGTTCGTTCCTCCCCGTGAATCCAGGTGTCACCGGCGTCAGTCGGGATGGAACCGGCGCCCGGTTCCCTGTTCCGATACAAATATAAGCCTAGACATCCTGCCTCGTCGCGGGTGGAGTCTTTACGGGACCCGAAAGTCGAGCCTCAGTTCCGTGGCATCTCTGCGAGGCCGCCGGCGTTGACGACGTCACTGAAGCCCGCCTTCTTCAGGATGCGTCCCGCCCGGGAGCTTCGGGAACCCGAGGCACAATACAGTACGATGGGCTTGTCCTTGGGACCGAGCTCGTCCAGGCGGCTCGGCAGATCGGCGAGGGGAATGTTCTTGGCCTTCCGGTAGGATCCGCTCGAGAATTCCCCCGGCGTCCGTACGTCGACGATGCGGGCCCCGGCTCTGATCTTGGCGAGCACCGCGGCCGGGGGAGTCCGCCGAAGTCCCGTCAGGCGCTGATAGAGGAGGTAGGCCAGGACCAGGGCCGCGGCCACATAGATGAGGTTCGGATTCATTTTTTCTCGGTGACGGCTGTCGACCTGCGCGTGGAGAGGCCGAGAGCCAGATAGATGGGGCAGAGGCTGAAGCCCGCGGTCAGCAGCAGCACGGCTCCGATGAGTCCGAACCACGAGTGGTAGACGATTCCCAGGGCCGCGACGGCGAGCCCCACAACAACGCGAACGATTCTGTCCACGGTACCTACGTTCTTGGGCATTCTGTCCTCCCTCTGCGACGCGAAGACGCGTCTCCGTAGAGATTACAGAAGTGTCCTCCGGTCCATCGGTGACCTCGGTCACAGAACTCGTGGATCGCGGCTTCATTTGGCCGCACGGCCGGACAATCAGGTGAGGGCTGACGGCCGGAACCGCGTGCCTCGCCGCCTACCGAACCGTCGCCACGGCGAAGCCTCCCCAGGCGCGCTTTCCTCCTGTCTCCATTCCCAAGCTGTGATGCTCGGCGAGCGCAAGCCCGCAGGCTTGGAGGAACTCCGCAATACGTTCCTGTGAAGGAGGGGTGGCGTCGATGCCGAACTTCAGCGGCGAACCGACCGCCCGGGTTCCCATCCGGGCGTACCGCATCATCCATGCCCGCGACTCGAGGACCTCCGTGGTGTAGTAATCGAAGGCGACCACGCTGCCCGGAGCGAGGCCCGCGACCTTCCGCAGGGTGACCTCGACGGCCGCCCGGTCCAGGTACATGGTCACGCCTTCCCATATAAGCAGCGTCGGCCGGCCCGGGTCGAAGCCTGCGTCGACCAGCAGGGCCAGCCAGTCGTCCTTTTCGAAGTCTGCGGCCACCAGGGTGAGCCCCGCCGCATCGATGCCGGCACGCTTCAATGCCTCGCGTTTGATCGCCTGCGTCCCGGCTGCGTCGACTTCGAATGCGCGCAGCGCCACGTCCGGCGTCAATCGCAGGGCGCGCGTGTCGAAGCCCGCCCCCAGGATGACGAACTGGGCTGCGCCGGCCAGGTAGCGCTCCACCACGGTGTCGAAGAAGGTCTGGCGAGCGAAGCCCTCGTCCTGCAGGGAGATCTCGCCTTCGAAGGGGTAGCGGAATGATCTGGGAAGGTAGCCGCTTGCGCGATGGGCGAGCGCCGGCACGACGAACAGGAGCTTCATTGCCGCGTGGGACACGCCGGGCAGCGCCTCCATCAGCCGGTACGAGAGCTCGTCAGGCCGGCTTCCAAGTCGGTGCTGCGTCCAGCGCCCCAGCAGCGGCGCCTGGGCCGTCCCCCCCGCGTTCTTACCCGCCCGCAGAAACGTGATCATATAGAGCACATAACCCAGGACGAGCAGCGGCGACAGGAGCAGCTGAACGAAACAATAGACGAGTGACGCACCGAAGGTCGGCGCCGAAGCTGCGGTTTGCCCGGATTTGTTCACGGTTACTCTCCTGACTGAACCGGGAGACACCATTCGGCCTGCGACTCCGCGGCGCCGTGTGGCGGGCTCCCCCATTCACGCCGAGTATAGCAGCCGGAGGCCGGCAGTGCAGGAGGAAGCCGCCTCGTGATACCTCGTCCCACGAGCTCAGGGGCCGGCTGCAGCGCCTCCCGTGGATTACGGGTTGCACCGGAAGCCATGTTACAATAACTTATCTGAACCCCGGCACCGGGCCCGAGTCAGGCGGCAGGTGGTCGTCGTCGTGGATTGGAGGCTTCCAATTTCCGGGCGGGGCAGGTGGGAGGAAAAACCATGAGGAAATGGATCAATCGCAGGTCGATGCAGTGCGTCATTCTGAGCCTCTGTGTCCTCGGTCCACTCGCTGCGGCCGAGGTCGATTTCACGATGACCATCCCGGCCGGATGGACCCAGCGGACCCAGTCCTCGGCCTTGGCGCAGTACAAAAAGGCCGGAGCCAGCCTGATCGTGACGGCGGACGTCATGCCGCAGAACGCCAACACGCCCGATGCATATATCGCTTTTGTCAAAGAGCAGCTCGGGAAGGTCCTCCAAGGCATCGTCTACGAGCCTGTGGTCGCCGGAAAGCAGGATGGTCATGACACGAGGGAACTGAAGTACACGGCCCAGAGTTCAGGTATCAAGATGAAGTACGACGTGCTCTATGTATTCAACAAGGGCAAGGCCTATACGCTGACGGCCGGCACCATGGCCGACTTCTTCACTGCTTCAATCGCGGCCGACGTGAAGCTGTTCTTCAGCTCCTTCAAGTTCAAATAGGCGAGCCTGGCGCCCCGGGCCGGCCTACAGCCCATATTCGCTCAGGACCACCTTCTCCCCGTCGATGTCGGGCAGCATCAGCTCGACGAAAGCTCCCTCGTCTCTCGGGATTTCGGCCACCTCGCCGCGGATGCGGTCCAGATATTCCAGCTCGCGTTCCGGCAGACTGAGCCTGCCTTCCTTGCATGCTTTTTCGATAAGGTCGAGTGCCTTGAGGCCCGCCCTGATCGCGGCCTCGAGGTGGCTCCCGGACGCCACGATTTCCCCTGAAATCTCGATGACGCTTTCCGGGGCCAGGATGAGAGCCTGCGGATCGAGCCTGATGTCCGAATCCACAAGCAGCGTCTGCAGCATGCCGTCGCTCCTCTGGCCGATCGACTCGTTCATCAGGCGGACATCGTAGGCAAGTTGCTCGAGGTAGACCGTCGGAGCCATGCCGCCGAGCAGCTTGATGTTCTGCACGCTCTCGTTGCTCCACAGGTCGCAGGCGGCCGCGGCCACGTTGCCGACCGGGCTCAGGTGGGCGCAGGCCGAGGTCTTGCCCTCCATGGATATGGGAATGCCGGTGATGGCTTTCAGGAAAGGACCCTCGTACCCGCAGTCCTTGTCCGGGCCGATGGCTCCCTCTTCATGGGCCACAAGCGTGCGCACAATGGAAACGGCCCGGTCGAAGGCGGCGAAGACCCGGGGAATGTACTTCTTCTCCGCGAGGACCATGGCCGTGTTGGCGAAGCCGCAGGCAGTGTCGCCGCCGGCGCTCACGCCGGTCTTTCGGGCCACCCCGACTATCTTCTTCCAGAGGTAGCCCATGTCCCGCACGCCCAGGACGCCGAGGGCGAAGATGACTCCCTTCGCGTCGGTATACAGGAGCGCGTCGTCGTGGAGTTCCTTGCCGCCCGTGCTCTCGATGGAGAGGAACTCGCCGCCCGCCCTGGCTCCCTCCTCGAAGAGCTGGAGCATGGCGTCGAGCCGGTGACCCGAGCGCATCAAGGGCGGCCGGTCGAAGTCCCTCGTGTCATTGGGTGTCAGCCGGATCGCGCTCTTCATGCCGTGCTTGGCGTAGTAGTCTTCGCACACGGCGTTCATGATCCGGACGAGCTCGACGCCCATCTCGGGCTTGAGCGTCATTTCGAGGAGGGTTTCGAACTCGAAGACGACGCCCGGCACACTCAGCTCGACGGAACGTTCGAGGGCCTCGGTGACGATGCCGCGGTAGTGATCGCGGATCTCACCCATCGTCGACTCTTCGATGTGCATCGTGGGGAGGGTGAAGTTGAGCTCGGGGTAGACGGCGCCGCCGCCCACGACGATCCCCCGTCGGGAGCTGACCGGGTGGGGGGCGCGGCCAAAGCGCAGGTCTTCGGGACGGGCGATGGCAAGGGACGAGTACTTCATGTGACGCTCCTCCGGTGGAGACCGCCGGCGCGGCGGCCCCATCGAGGTGAACTATGTACGCGAACGTGAGCGTCGTCTTTGACTTTCTTGCGGTGTTTTTCATTTAATCGGCTTTCCCGCGCTGCACCGCATTCCACGCTTGACCGCAGCACTCGATGGTAAGTAGACTTAAAAAGTCTGGTAAGGTGTGTGTAACAGTGATTTCGACACGATTCCATACTGGCTTTCTCTTCCTCATTGGCTTCACGAGCCCAGCGGAGGTGCCGGAGGGGCGATCGTCCCTCCTTGCATGTAGCCGCGACGCGGCGAACCCTGAGCGCTCGGGCGACTGCTGACCCCTGTCTGGTATTACATCTCTCCGGTCGGAATTCGAACGGGCTGTCGAGCACCATCCGCGGGGCACAAGGCTGGACGGATCAGCGGCCCCGTTCAAAGAGGAACACATGAGCTACGCTGAACGCATAACCGATCTCGTTGGCAATACGCCCTTGCTAAGAATCCACGCGGCCGAATCAGAAGTCCGGGCGGTGATTCTGGGGAAGGTCGAGTCGTTCAACCCCTTTTCAAGCGTCAAGGATCGAATCGGTCTCGCCATGATCGAAGACGCCGAGCGCCGCGGCATTCTGACCAAGGGCGCCGTGATCATTGAACCGACGAGCGGGAATACCGGCATCGCCCTCGCCGCCGTGGCGGCGGCGAAGGGCTACAGGATCATACTCACCATGCCCGAAACGATGAGCGTCGAGCGGCGCAAGCTCCTCCTCGCCTACGGTGCGGAGCTGGTGCTCACCGAGGGAGTGAAGGGCATGAAAGGTGCCATCGCGAAGGCGGAGGAGCTGGTGGCCTCCACCCCGGGAGCTTTCATGCCGCAGCAATTCGAGAATCCCGCCAACCCCGAAGTACATCGCCGGACCACCGCGGAGGAGATCTGGCGCGATACCGACGGCAAGGTCGACGTGCTCGTGGCCGGTGTCGGCACGGGCGGGACAATCACCGGGGTCGGCGAGGTGCTCAAGAGCCGCCGGCCGGGCTTCCGGGCGATCGCGGTCGAGCCCCTGGATTCCCCGGTCCTCAGCGAGGGCCGTTCCGGTCCGCACAAGATCCAGGGGATCGGTGCGGGCTTCGTGCCGGCGGTCTTCAAGGCCGAGCTGGTCGACGAGATCATCAAGGTCAGGCACGAGGACGCGGGACAGGTAGCCCGCACGCTGGCGCGCGAGGAAGGGCTTCTGGTGGGCATTTCCTCGGGTGCGGCGCTGTGGGCCGCCATCGAGGTTGCCCGCCGCCCGGAGAGCGAGGGGAAGACCATCGTGGTCATCCTGCCGGATACGGGCGAGCGCTACCTTTCGACCTGGCTCTTCGACGAAACCCCTTCGGGAAGCTAGGCCGCCGTCGGGGTGGCTGCCATCCGGGCGCACTTGACAGCGACTCCGAGCCTGTACCACAGTGTGGTACAGGCTCGGGCCGTGCCGCGGGTGGCTCCTCCATCCGATGCTCCGCTCCGGTCTTCGTGGGAGGTCGCGGTGACTCGTCTGGTGATACTGCGAAAAGCGCCATGTGGCATGCGTGGCGCCGTCGCCTTCGGGGCGACGGCGTCGGGGAACCCCTGCAGGTAGTTCCCCGGAAGCGATACCCCGGGCGTTCCGTCCGCCGTCGCATGACGGCGCATCAGCATCACCGACAGGGAGAATCCCGATGGCCACGAAAGAAACACGAGTCTTCGATACGAGCGCTGTCCATGGGGGGCAGTCCCCCGACCCGACGACGCTTTCCCGAGCTGCCCCCGTCTACAGGACCTCGTCATTCGTCTTCAAGAGCGCCGAGCACGCCGCCAACCTGTTCGCGCTGAAAGAATTCGGCAACATCTACTCCCGGCTCACGAATCCCACCAACGAGATTCTGGAAAACAGCGTCACCGAGCTCGAGGGCGGGGCGGCCTCCGTCGTGAGTTCCTCGGGAACGAGCGCCATCTTCAACACGGTCATCACGATCGCGAAATCCGGTGACGAAATCGTGTCCGCCTCGAATCTCTACGGCGGCACCTACACCA
>DATJQN010000127.1:0-3327 GCA_035505775.1 Rectinemataceae bacterium | reverse complement strand
GGCTGCTGGTGGCTGTCCAGGAGCTGTTCCTGGACGGCCTTTTTATGTGCTGGCCCCTGCCGGCGGCAGCAGCCTCTCACTCCATGCATCGAAGGCAAAGACCTCGTCGAGCGGCTTGCGCTTGCGCGGGCCGGTCTCGTCGGCAAGGTGTCGCTCGCTCAGGCCTGCGCGATCGCCGGGGTAGCCGAGGATGACCAGGGCTACGAGCACGGCCGACTCCGGGATGCCGAGAGCGAGCTTAGCGGCGGCGGGATCGAAGCCCGCTATCGGGTGGACGCGCAGGCCCTCGTTCACGGCTTGGAGTTGGAAGGCCATGGAGGCCTGGCCGAGGTCGAAGAAGGCAAGGTCGCGGCCGCCATCCAGCCGGGCATCCCAGTCGAGGCTCGTAACCAGGGCCGCTATCGCCGAGGCCTTCTGGGCCCAGTAGTTGCCTTTGGTGAGGGTAGCCTTCACTGCCGCGAGGGCAGGCTCGTGGGCCGCGATAACGAAGCGCCAGGGCTGGTTGTTAGAACAGGAGGGCGCCCAGGTACCGGCCGTCACGAGCCGGGTCAGAACCTCGTCGGGAATTGGGCGGCCATCGAGGGCGCGGTAGGCTCTGCGAGCTTCGATCTCCTGCAGAATGGGCATGTCTTGTGCCTCCGTCGACACTATACCTCTCGGACGGGAGCGGAAGAAACTACGGGACAGAGGGCATGCGGCAAACAGGTTTCGGCTAACGTCGCCGTGGGGCGTTTCGGATGAAATCGAGCAGCACGCCCTTCCAGCCGAGACTTGGCTTCGCGCGCCAGGCCGCATCCAGTTCCTCATAGAGTTCGAGGGCCCTAGCGCGGAGCGCCGCAACAGTGGAGTCGCCGAGAATCGAGCGGCAACGTCCCTCAAAGAGGTCGTCCACGAGCTCGCGAAGTTCGGCATCGGCCAAGCGCGGGCCCGAGCGCCTGAGGTAGAACAGGGAGGCCCCGATGCAGTTGATGCTGTGCTGTTTGACAAAGAGTATGCTCTCGGTGATCGCGACTGCCTCGTCGCGCAAAACCTCGAGCCAGGTGTCGAGGTAGGACTCGTTGGAAGACGAGAGAAATTCGCCTCGGCCTCGCAGATCGCGGACGAAGGCACGAGCAATCGCCCAGTTCGCGACCACGATGAGGACGTGGAGGCTCGGCACGCAGTTCAGGTGGGGGTCGGTGGCGTGAATGATGGCAAACCGAAGATTGTAATTCTTGGACGGACGGATCGTGGTGGTATGGCAGCTGCCATAGACCTCGCCTGCCTCGGCGTACAGTTGGCGGATCGACTCGACGTAGCCGCAGAGCTCCGTCAGGGCCCTACCCCCGTAGGCCCTGCCAAGGCGGTAGAAAGAAGCCATCCAGAGCCGCACGAACTCGAGGTACTTGACCACGAAGCTCGGATCGAAGGGCACGAGGCGATCGAGGGGGTGGTCTACTCCGTAGACCGGCCTCAGGCCGAGGAGCGCATTTTCGAATTGGGGGTAAAAGAAGGAGCGGACGATCTCCCCAGAGAGTCTGAGGGCGCGGGCTGCGAGACGTGGATACGTCAATGCGAGCGCAATCGGGCGCGCGTACCCGACTCCCTCGACAGACCACAACCTAGCCCTACCCATCAAGCACCTCATGGCTCGGCGATGCTACGGGACCGAAGAACCTAGGTCAAGCCTCGATATAGGTTAAAAATCCTAGCCTACAATTCGGCAAAAACCCTATTTCGAGTATTCCGGGCCAGGCTTAGGGTGAAGTACCCGGAGCGGCCCCATGCCGGCCGGGCGAATCCAAAGTGGAGGAGACCATATGTTCAAACGCACGCTTCTCGCGCTCGCCGTGCTCTCCCTCAGCCTCCTTGCCGCTTCAGCAGCGGACAAGGTAAAGCTGACGGTCTGGGGCATCGATCCCGCGGATGACGACCCGAACCACATGTACGCCAAGGCCCTCGTGACTGCCTTCCAGGCCAAGTACCCCGACATCCAGCTCGACTGGGTGGCCCTGGGCAACGACCCCCTCAAGGACAAGGTCAAGGTGACCATGGCTTCGGGCTCCGGCCTCCCTGACGTCATGCAGGGCTGGGGTGGCTCCGTCATGGGCGGCTACGCCGATGCCGGCATGCTCTTGGACATCACCGCCCAAGCGAAGAAGATTCCGATCTCTCCGGCCGCTGCCAGCGCCATGACCTGGAAGGGCAAGGTGTACGGCGTTGCCCCGATCTTCGCGGTCGCCGGCGTCTTCGTCAACGACGGCATCTTCAAGGCCAACAACCTCACGTACCCGACGACCATCGAAGGATTCGAGGCGGTCTGCAACGCGCTCATGGCCAAGGGCATCCAGCCCTTCGCCTGCGGCGTCAAGGACAAGTGGCCCGCTCTCGCTCTCTACATGTACCTGACCGACCGCTTCGGCGGCAGGGACGCTTTCATCAATGCCTCGACCCGCAAGGGAACCTTCGACGCCGCGCCCTTCGTGAAGGCGGCCCAGCTCTACCAGAAGTGGGTCAAAGCCGGTTACTTCGGCACGACCCCCCTCGGCGAGGACTATGGCGCCGCCCAGCAGCTCATGGCCACGGGCAAAGCCGCCATGCACATCACGGGCTCCTGGCTGGCGGGCACCTACTCGAGCAAAGACTTCACCGACCAGACCATCAGCTTCCATCCCTTCCCGGCTCTCAAGTCCGGAGGAGTCGGCCCCGCGACCGACATCATGGGCATGACCGACATCGGCTTCATCGCAACGAAGGCCGCCAAGGGTAAGGAAGATGCCGTCGCCAAGTTCCTCACGGTCGCCGCCAGCCCCGAAGTCGTCGGCGCCTCCGGCCGTCTCTCCGGCGTCCCCGGCGTCACGGTCAAGGATCCGATCGTCCAGCAAGCCGCCGCGGTATTCGCCACTGCGAAGACCGTCACCTTCTGGTGGGACCAAGACCTTCCGCCCTCGGTCACCTCGCCCTTGAACGACACGATCCAGTCCTTCTTCCTCCCCGATACCGATGTTGCCAAAGCGCTTGCCTCCTATGAGAAGCTCGTCGCCGAGAACCTCGGAGCCGTGAAGAAGTAGCCCGCCCTACTTGCGCCCCTCATCGAGGACCCTCGCGGTCCGCGGTGAGGGGCGGTCTCATCTATCATATAATGCTGAACATGGCGGAGCTGCGATTCCGCGCGTCCCGGGTTGCCGGAGCTCCGCGTTCCGAGGAGTTCCCGCCGGGAACTTGCCGCGCTCCCGACGCGGACGGAGGTGACCAAGCGTGAGTCAGACAATAGCCGGAAGAAAACGCGGCATCCGCGACGCCAGGAGGGCTCCGTTCATCTTCCTGTCCCTCTTGCCGGCCTTCCTG
>DATJQN010000126.1:0-2182 GCA_035505775.1 Rectinemataceae bacterium | reverse complement strand
GCGCGAATTCCCCTCACCCCTCTTGGCGACGGGCTTCCGGCAGCGTCGGCCGGGATGCCTCAGCCACCGGGCTTCGCTCGTCTTGGGGCGCCGGCAGCCGTGGAAAGACAGGCTCAAGGAGTGGTACAAAGAACGCTGCAGCTCGGGGTGCGCTCACGGCTGCGCCGATTCGATCTTAGGGAGGTCCGCTGTGCCGACGATTGAGCTGAACGGTAGAACGTACGCCGTCGACGAGGACGGCTTTGTCGAAGACCCCGGCGTTTGGAGCGAACAGCTCGCCAGCGACTTCGCGTCTCTCGAAGGCGTCGCCGAGCTCACCGAGGAGCACTGGAAGGTCATCCAGTACATCAGGGATTACTACCTCAAGAACGGGATCGCGCCGATGGTGCGCAAGCTCTGCAAGGAAACCGGCTGCCCCCTCGCGCGGATCTACGAGCTCTTCCCTTCGGGTCCCGCGAAGGGGGCCTGCAAGCTGGCCGGTCTGCCCAAGCCCACGGGCTGCGTGTAGGGGCTCCGAAAAGGGAGGGTAGGCTACAGAGGGCTGTCGGTGTCCCGATGATCGCCCTCTTCCAAAAGACCCTGCCGCCTGTTGTGGAAAGTCCGGCAGACCGACAGGTGAAAAGAGGCCCGTCGCTGGGCCTCGAGAGTCAGGCGAAAAGGGGCGATGCGTCAACAAATTCGCAGCGGAGGCTATGCATGAGCAAACTGGTTTCACCCCACGGCGCCAAAGAAATCAAATGCCTGCTCCTTGAAGGGCGGGCCAAGGAGGAGGAGGCCAAGAGAGCCAAGGGCCTTAAAAAGGTCCCCCTGACGAGCCGCGAAACGGGCGATCTCATCATGATGGGCATCGGCGGATTCACGCCCCTCGACGGTTTCATGGGGCACGACGACTGGAAGGGGTGCTGCGCCGATTACAGGATGCCCTCCAAGAACGGCCTCTTCTGGCCCATTCCCATCACTCTCTCAGCTCAGAAGGCGCTCGCGGATTCGCTGTGGCCGAACGAAGAGGTCGCCCTCTGGGACAGCGAGACCGACACCCTCATGGCGACCATGAAGGTGACGGAGAAGTACACGATCGACAAGGCGTACGAGTGCCAGGAGGTCTTCAGGACCGCCGATGCGGCCCACCCGGGCGTCAAGATGGTGATGGAGCAGGCCGAGGTGAACCTGGCCGGCCCCGTCAAGGTCCTCTCGGAATCGTACTTCCCGGAGCAGTTCAAAGGGCTCTACCAGCGGCCGGCCGAAGCCCGCACGATGTTCGAAGAGCGCGGCTGGAACACCGTCGCCGCGCTTCAGCTCAGGAACCCCATGCACGGGTCGCACGCCTACCTGGCCTGGATCGCCATCGAGGTGTGCGACGGCGTCTACATCCACCAGCTCGTCGGCAAGCTCAAGCCGGGCGACATCCCGGCGGACGTCCGCGTCAAGGCGATCGACGCGCTCGTCAACAAGTACTTCCGCAAGGAGCGCGTCGCGATGGCGGGCTACCCGCTCGACATGCGCTACGCCGGGCCCCGCGAGGCCCTGCTCCACGCCGTCTTCCGGCAGAACTACGGCTGCTCCCACCTGATCGTCGGGCGCGACCACGCCGGGGTGGGGGACTACTACGGCCCCTTCGACGCGCAGAAGATCTTCCTCGAGATCCCCGAGGACGCGCTGCACCTCAAGCCGCTCTGCATGGACTGGACCTTCTACTGCTACGAGTGCGGCACGATGGCCTCCATGAAGACCTGCCCGCACGAGAGCAAGGCGGTCATCGACGACGACGGGAACTACAAGGGCGGCGCCAGGCTCCTGCTCTCGGGCACGCTCCTCCGCAAGCTCATGAGCGAGGGCAAGCCGGTCCCGGCGGAATTCTCCAAGCCCGAGGTGATCGCCATCCTCAAGGAGTACTACGACAGCCTCGAGGAGAAGGTCGAGGTGAAGCTGCACGGGGCAGCCACCGGCACCGCAAACGACAAACGCTAGACCACTGGAGTTCCCATGGCCTCGGTTCTGTATTGCCTTCTGTATGCCTGCGGGATTGTATTCCTCGCCGGCTGCATCGTGCGCGCGATCCAGTATGCGAAGCAGCCGATTCACCTTCGCTGGGAGATCTACCCGGTTCCGCACGGAGTGCCGGGGGAGGCGAAGGTCATGATCCCGGAAATTCTGTTTCTGAAGGGGCTGTGGGAATTCAACC
>DATJQN010000125.1:0-41490 GCA_035505775.1 Rectinemataceae bacterium | reverse complement strand
TCCAGGTCATCGCCTACGACCGGCTCATCATGAACACCCCCGACGTCGACTACTATGCCACCTTCGACAATTTCAAGGTGGGCGTCATCCAGGGTCAGTTCATCGAGAAGGCACTCAACCTCAAGACCGCCAAGGGCCCCTTCAACATCGAGCTCTTCGCCGGCTCTCCGGACGACAACAACGCGACCTTCTTCAACAAGGGCGCCATGAGCATCCTCCAGCCCTACATCAATTCCGGTAAGCTCAAGGTCCCGAGCGCCCAGACCGCCTTCACGACCATCGCCATCCCGAACTGGACCTCCGCCACGGCCCAGGCCAGGATGGACAATCTCATCACGGCCAACTATGCGAACGGCAAGGTGCTCAACGCGGTGCTTTCCCCGAACGACAGCCTCGCCATCGGCATCGTGGCCTCGCTCAAGAACAACGGCTACGGCGCCGCAGGCAAGCCCTACCCCGTGCTCACGGGCCAGGACTGCGACAAGGCCAACGTGAAGGCCATGATCGCCGGGCAGCAGTCGATGTCGGTGTTCAAGGACACCCGGACCCTCGCCGCCAAGGTCGTCGACATGGTCGACGCCATCATGCACGCCAAGAAGGTCCCCGTGAACGACACCAAGACCTACAACAACACGGTCAAGATCGTTCCATCCTTCCTCTGCGACCCCGTTTTCGCCGATGTGAACAACTACAAGGCCATCCTGGTGGACAGCGGATACTACTCGGCCTCGGATCTTCAGTAGCAATCGGGACGTTCCCATCGAAAACTGGCCTGCAGGACATTGCTCCTGCAGGCCAGTGCTCTATAATGGATTTCGATCGGCAGGGGGAATGCAATCTTGGACGGTACCATCCTGGAAATGCGGAACATCACCAAAACATTCCCGGGCGTCAAGGCGCTCAACGATGTAAATCTTTCGATCAAGCGGGGCGAAATCCACGCGCTCGTGGGCGAGAACGGCGCGGGAAAGTCCACCCTGATGAACGTGCTCAGCGGAACCTACCCTCACGGCACATACACGGGCCAGATAGTCTTCGAGGGCAGGGAATGCGCGTTCAGGGAGATAGCGGACAGTGAACGGATCGGGATCGTCATCATCCACCAGGAGCTGGCGCTCATCCCCTACATGTCCATCGGCGAGAACATCTTCCTCCGGAACGAGCGCGCCAGGAACCGCGTGATAGACTGGGACCGCACCTACAAGGAGGCGAGCGCCCTTCTCGAGCTCGTCGGGTTGAGGCAAAAGGCCCAGACGCCGGTCAAGGACATCAGCGTCGGCCAGCAACAGCTCGTCGAGATCGCCAAGGCCCTTTCCAAGAACGTCAGGCTCCTCATCCTCGACGAACCCACCGCATCGCTCAACGAGGACGATTCGGAACACCTGCTCAAGCTCCTCCTCGAGCTCAAGGGCAAGGGCATCACGTCGATTCTCATCTCGCACAAGCTTCACGAGATCACCGAGGTCGCCGACGCGATCACCATCCTCCGCGACGGCTCGACCATAGAGACCCTGACCAAGGGCGTGGACGACATCGGCGAGAACCGCATCATCAAGGGCATGGTGGGCCGCGAGCTCGTGGATCGCTTCCCGCCGCGGGAGCGCTCGATCGGGGCGGTCACCTTCGAAGTGAGAGACTGGAACGCATACAGTCCCGTCAATCCGGATCAGCAGATCACGCGGGACGTCAGCTTCAGAGTCCACAAGGGCGAGGTGGTGGGCCTGGCCGGGCTCATGGGGGCGGGGCGCACCGAGCTGGCCATGAGTCTCTTCGGTCGCTCCTACGGCCAGCGCATCAGCGGCACCGTCCTGAAGGACGGAAAGCCCGTGGATGTCAGCACCGTGCGCCGCGCGGTCGATTCCGGCATCTCGTACGCGACCGAGGACCGGAAGACCGCCGGCCTGAACCTGATCGGCGACATCAGGGAGAACATCACGATCGCCGGTCTCAGGAAGGTCGCGAAGAACTGGGTGATCGACCGTGACCGGGAGGCGAAGGTGGCGGAGGGCTATCGGGAGCGCCTGAACATCCGCTCGCCGAGCATCTTCCAGAAAACCGGCAACCTCTCCGGAGGCAACCAGCAGAAGGTCGTGCTGAGCAAGTGGATCTTCACCGAACCCGATCTGCTCATCCTGGACGAACCTACCCGCGGCATCGACGTCGGGGCGAAGTTCGAGATCTACACCATCATCAACCAGCTCGTGAAAGACGGGAAATCGGTCATCTTCATCTCCTCCGAGCTCGAGGAGATACTGGGCATGTCCGACCGGATCTACGTGATGAACGAGGGCCGGATAGTCGGCGAGTTCTCGCGTGAGGAAGCGACGCAGGAAGGAATCATGACGTGCATCATGAAGAACGGCAGGGAACGCGGCAATGAAAAGCAGTAAGCTCATCTTCCGGAACAACATCAAGCAGTACGCGATGCTCATCGCGCTCGTGGTCATCATGGGGTTCTTCCAGGTCACCACCGGCGGGATTCTCCTCGTCCCCATGAACGTGACCAATCTCGTGCTGCAGAACGCCTACGTGTTCATCCTGGCGATAGGCATGACCCTCTGCATCGTGGCGGGGGGCAACATCGACCTGTCGGTCGGTTCCCTCGTCGCCTTCATCGGGGCGCTCTCGGGCACGCTCATCGTGGACCACAAGATGAATACGGGGCTGGGGATCGCCCTGACCCTGATAGCCGGACTGGTAGTCGGGATCTGGCAGGGCTACTGGATCGCCTTTGTCCGGATACCGGCATTCATCGTGACCCTCGCGGGCATGCTCCTCTTCCGGGGCCTGACCATATTCATGCTGAAGGGCCTCACCATCGGGCCCTTCCCCGATGCCTTCCAGAGGATCAGCTCGGGCTTCGTCCCCGACTTCCTTCGCGTTCCGGGCCTGGCTCTCAACGTGACGGCGATCGTCGCCGGAGCCATAGTGGCCTTCCTCTACGTGATGGGCGTGGTCAGCCGGCGGATCATGCGGAGGCGCAACGGTTTCGAGACCTCCTCCTTCCCGCTGTTCCTGGCCCAGATCATAGCGGTCTGCTTCGTGATCATGCTGATCGCCCTCTGGCTCTCGAAGTACAAGGGCCTGCCCATCATCTTCATCCTCATCGGCGTCCTCGTGTACGCCTACACCTTCTTCACCACCAGGACGGTTCCCGGACGCTATTTCTACGCGATGGGCGGTAACGAGAAGGCGGCCAAACTCTCGGGGATCAACACGAACCGCATACTGTTCGCCGCCTACGTCAACATGGGCATCCTCTCGGCGGTCGCGGGCATCGCTTTCGCCTCCCGACTCAATGCCGCCACGCCGACCGCAGGCCAGAATTTCGAGCTGGACGCGATCGCGGCCTGCTTCATCGGCGGGGCCTCCGCCTATGGCGGCGTCGGCACCGTGATCGGCGGCATCATCGGCGCCCTGGTGATGGGCGTGCTCAACAACGGCATGTCCATCATGGGGGTCGGCACCGACGTCCAGCAGATGGTAAAGGGACTCGTCCTCCTGGCGGCGGTCGCATTCGACGTCGTCTCCAAGAAGCGGGCATGACGGCGTGCTGAGGCACCCCCGCAGGCCGGGGGCGCCTCAGCTTCGCTGCCGCCCGTCCCGACCGCCCTCCCCGCCTTGACTGAGCGCCGCACTGGGGTAGAATGGCTGCCAGCCTCTCACTCCAAGGAGTCCTCATGGCAGCCCGACGGCGCGGCCACTCTTCCCGGATCGAGCGTCGCATGGTGCGCACGAGCGTCGCCGCGATCACGCTCGTCATGCTGGCCATGGGGGCGTTCCAGATCTACGTGGCCCGGGGGCAGATAGGCAGGTCTCTGGAAGCCTCGCTCGGCTCCGCCGAGGACCGTCTGTCCCTGAATCTCCGCACGCCGCTCGTGCTGCACCTGGACAAGAGTCAGGTGGCCGCCATTCTCAAGGCGGAAATGAGTCCGCCCGCCTTCCTCGCCATGGCGGCCTTCAATGTCCAGGGCGACTTCATAGCCGGAGTGCTGCGGTCGCCGGACGGCGGCGTCGGGGAACCCGCCGATGCCGGAGCACTTCCCCCCGCCGCCGTCCCCCACCGGCAGTTCGACATCAAGTTCAAGGATACGAAGATCGGCTCGGGGGTCGTCTATTTCACGGACGCGGAGATCCGGCAGGCCCTCCTGGAGCAGATCGTCATCACCCTCGCGCAGATCCTCGTGGTCAATTTCATCATCATCGCGATCACCGTCATCCTCTCTCGGATGATGGTCACCAACCCCCTCCTGTCCCTGCTGGGCGCGATGCGCGACCTGGCCGAAGGAGAGGGTGATCTGGACAGGGAGATCGCCGTGCGGAGCGAGGACGAGATGGGTGATCTCGCCCGCTATTTCAACGTCTTCGTGACCAAGCTCAGGCGCATCGTGCTCAGGGTGCAGAGCGCAGCGGCAGGAGTCGCCACCCAGCAGCAGGACCTCATGGCCAACGCGGAAGAGACGGCCAGCGCAGCGGTGCAGATATCCGGCAATGTCGGGTCGATCACCAGACAGGTCGTGCTGCTCGGCGCCGAGACGCAGTCGGTTTCCGAGGCCATAGCCGAGATCGGCGCGACCTCGCGCGAGCTCGCCGGACAATCGGAGGCCCAGTCCGACGCCGTCCGGAGGAACTCCTCCTCCATTTCGCGGATGACCGAGCAGCTCGCCGTGGTGAGCCGGATCGTGGGTAACCAGAAGAGCGCGACCGAGCGCCTGACCGACCAGCTCGAGGTCAGCGGCCGAGCGATCAGCGGAGCGGCCGAGGCCAGCCGGGAAATCCAGTCGCTCGTGGACAGCATCGTGAACGCCACGCAGACGATCAACGCCATAGCGGCCCAGACCAATCTCCTCGCCATGAATGCCGCGATCGAGGCGGCCCACGCGGGAGAGTACGGCCGCGGATTTGCCGTGGTGGCGGACGAGATCCGCAAGCTCGCCGAGACCTCAGGCCGCTCTTCAAAGGAGATCGCCGGCGTCATCAAGCAGGTGAAGAACAAGATCGAACAGGCAGGAGGAGCCACTCTCGACAGCGAGCGGATGTTCAGCCGGCTGCGCAGCGACATGGGCGAGGCGATATCCGCGCTTGATGAGATCGACCGGAGCATGGCCAGGCTTTCAGCGGGCGGCGAGGAGATCGGGGGCGCCACTGAGGAACTCGATCGCGCCGCCGCCGCGGTCCGAGAGGGCACGGCGACCATCGGAGAGCGGGTCGCGAAGGTCGAGCTCGCGTCGAGAAAGGTCTCCGACATAGCCGCGGAGACGAGTCGGGGCATGGCGGAGATCTCCATAGGCGTCCAGGAGATATCGACCGCCACGAACTACCTCCGCGGCGTCTCGCAGCAGCTCGATACGGAGACGGCGGCGCTGCGCGAGGAGACCGGCAAGTTCAAGGCCAGCCGGATCGACGGCGACGATCTCGCCGAGGCCGAAGAGGTCACCGAGCTGTAGCCCGGGGCAGAGCCCCTCAGCCGGGCGGGTATGTCCCCCGGAACTCCACCTGGAAGCGCTCCGGCGGCTCCTCGAAGCGCATCTCGAGCTCCCTCCCCAACTGCCGCTCTCCCTCCAGCACGCCAAAGCCCTCGGGCAGCGTGAAGCGCCAGGTGCGCACGCAGCGCGGACCCGAGCCGGCAGGGCTGCGGCGGATCGCCTCCAGGCGCCACCGCTCCTGCCCGACCCTGGCGAAGGCGAATGCATAGCTCAGGTGCGAGCCGGGCTCGAAATCGCTCTCGCCGTCGTCCTCATAGTATTCGTTCCCCGGCATCGCCCCACCCGTCGGCGGCGTTACCAGGAACAGAAGCTCGGGATAGCCGCCGGACCGCGTGCGGGAGGGCCGGGGGTCGGTCGGCACGACGGTCCCCGAGCGGATGAGATAGCGCAGCCGGTCCAGGGGGTACTCGATCGTCAGGCTGCGCCCCCCCTGCATGAGTCGGCCGCTCTCGGGGTCGTACCAGTCCGCCCCGGCGGGTAGGCGGAGGCTCACCGAGCTTTCCCCGAGGGCAGGCGGGGCGGGGACGAGGATGGCCTCGCCGCTCAGGTGCTCCAGGCTGTCAAAGTCAAGCTCCAGGTCGGCCGGAAATTCGAGGGCCAGGGCCCGCTCGATCGGCAGTCCGGACAGCGAAGCCTGGATGGCGAGGTTGTACAGGTAGGGAAGGAAGCGATACCGCTCGCGGATGAGGGAGACGAGTATGCCGTGGGCTTCGGGATAGGTCCACGGTTCGGTGGGCCTGCCGTCGGTCTTCCATGAGTGCATCACGAAGCGTGGCTGGAAAACCGCGCTCTGGCACCAGCGGACCAGGAGTTCGCGGTCCGGCGTCGGGCCGAAAAAACCTCCGATGTCGTGCCCGTACATCGGCATCCCGCTCAGGCCCAGGTTGAGCCCCATGGCTATATTGTGCCGCAGGGACCGCATGTCGGAGACATTGTCCCCGGTCCAGGTACGGGCGTAGCGCTGCAGCCCGGCGTAGCCCGCCCTGCTGATGACCCAGGGCCGGACGCCCGGGCGGGCGGCGCGAAGCGCGTCATACGAAGCCTTGGCCATGAGCACGGAGAGGATGCTCCGGTACTCTTGGGCGGGGAGCGACTCGTCTTCCAGCTCGAACTCGTTGTTGTCGTTCCAGACGCCGGTGGCGCCCCGCTCGATGATGTGCTCCGTCAGCGCTTCGGTCCACCAGCGGAGTCCGTCCTCGCTCGAGAAGTCCACGAATGAGGCGCTGTTGCCCCAGTAGTAGCCTATGAAGGCTTCGCCGCTCGCGTCGGGGATAAAGACCCGCCTCCGGGCGAGCTCGGCGTACCAGGGGTGGGTCGTGAGGATGCCCGGCTTCACGTTGCAGCAGATCCGGTAACCCCGGTCGCGCAGCGCCGCGAGAAAGGCCAGCGGATCGGGGAACTTGTTCCGGTTCCAGACGAAGGTGTAGCGCTCTCCGTTGTCGGCCTTGGCGTATCCCGAGGAGAAATACATGCCTTCGCAGGGAATCTCCTCCCGTTCGATGCGATCGAAGTAGGCGAGCGTCCGTTCCTGCGCGTCGTCGGGGTCCGTGTAGGCCATGCTGGAACCGAGATAGCCGAAGGTGAAGAGCGGAGGAAGGGCGGGTCTTCCCACGAGCTCGGCATGGCTCCGGAGGATCTCCCGGTAGCTCTCCCCGGTCATCAGAAAGTAGCCGAAGGGCCCCCCCTCCATGCTGAGGTTGTAGTAGAAGCGGCTCTCCACGCCGAAGTTCACCTCATCCACGCGGAGGTTGGGGAAGTACAGTCCGCAGAGGGCGCCAGATTCGCGATTCAGCTTGAGGAAGAAGGGGACGGACTTGTAGAGCGGATCGCTGATGGCCGCATCGTAACCAAGGGCGTCGCGATTGAAGAGCTTGAAACTGCGGTTTCGCTTGTTGAGCAGACCGCTCTTTTCCCCGAGGCCGAAGAACGCATCATCGTCCTCGAGTCGGAAGTTGAACTTTCCGCTGCGTGCACGACCCTGGCTGTCCTGCTGGATCCGCAACGGGTAGCTCGGAAGCACGGTGTTGGAATCGCCGATCCTGCCGCCGTGCACGAGGCGGCCGTCCCGGTACGCGGAAACGGTGGCCGTGCGCTTGTCCACGCAGAGCCTCAGCGGACCGTACTTCAGCTCGAACTCGCTGTCGTCCTCGTGCAGGCTCTCCCATTCCAGGCGCAGCGAGGAGGGATCGGCAAAGCGTTCGGAGAAGAGCTGCAAATGCAGGGCCTTCGCCTTGGCGGAGAGGACCTGCGTTTCCATGACGTAGAAAACCGACACGAGGCCGGGGCCGTAGACCGCCAATTCGAGGCGTCCCTTCTCCCCCGAGAGCACGGCTTTCTTTCGCTCGATGTCGAGTCGCTGCAGGTTGGAAATGGCATGGATCATGGTGCTAGGCCTTGATTCCACCGGCGGTGAGGCCGGTGACGAAGTAGCGCTGGAGAGCGATGAAGACGACGATCATGGGAATCATCGTGACCACGGTCATGGCCAGCAGGTTGGCCCAGTTGATCTGGAACTGACCGACGAAGTTGGCCAGGGCGAGCTGGAGCGTCATCCGTTTGCGCATGGAGATCACGATGAAGGGCCAGAGAAAGTCGTTCCATCTCCACATGAAGGAGAAGATGGCTATGGTCGCAACGATGGGCTTCGCAAGGGGCACGATTATCCGGCGGAAGATCGTGAACTCCCCCGTCCCGTCGATCCTCGCCGCCTCTATGAAGGAATTGGGAATGGTATGGATGTACTGACGCGCGAGGAAGACACCCGTGGGGGTGGCCGCGGGCGGGATGATGATTCCCCAGAGGCTGTTGAGCAGGCCCATGCTCTTGAGGAGCAGAAAGATGGGCACCATGATCGCCTGGAGGGGGATCATGAGCGTCGCGATCATGGCGTAGAAGATGACGTTCCTTCCCCTGAAGTAGTACTTGGAGAGCGCGTAGCCCGCCATGACGTTGATGACGACGGTGATCACGGTGGCAAGCGTCGACACGAAGATCGAGTTGGCGAAAAAGCGCGGGAAGTCCCCGCTGTTGAAGGCGGTGACGTAATTGGAGGCGGTGGGATGCCGGGGAAATATCGTCAGGGGATAGGTGAAGAGCTCGGACTGCGGCTTGAAGGAGGAGAGCAGCACCCAGATGATGGGGAACACGAAGATGCAGGTGAAAAGGAGGAGGAGCAGGTATCGCAGGAACTTATTCATTGCTGTACTCTTCCCGCCGGGCGACGAACTGTATGAAGGTGAACAGTCCGATGATGACCAGGAGAACGACGGACATCGCCGAACCGTAGCCCAGCCGGTCCTCTTCGAAGGCCACCTGGTAGATGTACTGGACGAGGAACTTGGTCGCCGATCCCGGCCCTCCCTGGGTCATCACGAAGATGAGCTCGTAGGCCTTGAAGGACTCGATGGTCGCCAGCACCGCCACGACGAGGAGCATGGGCCGGAGCAGGGGGAGCGTTATGCGACGGAAGACGGTCCCGCGATCGGCGCCGTCGATGCGTGCGGCCTCGTAGAATGTCTCCGGGATCGCCTGGAGGCCCCCGACGAGCATCATCATGAAGTAGCCGACCCTGGTCCATACCGTCACGAATATGAGACTCGACATTGCCATCTCCCCGTTCGTGAGCCAGGGGATCGGCTTCATGCCGGCCACCTTCAGGAGGTAGTTGAGGATGCCGAGGTCGAATCCGAGGATCCATCTCCAGGCGATGCCGACTATGATCAGGCTGAGTAGCGTGGGCAGGTAATACAGAGAACGAAAGATCCCCATGATCCTGCCGGGGCGCGAAAGGAGGACCGCCAGGCCCAGGGCGAAGATCAGGAGAAGGGGGACGACCGCAGCCACGTAGACGAAGGTGTTGGCCATCGTCTTCCAGAACATCGCGTCGCCGAAGAGGCGGGTGAAGTTCCTGAGTCCCACATAGTGAGAACCGCCGAGGATGCTCCAGTCGAAGAACGACATGCGCAGGCCCATGACCGCGGGCACGATGATGAACAGGGAGAAGATGATGAGATTGGGACCGAGAAAGAGCAGGGGCGCGGCGGTCTGCTCGAAGGTCCCCCGCGTGCGTCGTCTTCGTTTCACGCTCACTCCCGCTTTGACCCCCTCCCGGAAAGCCGGGAGGGGGAGGTGGCGGGACGCCGGCCGGCCCGAAGCCTGCCGGCGTCCCACTTTTCAGCCTGAAGGGCGCTCTCTACTGGAGGAAACTGTTGCCCTGCGCGTCTATGTTGGCGGCGGTCTGGGCCATGGTCTGATGCCCGAGGAGTCCCTCGACGATCTGTTCGCGGATGTAGGTGTAGATCTTGTTGAGCCCGGGGCTCTTCCAGTCGTCGGCGGTGTAGGCGGGAGTGACGGCGAGATCTGCCGCGAACACTTTGAAATCGTTCGTGTGGGATGGATATACGATGGCCGCATCCTTGCGGGCGGAGAGATTGAACGTGTCCCTGCAGTAGGCTTCGTTGTGGGCCTTGTCCGAGAAGGCGGCGATCAGGTCCATCGCTGCCTGCTTGTTGGCCGAGGCCTTGAAGGTCGCGATCCACTTGCCCCCCGGCACGGAGGAATTGATCGTGCGCCTGGGCATGCGCACGGCGCCCCAGTCGAAGGTCTTCACCGTGCTGTTGTATGCGTTGATGAGCCAGGAGCCGCCGACATGGCAGGCGACGAGACCGGCGGTGAACATCTCCTGCGGGTTCTCCGATCCCATCCAGACGGAAGAGGGGGCGAGCCCGGTGTCATGGAGCATCTTGAAGAAGTTGAGCGCATCCAGGCTCTGCGGGCTGTTGAAGGCCATCTTCTTGCCGTCGTTGGTCAGGAAGCGCCCGCCCGCCTCGAAAAGGAAGGTGGACCAGCGGTTCGGGGTGAAGTCCACCGCGATGCCGTATTTGCAGGTCGGGTTGGCCTTGAGCACCTTTTTCATCGCGTCCACCCACTGGTCCCAGGTCCAGGTCCGGGAGAGTTTGTCGACGTCGATGCCGGCATTTTTGAAGTAAGTCTTGTTGACGATCATGCCGTTGGCCGTCGCCTCGGTGGGCATGGCCAGGAGCTGCCCCGAAGCATCCGAACCGAGGGCGAGCGACGAAGGATAAAAATTCTTGGCCAGGTCCGTAAAGACCTTGCCGGTCAGGGGCTGGAGCTGGTCCACGAACATGGCGATGTGGTTGTTCGTGACACGGGCCACATCCGGCGGGTTGCCTCCCGCGATCATCAGCTTCAGCTTGTTCTGATAGTCGGTGAAGGGCAGTACCTGCAGGTCGAGCGTGATGTTCGGATGACTCGCGAGATAATCCGCCATCACCTTCTGGAAGACGTCCGACTCGTTGGAGTCGTTGAACCAGAGCACGCTGAGGGTCGTCTTCTGCGTTCCCTGGGCCGCAAGTCCCGAAGGAACGAGCACTACAAGCAGAGCCAGGGCCATCACTACCGCGATCCGTCTGGTCATGACACGTGCCTCCCGTTTAGCAAAACGATTTGATTCCCTAGCCTACGACTGCTTGGCGGAGCTGTCAAGTTTTTTTTGCCCGGGCCTGGAGCCCGGCCGATTCCAGTTCTTCGAATTAATTCTTTTTAAAATAATGATATAAATGACACGGCCCCGGCCGGACCACGGCACCCAGTCGCTCCGCCGCCTCCAGATTGCCCTCGGCGAAGCACTCGGCTATCCTTGAATCGAATGGTACGCATCATCGATGTCGCCAAGGCGGCCGGTGTCTCGGCCTCCACCGTCAGTCACGTTCTCAGCAAAAAGCGGAGGATAAGCGCGGAGACGACGGAGCGCGTGCTCTCGGCCATTCGCGACCTGGGCTACGAGCCGAACCCGAACGCGCAGGCGCTGCGAGGGCGGGGAACGGGCATCATCGGCTTCATCGCCTCCAACATCACGGAACTCTTCGCAACGCAGATCATCCAGGGTGCGGAGCGGGCCGCCCGCGACCGCAACTCCTTCATACTGTTCGCGAGCGCGGCCGACTTCGACTACGATCTGCGCGAGGCAGTGCGGTTCGTCAGGAAGCGCCACATCGACGGGCTGATGATATCCTTCGGCATATCCCAGCGGATCGGAGAGGAAGTGCTCAGCAGGCTGGAGATACCGGTGGTGGCGGTGAACACCAGGCTTTCCGCTACACAGCCCTCCGTGATGCCGGACAACGAGGAGGGCGGAATTGTCGCCGCGCGCCACCTCCTGGAACGGGGCGCGCGCAGGCTCGCCATGATCGCCGGCCCGCGCGACCGTATAGCGAGCAGGGAACGGGTTGCCGGCTTCCTCAAGGGCTGCGCGGAGGCCGGACTCAGCATGCTGGAGTCCCAGCACATCTATTTCGGGGATTTCTCCCCGGCCGCCGGATCCGACGGACTGAAGTACCTGCTCAGGCTCAACCCCGATCTCGACGGCATTTTCTGCGCCAACGACTTCATGGCGGCAGGAGCCCTGAACGAGGCAGCAGCGCTCGGCCTTCGGGTGCCCGAAGGGCTGCGCATCCTCGGATTCGACAACCGGGAGTTCACTGCCTTCTGGCCCATACCTATCAGCACCTTCGCCCAGCCCCTCCAGGATATGGGCCAGATCGGGGCCGAGATCCTTCTCGATCTCGTCGCAGGAAAGGCGCCGAGCTCCCTGGACATCAAGCTGCATTCCTCGCTCATTCACCGCCGGTCGACATAACCCATTGAGCGCTGGCGCGGACCCGCCCCCCGCGGAAACGCGGAAAACGATTTGACGATTCGAATCGCCTCTGCCCTGGCAGGCCTACTGGATCGTCCATCCTCCGTCGACCATGAGGGTTGCGCCGGTGATCATCGAGGCGGCATCCGAGGCCAGGAAAAGCACCGGCGCCGCAACCTCCTCCGGAGTCCCCACCCGGCCCAGCGGGATTCGATCGACGACGGATTTCCGGAAGGCCGGGTCGCCGAGCCACTTGACGGTGCCGGGAGTCTCGATGAAGGTCGGCGCGACTGCATTGACGCGGACGTGGTGCGGCGCCCACTCGAGGGCGAGGCATTTCGTGAGGTGGGCGAGCCCGGCCTTGGTCATGCAGTAGACGGATTCGGTGGGCAGGGCCACGAAGCCGGCCTGAGAACAGATGTTGACGATGCAGCCCGAGCCGCGGGAGATCATGTGTCTGCCGACTGCCTGGGAGGTGAAGAAGCTACCTTTGAGATTGACGGCCACAGTCTGATCGAAGTCCTCCTCGGTGACCTCCGATGCCGGGTTGGGTGCCCCGATGCCCGCGTTGTTCACGAGAATGTCGATCCGTCCAAACGTCCCGATACCCAGGTCCACGGCCTCCCTGACCTGAGACAGGCTGGACTGGTCCATCTGCAGCGGCAGGACCCTCCTGCCGAGTGCCTGCAGCTCCACGACGAGGTTGCCGTCGCGCCCGCGGTCGTGCAGGCCGAGGAGAAGATCGGCCCCCGCCGCCGCGAGGGCGAGCGCGCAGGCCCGGCCGATGCCCGTCGCGCAGGCGGTCACCAGGGCAACCCGCCCTTCCAGATTGATGCCCGAAGTTGCTCCGCTCATCGTAGCCTCCACAGCCGAGCCTAGCTGTTCGGCCGGGCCGCGGCAAGGCCAACTTGACGACGCTGCCGCGCGCGTCTAGGATTCCGCCGAGGGTGGTACACATGAACGAAGTACTCAAGACCATCAGGGAGCGCCGCAGCGTCAGGAGCTTCCGACCCGAACAGATCACCGATGACGAGCTCAAGACAATTCTCGAGGCGGGTCTTTACGCCCCGAGCGGGAACAACGCCCAGTCGTGGTTCTTCTCCGCTGTGCAGAATCCCGCGCTCATCGAGTCGATCAACGGGTGGATCGTGGACGAGGCCCGCTTCTCGAGCCACCCCAAGGCCCAGCAGATCGCCGCGACGCCGAACTCCCTCATTTTCCGCAAGGCGCCGACCGTCGTCATCGTCTCCGGCCAGAAGTCCGATTCTCTGGCCGCCCAGAACTGCGCCTGCGCGGCCCAGAACATGATGCTCGCCGCCCAGTCCCTCGGCATCGGATCCTGCTGGATCTGCTACGTGGAGTTTCTCTCGACAAGCAAGAAACTGGCCGAGTACCGCTCCGCCCTCCGCATCCCTGAAGGCTATGATCCGTTCTTCGGACTGACCTTCGGGTACAAGGCGGAACCGGATCAGCCCCCGCAGCCGCGCCGCAAAGGCGTCATAGCGCTCTTCCGCTGACGGGTCTCCGGGTCCAGCCGAATTGCGGCCTACCTCGCGGAGTTCGAGCCCGCACATCTCGCTCTCGCTTGACATGGCTTATCAATAGTGTCAGGCTTATGGCGGTGGGCGGGACGCCCGCCTTCATCCCGGGAGGCCCGAATGAAGCGACCCCAATGGACCGATAGCCTCAGGTCATATGAAAACGGCCAGACGGCCCGCTCGCTCCTCCAGCTCGCCAGCTCAGTGCTGCCCTACCTCGCCCTCGGCTTCCTCATGCACCTCGCGCTCATCCGCTCATGGCCGTACTGGGTCGTCCTTCTGCTCTCCCTGCCAGCGGCCGGCTTCCTCGTCCGCACCTTCATCCTCCAGCACGACTGCGGCCACGGCTCGTTCTTCAGGAGCAGAGTGGCCAACTCCATCGTGGGCTCGATCTGCGGCTTTCTCACCTTCACGCCCTACTTCGACTTCAAGAAGAGCCACGCGATGCATCACGGCACTGTTGCCAATCTAGACAGGCGGGGAGCCGGGGACGTCTGGACTATGACGCTCGACGAGTACTGCTCGGCCCCGCCGCTGACCAGGTTCGTCTACCGCGCGGTGCGGAATCCCTTCTTCTTCTTCCTCGTCCTTCCGCCCCTCATCTTCGTTCTGTTCAACCGCTTCCCGCAGAAGTACTCCGGCAGGCGGGAGCTGCTGAGCATCCTCCTCACCGATCTCGTCGTGGCCGCCGCCGTCTATCTGACCATCCGCACGGTCGGCTTCGGGGCCTATGTGGCCGTGCAGGGGCCCACCATCTACTTCGCGAGCATGGCTGGAGTCTGGCTCTTCTTCATCCAGCACCAGTACGAGAATGTCTACTGGGCCCACGACGCCGACTGGGACCCCATCCGCGCCTCCCTCGAGGGCTCATCGTTCTACGACCTTCCCCCCGTGCTGCGCTTCTTCTCGGGCAACATCGGGTTCCATCACATCCACCACCTCGACTCGCGCATTCCCAACTACCGGCTGAAGCAGTGCAACGATGCGACGGAACAAGCGAGATCCGTGCACCCCATCGGTCTGTGGGAGGGCTTCCGCTCGCTGTCCCTCCATCTCTGGGACGAATCCACGGGGAAGCTCGTGCGCTTCCGAGGCGCCAGAAAAAAAGCCGGCCGCGCGTAGCGACCGGCTCTCGAAGTCCGCGACAGTCCCGGCGACAGCGTTACGGCTGCTGCGCACCCTCCGCATGCTGGCCTTCGCCCTCAGACCGCATATGCTCGCGCAGGTATCGCTTGCGCCTCCTCTCGGCGGAATGCGAACCGTGCGAAGCCCTCCCCTTGAACAGGATCGAGGAGAGGAGCACGAGCCCCCAGCCCTCCCAGTAGCCGATTCTCGGGATGCCGAACAGGTGGGGCATCAGCCAGTTCCAGAGCCACATGAAGACGAACCCGAAGAGCGCCGCGAGGCCGAAGGCTGCGGCCGCCCCTACGGCGATGATCAGAATCTTCACCGGCAGGGCGAGGTTCTGCCACCAGGCCCGACCCTTCTCTCCGTCATGAAATCTCGACATACCCATCCTCCTCATGAGGCGCCCCGCGGTACCGCCTGCCCGTCCGGCCACGCCGGCTTCGACCTGCGATTCCCGCTCAGCCCTCGTCGATCCAATCCCTGAGCGCGGCGGCGAGCTTGGCGATCGCATAACGCTTCCGCGCCATGAGCGTGTCGATCGACTCGCCCGTCCGCTCCGCCAGTTCCCGGAAGCCCACGCCCCCGAGCGCCTGCGCCTCGATCACGAGGCGCTGCTCCGGGGGCAGCTCTCCGATAGCCTCGGCCAGGGCGTCCAAAAGGTCCTCCCGCACGACCTGATCCGCAGGATCGAGACCGATCGCCTCCGCGATCTCGTCGATGGTCGCGTCGGGGACATCCACCTCACCGGCCCTGCGCCTCGTCCGGGAACGGCGCCACAGGTCGAGGGCCCGGTTGCGGACCGCCGTCGCGAGCCAGCCGGCGGGGTTCGAGAGCGCGGAGAAGAGCTCGAGTCTCGAGAGCGCCGAGGCGAAGACATCCTGAAGCAGGTCTTCGGCTTCCTGCGCGCTCCGCCCCATCTTCCGCGCAAAGGCCATGAGTCCCGGCCTTTCCCTGATGTATACCGCCTCGAGCCGCGATCTGGCTTCGGCGCCGCTGACTGCGCTGTTCATGGTCACCACTGACTATGACGCATGAGTCCGGTTTTTCGTGTAGGAGGGCCGGCTATTGTTCGGGCTGGACGGACTTCGCGGGCGCCGGGGCCCGACGGATCGGGTGCGGCATGGCGCGCCCCGCGGAACAGGACGGCACGCGCCCCGTGCGGTCGCCGCTGCCGGGCCACATGCGCGGTACCGAGCCGGCTGTAGAGCCGTCGGCAGCTCCTGTGGCCCCGCCGCCGCCCCTGCCGGCGGTCAGTCGGTGAAGGAAGCCGGTGCCGCGCCGGTGGCCTCGGCAAACAATGCGGCAAGGCGCTCGAGATAGCCGCCGGGTTTGCGGCAGGCCTCGGAGAGGGCAGCATCGGGCTCGACCGGGCTGCCGGGCTGCGCAGCCCCCCTTCTCCCCCGACGGGCAAGCTCCTCGCGCTCGCCCTCGGGCACGAGGGCGCAGGCAGCGGCCACGGCCGCTCCCGTGGCGGCGCCGGCATCGGCGATGGGCAGCACCCTCGTCCCCCAGAGGTTCGCTATCCGCTTGAGGACCGCGCGGCTCGCGGCCGCCCCGCCGGTGACCGCCAGCTCCGCGCCCCGTGCGGCGAAGGGTTCCGAGGCGAGCACGAGGAGGCCGAGCGAGGAATCGACGGCGCCCGCATAGTCTTCGGCGAAGTCCGGACGGCCGCCGAGGTCGATGATGCCGGAGGCCGGAAAGGACTCGCGCTCGGGCTGCAGGAGGCGGAGCACCGCTCCCGGCGGAACCGTCTCGAGCGCCGCGTCCGAGGCGGCGAAATCATCGGCGGCCAGCCCATGGGCCCGACGCAGGCTTTCCCAGACGAGGGCCCCGTTCGTCCTGCAACCGAACAGGAAGGGCCTGCCCAGGCCGTCGTACATCGCATTGGCGCTCCGGTGCGGCGTGCCGCCTTCGGACATCAGGACGAAGCTCGTGCCGAGCGAAAGGAGACTGCCCTCCGCCAGGACCTTGCTCTGGGGATTGTCTCCCGAACCCGCAACGACCGCGCAGTCGCCCGGGATTCCATAGCGTTCCGTAAAATACGCGGCGATGCCGCCCGCGACGTGCAGCGGGTGGACCAGAGGGGGCAGGCGCGCTTCCAGCCCGGCCAGCCCTCCGGCAAGTCCGAGCGAGGCGGCAAAGAGGAGTTGGGGCGCCCAGCATCTGTTCCTCCAGTCCATGAGACTCGTGCCCGAGCCGTTACCCCAGTCGATGGGCGCGTCCGGGTCGCCGCGGAGGACGCCTGTCAGAAATGAGGAGAGCAGATGCAGATGAGTCGTCCGCTCGTAGCGCTCGGGGAAGCGCCGAGCCCGCCGGCGCATGACCGCGCCCGAAAAGCGGAGCGGACTGTCGGAGCCGGAAAGGGCGGTCATTGCCTCGCCGCCGCCGGCCGCACTCCTGAGCTCGGCCGCCTCGAACTCGGTATCGGCGCTCATCCAGATGGGCGCCCGATCGTCGGCGAACCCGCATCCGAGATGACCGGCCAGGGTTCCCGTGGCGCCCGAGCCGGGGCGTCGAAGCGCGCGTACGGCCTGGGCGCCATCGGCGGCAAGCCAGACCTGGCCGTGCTGCTGCGCCGAGACATTGACCGCGGCGAGCCTGGCCAGCGCTTCCCGCGGCAGATCCTCGAGGAGGGCGTCGAGCGCCGCGAGGAAGAGGGTGGCGGGCTGATCGGCCTCCCCCGGCTCCCGCGGCGGCAGGATGGGGGCGGCCTCGGTCAGGCCGAAGGATCCGAGTCTCGGATCGTCGCGGTAGCGTACCCGCGCCTGGGCCACGAGAGCGAAGCTGTTCCTGTCCACGATGACTGCGCTCGTGCTCTGCGTGCTCGAGTCGATGCCGAGCACGAGATCCGCCCCACCCATCGATCCCCCCTTTCCCGTCTTCCCGGTAGCCGGTTCGGGCCCTCCGCGGCAGTTACTAGAGGTAGCGGTTGACCAGGGCCTCGAGCTCCTCCTGCCTGCCCGACCTCAACTCGGGATCGACGGCGTCGAGGATCGCGGCTTCGAGGCTCCGGAGGTTCTCCCGCCCGGCGCGGATCGAGGCGCCGATCCCCTCGCGCCAGCCGGCATAGCGCCGGTCCAGGGGCTTGTCGAGCGCGCCGTCCCGGATCATGGCCTGGGCCGCTTCGAGGCCGCGGGCGAAGCTGTCCATGCCCGCGATGTGCGATATCGCAAGATCCTCCACCGTGTGGCTGCCGCGCCGGGGCTTGGCGTCGAAGTTGAGCCCGCCCGAATGGAGCCCGCCGTTCTTGAGCACCTCGTACATCATGAAGGTGGCCACGTACAGGTTGGTCGGGAACTGATCGGTGTCCCAGCCGAGGAGTTCGTCCCCCTGGTTCGCGTCCACCGATCCGAGAATGCCGTGCTCGCGGGCGTACCGGAGTTCGTGCTGGATCGTATGCCCAGCGAGTGTCGCATGGTTGGTTTCGATGTTGAGCTTGAAGCTGCCCAGAAGATCGTATTCCTGGAGGAATGCGTAGCAGGAGGCGGCGTCCGAATCGTACTGGTGCTTGGTGGGTTCCTTCGGTTTGGGTTCGATGAGGAACTGTCCGGAAAAGCCGATCTCCCTCGCGTAATCGACTGCCATGTGAAGCAGGCGCCCCATGTTGTCGAGTTCCAGGCGCATATCCGTGTTGAGCAGGGTCTCGTAGCCTTCGCGTCCGCCCCAGAAGACGTAGTTCTGCCCGCCGAGCTCCGTGGTGATCTCGAGTGCCTTCTTGACCTGGGCGGCGGCGTAGGCGAAGACCCGCGGGTCCGGGCTTGTCGCGGCGCCGTGCATGAAGCGGGGATTGGCGAAGAGATTGGCCGTACCCCAGAGCAGGCGGGTGGGACTGGTCTTCATGAGTCCGGCCGCCAGAGCCACGATCTCATCGAGCCTGCGGTTGGTCTCGCGAAGCGTGTCGCCCTCCGGAGCGATGTCCCGGTCGTGAAAGCAGAAGAAGGGGATCGAGAGTTTTTCGGTGAGCTCGAAAGCCCCCCTCATCCGCATGCGGGCGACTTCCATCTCGTCGTCGACTCCGTCCCAGGGGCGGATCATGGTCGGATCGCCGAAGGGGTCCCGGCCTCCGGCGGTCATGGAATGCCAGAAGGCGAGGGAGAAGCGCAGCTGCTCCTTCATGGGCCGGCCGGCCACCACCTTGTCGGGGTCGTAGCGCTTGAACGCGAGCGGATTGTCCGAGTCCGGACCCTCGTACTTGATTCGCGGAATGCTCGGGAACAGCTCTGACATCGCGCACCTCCTCTGGCAGGCTCTCATGGTTTTACGCCATTCGGTCGCGATTGACAATCTCGGGCTTTGACGATGTATATCCAAAATTGATACAATACCTTCGATTCCGGAAGCTTCCGGGTGCGGGAGGGCGGTCCAGTGCAGTTCGTCGACATTGTGTTCGTCTACCACCTGCGCGACGAGCGCCAGATCACCTGGCACGGCCGGAGGCACAGCCACGGCCCCGGTCTCTACGAGCTGCACTATTTCATTTCGGGTGCCGGAAGCTTCCGGAACGGGCGCCAGACCTGGACCATCGCACCCGGCACACTGCATGTCACTCCGCCGCTCATGGAGCACCAGATCCTCGCGCTCGATGTCAGGCGGCCCATCACCTACTATGCCGTGCTCTTCGACGCGGCCGACGACGAGGAACTCCGGGAGCTCCTCGGCCGCTGCGGAGACCGGGATGCGCCCTGGACCATAGGCACGTCGCGCCGGTTCTTCTTCGCCGACCTCCTGGAGCGGCACTTCTCCTCCCGGAGCGATCTCATATCCGCCGGCCGGCACAGTTTCATCGCCTTCCTCTACGATCTGGCCGCGGGAACGACACCCCACGGGGTCGTGGACAACGCCCACGTGGAGAAGGCGCTCGCCATCATGCAGATGTCCATCGAGAAGGAACTCGACCTGGGCTCGCTCTGCGCGCGACTCCAGCTGTCGCGCGAGCACTTCGTGCGCGTGTTCTCCCAGCGGATGGGCATGTCGCCCATGAAGTACTACGCCCGCCTCAAGATCGAGGCCGCGCAGGCCATGCTGTCCAGCACCAATCTCCAGGTGCAGGAGATCGCGGACAAGCTCGGATTCGCGAACCAGTTCAATTTTGCGCGGACCTTCAAGCGCCTCGCCGACATGTCCCCGAGCGAGTACCGCGCCCGCTGTCTCCAGCGCGCCGATTTTTCGGCCGGTTGAGCGGGGAAGTCCGGCCTGCCCAACTGGGGCCGGCGGCCGCCGGATCGCTTCCCCAGCGGACTGCCTCGCGGTAGAATGCCTCCCATGCCGTTGCCAGATGGAAGCCGGGTGCTCGCGATCGATCTCGGCGGCACCAAGACCGCTGTGGGGCTCGTAGCGGGCGACGGCAGCATCCTCGCAAAGGATACCGCGGCGACCCCGCTCGGCGACTCCGCCGCGGCGTACGAGACCATGCTCCGGCTCTCCAGGAAACTCCTCGCGGAGGGCGGTCCCGTCTCGGCAATCGGGCTCGCCCTCCCCGGGGTCGTGGACAGAGGCAGGGGCAGTCTCATCCACTCGCCCTCCTCGGGCTGGCGGGATCTGCCCTTCGGCTCGATGCTGTCGGAGGCCCTCTCTCTTCCCGTCAGCACGGACAACGACGTCAACGCCTGCGCCTGGGCCGAATATCTCTTCGGGGCGGGACGCGCTCTGGACTGCTTCTTCTGGATCACCGTGAGCACGGGCATAGGCGGGGCCGTCTTCGTCGGGGACCGCGTGCTTCAGGGCGCGTCGGGCATGGCGGGAGAGATCGGCCACTTCGTGGCCATCCCGGGAGGACAGCTCTGCGGCTGCGGCCATCGCGGCTGTCTCGAGGCGGAGGCGGCCGGCCCCGCCTGGAGACGCTGCGCGCTCGGACTCCTGGAGGAAGGCGGAGGGGGAGTGCTCTCCCGCGTGCCGCGCGATTCGATCGACGCGAAGACCATTGCGGAGGCGGCGCGCGGCGGAGACCGGCTCTGCCTGGAAGTGGTGAAGCGGATGGGCGAAACCCTCGGCAAGGGGCTGGCGGCCATCGTGAACATCCTCGATCCGGCCTCCATAATCATGGGTGGCGGGGTGGCCGAGGCCTTCGACCTCCTCCAGCCCCACATGACCGGATCGGCGGCCCGGCTCTGCCTCTCCGGAGGGGACCGGCCGCTGCGAGTACAGGCGAGCGCGCTCGGCTACGACGCGGCGCTCATCGGGGCAGCGGCCCTGGCGCTGCGCCCCTACTGACGGAACGGCTGCCAGGCGGGAAAGGGAAGAACCATGGAACGGGATTTCAGGAGCGACATCGACGCGTATTTCGACCGGCTCAAGGCCACGATCGACCGGATCTCGCGGGACGAGATCAACACCTTCATGCGGCTCCTCCTCGAGGCCCTCGAGCAGGGGAGGAGAATCTACACGATGGGGAACGGAGGGTCGGCGGCCACCGCCTCCCATTACGTCGCCGACTTCAACAAGGGACTCTCCTACGGCAAGGCTCGGAGGTTCCGCATGCACTGTCTCAACGACAACACCGCCACGGTCCTGGCCTACGCGAACGATGTCTCCTATGAAGAGGTCTTCGTCGAGCAGCTGCGCAACTTCCTGGAAGCGGGGGACCTGGTCATAGGCATATCGGGTTCGGGCAATTCGCGCAACGTGCTCAAGGCGATCGAGTACGCGAACATGGCGGGCGCGGTCACCGTGGGCCTGTGCGGCTACGACGGCGGCGAGCTCAAGCGGACTGCGAAACATGCGGTCCACGTGCCGATCGACGACATGCAGATCACCGAGGATCTTCACATGGTGCTCGATCACCTCATCTACGCGATCTTCGGCGCCGCCCTCCCCGCCGGAGCTCCGGAGGCAGCCCATGGCTGAGCGCGACTACCATCCGGTGTGGCCCCTGCCGGAGAGCACGAGTTTCCTCCCCGGCAGCTCGATAGAGATCGTGCGGAAGCCCGATCTCCACGGCACGCCGGAGCATGTGCTCTTCGACTTCGACGGCACCCTCAGCCTCATCAGGGAAGGCTGGATGGACATCATGATCCCCATGATGGTCGAGATGCTGGCGCCCCACGCGCGGAAGAACGAGACCCCAGCCTCGCTCGAGGCCCTGGCCGGGGACTTTGTCACCACGCTCACGGGCAAGCAGACGATCTACCAGATGATGCGCCTCGCCGACGAGATCCGAATCCGCGGTGGAGAGCCGAAGGAACCCCAGGAGTACAAGGACGAATATCACCGGCGGCTCATGACCCGCATCGCCTGGCGGAGGAAGGGTCTCGAGGAAGGCAGCATCGCGCCCGAGGCCCTCCTCGTGCCCGGGTCCCTCGAACTGCTCAACCTGCTCGCCGAGCGGGGGCTCCGCATCTACATCGCTTCGGGCACGGACGAGGCCTTCGTCCTCGAAGAAGCCCATCTCCTGGGACTCGACCGCTTCGCCCCCGGCCGCGTCTACGGGGCGCTCGCCGACCACCGGAGCTTCTCCAAGGAAATGGTGATCCGGCGCATCCTCTCGGAGAACCAGGTTGACGGAAGCCGACTTCTCGCCTTCGGCGACGGCTATGTGGAAATCTCCGACTGCAAGGCCGCGGGCGGGCTCGCCATCGCGGTGGCAAGCGACGAGGCGGGTCGATCGGGGAGGCCCGACCCCTGGAAGCGGGAGCGACTGATCGGCGCCGGGGCGGACATCGTGATCCCCGACTATCGCGAGGCGGGACGCCTCGTCGACTATCTCTGGGGGGACGGGAACCGGCCATGACCCCCTCGCGCGTCTTCGACGAGGCGAGACTCGAATCGCTCATCGGGCGCTTCGCCTCGCTGCGCGTCGCCGTGCTCGGCGATTTCTTCCTGGACAAGTACCTCGAGGTCGAGCCCGCGCTCGCCGAGCTCTCCCTCGAGACGGGCAAGCCGGCCCACCAGGTGACCGCCGTCCGCCATGCGCCGGGGGCGGCCGGCACGGTCGTCAACAATCTTGCCGCCCTCGGCGCAGGCAGCCTCGCGGCGATCGGCTTCACCGGCGAGGACGGCGAGGGGTTCGAGCTCCGCGGCGATCTGAACGTGCTCGGCTGCGACACCGCCGAGCTCCACGGCGATCCCGAGCGCCATACCCCGACCTACCTGAAGCCGCGCGACCGCGACACTCCGGGGCTTGCCGGCGAGCACAGCCGCTACGACATCAAGAACCGGGGACCCACGCCGGCCTGGCTCGAGGAAAGGATCGTCGCCTCGGTGGAGTCCATGCTCCCGCATATCGACATCCTGATCGTCATGGACCAGGTCGAGGAAGAAGGCTGCGGCGCCCTGACGGGTCGCGTCGTCACGGCTCTCGCGGACATGCTGCCGCGCCCGGGACTCGTGGCCTGGGCCGATTCGCGGCGGCGCATCCTGGGCTTCCGCGGTCTCATACTCAAGATGAACCAGTTCGAGCTCGCGGGAATCGCGGAGCCCGAGCCCCTCGCCACCGTGCCGGAGGCGGTCATCCGGACGAGACTCCCCGAGATCGCGCGGACGGCCGGCGCGCCCGTATTCGTGACCCTGGCCGAGCGGGGTGTCTGGGTGGGCGACTCGTCGGGCAGTCCCGCCCATCGCGTTCCCGCCGTCAGGGTGGACGGAAGCGTCGACCCCACCGGGGCCGGCGATTCGTTCACGGCTGGGGCGGCGCTTTCGCTCGCGGCCGGCGCCACCATGGCCGAGGCCGCCCTTGTCGGCACCCTCGTCGCGAGCGTGACCGTCCGGCAGCTGGGCACGACGGGCACGGCCACGCCGGAGGAACTTGTGCCGGCGTTCCGTCTCTGGAAGGAGCAGAATTCATGAAGCGTCTGTTCGACCGGGATTCGATACGGGTGCGCCCGCTCGCGGAACGCACGAACAAGCTCGACATCGAGCGGGACCTCGTCGACCCTGCGACCTTCGAAGGCCGGCTCTCCGCCGAGGCCAGGGAGGATGTCGCGCGCTGCGCCGGGGAGATCGTCGCCGCCAAATCGCGCGGGGCTGCCGTGGTCCTCGCCTTCGGAGCCCACTCGATCAAGAACGGTCTGAGTCGCGTCATGACACGCCTCATGGAGGGCGGCTGGATCGACCATTTCGCGACCAACGGGGCCGGAGTGATCCACGACTGGGAGTTCTGCTTCCAGGGCGCGTCGGGCGAGGACGTGAAGCGCTATGTCACGGAGGGGCAATTCGGGATCTGGGAGGAGACGGGGAGCTACCTCAACCTGGCCCTGATGGTGGGCGCCCACCGCGGCCTGGGCTACGGCGAATCCGTCGGCGCCATGGTGGCAGAGGACGGCCTGGAGCTGCCCACGGACGAGGAGCTGCGGGCCGAGATCGCCTCCGGCTCGGACCCGGGGGTCGGCGAAGCGCAGATCCTGAAGGCCGCGGCGGCCGCCGACCTGCGCGCGCTCCTCCTGCGGCTCAAGGCCGCTCGCGGCTTCCTGACCATCGAGCATCCCTTCAAGCGCTACGGGCTTGCGGCGGCCGCCTGGAACGCGGGGCGGCCCTTCACCGCGCATCCCATGTTCGGGCATGACATCATCTACACCCATCCCATGAATCGCGGCGCGCCGATCGGCCGCACGGCCGAGCTCGACTTTCTCTCCTTCGCCGACTCGATCTCGAGACTCGAAGGCGGGGTCTACCTCTCGGTCGGATCCGCGGTCATGTCCCCCATGATCTTCGAGAAGGCCCTCTCGATGGCGCGCAACGTGGCGCGCCCGCGCGGCGAAGGGATCGAGAACTTTTCGATACATGTTGTCGATCTGGCCAGGTCCAGCTGGGACTGGACGAATGACGGGGAGCCCCCGCAGGACAACCCGGCCTACTATCTGCGGTTCTGCAAGACCTTCAGCCGCATGGGCGGCCGGATGAGCTACACGAGCGCGGACAACCGCGCCTGGCTCGTCGCCCTGCTGCGCGAGCTCGAGTCGCGGTAGACCCCGTCGGGCCGCAGCCCGGGAACTCAGGCGCCGAGCTTGACGGGCTGCCCCGTGGCCGAGGAGCGGTAGACGGCATCCACGATTCTCATCAGCTTGAGGGCCTGATCGGGCGTGTTGAGCGGCGCCTCGAGCCCCTCGATGGATCGGACGAAGTTTTCGGCCGAACGCAGACGCCCCATGCTGTCGTCCGGCGGAACGCGGATCGTGCTGTTCACCTGGCGGCCATGCTCGGCACGGTAGAGCTCGCAGCGGTCGGTGCTGGTCTCGTCCAGGCCGTCGACGCCGAAGAGCCGTTCCACGAGGCCCCCTCCCCTGCTGCCCTGAAAGCTCATGGTGACCACCTCGCGCTCGGTCATCTCGGCCCAGGAGCTGCGCAGGTAGAGCACCTGCCCCCCCGCGAAGCTCACGAAGCCGTGGCAGGCGGTCTCCACGTCCACGACTCCGCCGGCGACGTCGGGTATGCCCCAGGGGCCCTTGAAGGCGCGGTCCGCCACGAAATCCCTGAAGATGCCGGCGAGGACGTAGGAGGGCTCGGGATAGCCCATGAAATAGAGGGCGAGGTCGAGCATGTGCAGAAGGTCGATCACCGGTCCGCCCCCCGAGAGGGCCTTGGTGGTGAACCAGCCGCCGAAGCCCGGGATGCCGGCGCGGCGGGCCCAGACGGCCTGGGCGGAATTGATGTGGCCGATCTCGCCCGCCTTCAGGTACTCCATGAGCGCCATGGATTCGTGGCGCGCGCGGTTGTTGAAGTCGAAGAGGAGGAGCTTCTTCGAATCGCGCGCGGCCTCGACCATCGACCCGGTCTCATTCGCGTCGAGCGCGGGCGGCTTTTCGCAGAAGACATGCTTCCCCGCCCTGAGCGCAGCCGTGGCGAGCGGCGCATGGAATTTGTTCGGGGTGATTATCGAGACCGCATCGAGGTCTCGATGGGCTGCAAGCATCTCGGGCAGACCGGCGTAGGTCTTTTCCACGCCGAAGGTGGCGGCACTCCGGGAGCGCGCCTCGGCGCTCGGGTCCGCGAGGGCGACCACCTCCGCGCCGGCCGAACGGAAGCCGCCGATATGATAGCGAGCCATGCCTCCGGCCCCGACGATCCCAATCTTCAAGCCCATCCCATCCTCCCTCTTGAACGTACGCGCCGCCGCCGCGGAGGCGGCACCCCTGGCGCCACCTTCTGTGCCGCATGGAGCCGCAGTCCCATGCGCGTGAAAAGCACCCCCAAAAACACGGGGCCCACCCCCTTTCGAAGGCGGGCCCCCGGTTTCCCCCGCGTCCGGACACTCCGGTCAGTTCCCGGCCGGTCCGGCTTCGCGGGGAAGCCGATGCTTATGGCTCGTCAGGATTGATGTAGTTCGCCGCGTTCGCCTTGGTGATCAACTCCGCTGCGAGGACGACTTCGAGCGGGGGCTTTTTCTGGTAGAAGCCCTGGAACGACTGGCCCCGGGCGCCCAGAACGGCGATCGTCACCGTGTCCGCGCACTGGTCCGGCGGATAGGTCACGTCCGCGGTGATGGTCGGGTCGCTTCCGTCGAGGATGATCTTCAGGATGCGCTTGTCGGCGCCGCCGCCCATCCAGGCCTTGACGTCGTTGCGGTTGGCTTCCTTGACCGCCAGCTTGGCGCCGATCATCATGTCGTCGTCGTTCGTGATGACGCCGTCGATCTTCTGGTACTTCTGCAGGTAGTTCTGCATGACGTCATGCGCCTTCTGCTGGTTCCAGTTGCCCGGCTGCGAGTCGAGAACCTTCATGCCGTACTTGGCGAAGACCGCCTTGTCGGCGTCCACGCGGATGGTGTTGATCGGCGTCGGGATGCCCTCGATGATGACCACGTTCCCCTTGTAATTGAGCTGCTTGGCCAGGGTCTCGGCGGCGAGCGTCGCGTACGCGAGGTCGTTGTTGTGCAGATAGCAGTCGTAGACCGGCTTGGTGGTCCCGCGGTCCATGACGACGGTGTAGATGCCGGCGTTGTGCGCCTTCTCCACCTGCGACGTGATGGACGCGTCGATCGGGAACACGACGAGTCCGTCGATGCCCTTGGTCATCATGTCCTGGATGTCATTGGCCTGTTTGGTCACCGTGTCCGCGGTGACGAAATAGAACGTGACGTTCGGGTCCATGGCTTTCCAGTCCGCCATGGCCTTCTTGGCCCAGAATATCGCGCGCGCGATATATCCATGATCCGCCGTCGGCATCGTGTAACCGATGCGGACCGGCTTCTGCGAGGTCTGCGCCGTGGTCTGCATCACGAATACCGCGGCAAAGACCAGCACGGCAATCAAGACACCAAACGTCTTCTTCATGCCTCGTCCTCCTGGAAATTTCTCCCGATTCATGCGAATCGGACAGCGCCGACGCACTGAACAATCGACCCCTTCCGCTGGAAGGCCCCCCGCCGCTCCTTTCCCCGGTGCGGCCCGGCTCCGGTCAAGCGACCGGGATCGGACCTGCCGAGTCTCCGTTGATGGAGAGCCGGATCGCCTAGGCTCTCTGCCGCTGGATATAGACCGCCCCTATGATCACGAGTCCTTTTACCGTTCCCTGGAGATAGGCCGAGACGCCGAGCATGTTCAGCATGTTGTTGATGATGCCGAGAATGATCGCCCCGATGATCGTGCCCCAGATGGTGCCCCGGCCTCCGGTCATGGGCGTTCCGCCCACGATCACCGCCGCGATGGCGTCGAGCTCGTATCCCATGCCCGTGTTCGACGTGCTCACGGCGTTGAACCGCGACGAGAGCAGCACCGAGGAGATGGCGACCAGCACCCCGGTGATCGTGTACGCGATCACCTTGACGCGATCGACGTTGATGGCGGAGAAGATGGCCACGCGGGTGTTGGAGCCCACGGCGCAGAGGTAGCGGCCGTAGCGGGTCCGGTTGAGCACGATGTCCAGGACGAGGGCGAGGAACAGCATGACCCACACGGGGACCGGAAGGAACAGGATGTTCACCAGGCCGAACTCGCCGTAGACATTGCTCTGAGACTGGATCTCCCCCGCGTTCCCGATGAAAAGCGCGAGGGAGCGGAAGATCGCCATGGTGCCGAGGGTGACTATGAACGGAGCGAGCCTTCCACGCGTTATCGTCAGCCCGTTGAGGAATCCGGTGCCCGCCCCCACCAGGAGCGCCGCGACGATTCCCAGCATCACCGCCGCCACCTCGTTGTGAAGCGACTTCATCGCGTAGTTCATGAACATGACGCCGATCAGGGAAGCGAAGGCGACCAGCGAGCCGACCGAGAGATCGATCCCCCCGGTGATGATGACGAAGGCCATGCCCAGCGAAATCATTCCCGTATAGGATACCTGGCTCAGGATGTTCACCAGATTGCCGGGCCGCAGAAAGAAGGGGCTGAGAAAGGCCGAGAGGACGAACAGGACGACCAGGGCTATGAACGATGCATATTTCTGGTAGTCAAAGCGCTTCAAGGCCTGTGCAACAGTGGAAGTCCCCATCACGCCACTCCTTCTCTGATTCCGGTTGCGAGGTACATGATCTCCTCTTCGGTGATGCGCTCTCCCTCGAGACTCCCCATCACCCGTCCCTGCTTCATCACGATGACGCGATGGCACATCCCGATGATCTCTTCCTGTTCCGACGAGATGAAGATGCAGGCCAGGCCTTCCGCGGCGAGGTTGTTGATGAGCCGGTAGATTTCCTGCTTGGCCGAAACGTCGACTCCCCGCGTCGGCTCGTCGGCGATGAGAACGGCCGGTTTCGAATCGATGCTCTTGGCGAGCGAGACTTTCTGCTGGTTCCCGCCGCTCAGGAACTCGAGCCGCGTGTCCAGGCTCGGCGCCTTGATGTTGAACCGATGCGTGTGCGTCTCCGCCGAGGCGCGCTCCTTCTGCCGGAGAATGAGCTTGAGAATGTATCTGCAGTAGGACGCGAGCGACACGAGGCTTATGTTCTTGATGACCGAGAAACTGACGAGGATCCCGCTGCCCTGGCGGTCCTCCGAGAGGTAGCTGATTCCGCTCGCGACCGCGTCGGCCGGACGCGAGATCCGGACCGCCTTTCCGTTGATCAGAATGCTCCCCTGCTCCGCTTCGCGGACGCCCAGGATCGTCTCGGCGACCTCGGTGCGCCCGGCGCCGACGAGGCCGGCCAGTCCCAGGATCTCACCCCGATGCAGCTGGAAACTGACGTTCTCGATGACCCCGGGAACGGTCAGCTCCCGCACTTCGAGGATCACGTCATCCGTGGGCCGGCCCTTGTCCGGAAACACCTGGTTCAGCTCGCGACCCACCATCCGCTGCGCCATGTCCATGATCGTGACGCTTCCGATCTGCTCGGTGGATATCACCGAGCCGTCGCGCAGGATGATGACCCGGTCGCAGATCGCCTTGACTTCCTTGAGCTTGTGGGAGATGTAGATGATCGTCGTGCCCTGCTCCCGCAGGCGCCGCATGAGCCTGAAGAGTATGTCGATCTCGTACTGGGTGAGGACGGTGGTCGGCTCGTCCATGATGAGGAGCTTCGCGTTGATCGACACCGCCTTGCAGATTTCCACCATCTGTTTCTGCGCGGTGCTGAGGTTCTCGATCCGCTCCTCGGGCCGTATGTCCACGTTGAGCTCCGCCAGGAGCTCGCGCGTCCTGGCCATCATGGTCTTCTTGTCGAGAAGGCCGTTGCGGAGGCGGAGTTCGGAGCCGAGGAACACGTTGTCATACACGGTCAGCTGGCTGATCAGGTTGAACTCCTGGGGAATGAGACTGACCCCGAGCAGCTTCGCGTCGAGCGGTTCATGGATCTGGACGGGTTTCCCCTCGAAGAGAATCTCGCCCGAGGTGGGAGTGTAGATCCCGCTCAGTATCTTCATGAGCGTGGACTTGCCCGCGCCGTTTTCCCCGATGATCCCGAGGATTTCTCCCTTGATCACCTGGATGCTGATGTCGTTGAGCACGTAGACCGAGGAGAAGTCCTTCGAGATGCCCCGTGTCTCAAGGAGGGTTTCACTCATGCTTCATCGCTCCATCGAAGGCAAACTCCGACGATCGAAAGTCGAATCGTCTGACGAACTCGAGCGATTCCTTGGCCCCGAACTCGCGCTCCATGCCCGAATCCTCCCACTCGACCGACAGCGGTCCCGCGTACTTCGCAGCGTTCAGTTCGCGGATGATTGCGTCGAAGTCGACGTCGCCATGCCCGAGCGAGCGGAAGTTCCAGCCGCGCCGGAGGTCGCCGAAGGGAAGGTGGGAACCCAGGATGCCGGACCGTCCGTCGAGCCGCAGCGCGACGTCCTTCATGTGCACGTGGTAGATGCGGTCCGCGAAATCGCGGATGAAGAGCTCCGGCTTCACCCCCTGCCAGAGCAGATGGGAAGGATCGAAATTGAAGCCGAGCGTCCTGCGGCCGCCGAAGGCCTCGAGGAGCCGCCCGGCGGTGTAGTAGTCGAAGGCGATCTCCGTGGGATGCACCTCGAGGGCGAAGCGCACGCCGCACTCGTCGAAGACATCGAAGATCGGAGTCCAGCGCCGCACGATGAGGGCGTAGGCTTCATCGATCATCGCCTCGGTGGTCTGGGGGAACGAATACCAGTAGCGCCAGATGGGCGAGCCCATGAAGCAGGTCACGACGGAGACGCCCATGGCCCGGGCGGCCCGGGCGGCATGCTTCATCTCCTCGGTGGCCCAGGCGACGATGGCCTCGGGCTTGCCCCGGACCGAAGCCGGTGCAAAACCGTCGAGCCGAGGATCCCAGGGGTCGCCGACGCACTGACCGGCAAGGTGGGCCGAGATGGCCCAGGTCTTGAGAGCGTGACGGGCGAGCGTGGCCTTCTTCGCCTCGACGTAGGCGGGGTCGGTGGCGGCCGCCCGGACGTCGAGGTGATCGCCGTTGCAGGCGATCTCGACGCCGTCGTAGCCCATCCCGCCCACCTTCTCGCAGAAGCTCTCGAAGGGGAGGTCGGTCCATTGTCCTGAAATGATGGTGACAGGTCGGCTCACGCGAATCCTCCTTCGGCCTAGTTCCGGGTGAAGTCGATCACACCTTTGATGTAACCGCCCTTCCTGTCGAGGCCGGCCGCATAGGCTTCCTCGGCTGCGGAGAAGGGCGCCACGTGGCTGACGAGTTCCCGGTTGCTGATGGCTCCCGCGGCCATGAGCGCGATCGTGCGAGGGAAGATGGAGTCGAAGGCATCGTTCATCTGGGGCTGTATGTTGAGTATCCGGAGCCCCCTCGTATGCCACAGGTCCAGGTCGAACTCCGCCCGGTGGTGATGCCACGCAAAATTCTCGATCACCGCGTAGGGTTTTGCAAGCGCGAAGGCCAGGTCCAGCGAAGCCTGGGATCCCGCGGTCTCGATCACGACATCATAGGAAGCGCGGCGCCCGGCTTCGGGGGAGTCAGGGCCGACGGGGAGATACTCCCAGCCGCCCATGCCCGCGCCGAGTCGCCTGGCCAGTTCGAGGCGCGCGGCCTCGGGCTCGAAGACGCACACCGTGGCTGCCATGGTGCGCCGCAGGCCCTGGAGCATGAGGAGCCCCATGTAGCCGGCGCCCACGAGGGCCACCGAGTCCCCGGGGCGTATCTCGGCGTACTGGATGCCGTTGACTATGCAGGCCGCAGGCTCGACCACCCAGTGTCTGAGCTCGATGCCCGGGGTTTCGGGGATGACGCTGACCTTGTTCCAGGTGCGCAGGGCATGCCGGGCCATCAGCCCGCCGCCGCGGTCGCCGATGGGCATCTCGTGGCAGGCCACCCGCTGCCCCACGGAGATTCCCTGGACGAGGGGCCCGGCCTTGACCACACGACCGACGCCCTCGTGGCCCGCGCGGAAGGGATAGGGGTGGAATTTGCCGAAGCGGCCCGCATAGGCGAGGAGGTCCCAGCCGCAGATGCCGCAGATCTCCATCTCCACGAGAAGCTCATGAGCCTCCGGCTCCGGAAGGTCGACCCCGCGGAGCTCAATCTTCCGCTCGCCCAGGTAGAAGAGCGCTTCGGTTTTCATGGATACTCTCCGAAGGGCGATTATAGACCATCGTTCTGATCTGTCAACAAAAAGTTCGTAGCCCGAACATTTCGTTGCCAAGGTCGGACATTTATTCTTGACAACTGAACAAATCGGCCGTACTACCTCCCATAGTGGGGAAAGGCGAGTGACCATGCCGGATTACGAAAGCGGCGAGGCTCCCAATATATCGATGGCAGCCGGAAGCATCTTCAAAGTCATCAGGGACCACGGCCCCCTCTATGGAACGGAGATCGTCCGCTGGACCGGGCTGGCCAAATCCACCGTCTCCGAGTATCTCGACCGCCTGATCACCGTCGGACTTGTGCGGGAGGAGACTTCGGAGAGCGGGAAGCGCCATAAACTGAAGGTCGCCGAGTCGGCCGGCTATGTCGTCGGCGTGGCGCTCGGCCAGAGTCACATGAGTGTCGCACTCTGCGATCTCGAAGCCGAGATCATAGATTCCGAGAGCGGAGATGTGGACCTGGTGCGGGAGACACCCGAGACCATCCTGGGCCGTGTCATAGCCTACGCCCGCGAGCTCGAGCGCCGGGCCGGGCTGGGACCTTCGGCCCTCTTCGGCGTGGGCTTCGGCCTTCCGAGTCCCGTGGACTACGCCCATGGCGTGGCGGTGAACCCTCCGGTCATGCCCGGCTGGGACCGTTTCCCCGTCGCCTCCTACCTGTCGCAGGAGTTCACCTGCCCCGTATTCGTCGACAACGACGTCAACGTCATGGCCCTCGCCGAGCGCGACAAGGGGGCCGCTTCGGATCCGCTGAACCGGAGAGGAAGCTTCCTCCTGGTCAAGGCCGGTACGGGCATAGGCTGCGGCATCGTGATCGACGGGCGCATCTACCGCGGTGCCAAGGGCGCCGCCGGAGACATCGGGCACATCGGCATCGACGGCAACGACACCCTCTGCCGCTGCGGCAACCGGGGCTGCCTCGAGGCGGTGGCGGGAGGCAGGGCGCTCGCGCAGATGGCGGAGGCAGCGGCCCGCGCGGGGAGGAGCGCCTTCCTGGCCGAGCATCTCGAACAGGGAGTGCTCATGGCTCCGGCGCTCGTGGCGCGCGGCGCCGCCTCCGGCGACGAGGCCTGCCTCGAACTCCTCATCTCGGCCGGCAGCCACATCGGCGAAACCCTCGCCAAGCTGGTGAACTTCTTCAACCCCGATCTGATAATCGTCAACGGCGACCTCACGAAGCTCGGCGAGCGCTTCATCGCATCGATCCGCGAGTCCGTCTACCGGCGCTCGACGCCCCTGGCCACCGCCGACCTCGTCGTGAAGCGCTCGGTGCTGCAGGAGAAGGCCGGCACGACCGGCGCGGCCATCCTGGTGCTCGACGAGGTGTTCTCGCACCGGAACGTGGGGCGCCTCATGCGCCGCTCAAACGGCTGAGTCCGTTCCACGGCGGACTGCGGCTTCCAGCCCGGCGCGGACGCGGGCATCCGCGGGGACGGATCCGTCCAGGGCGCAGATCTCCGTCAGGAAGGCGCCGATCCCCCGATCCTCGAGGAAGGCGCGGGCCGTGAGATCCCCGGGCACGGCGGCCCCGGTTTCGTCCATCGCGTCGAAGCGCAGGGCCGCGGCGAAGACCGCAGCGATGCCCTCCCAGGGCAGACCCTGCCCTTCGCAGAGGAGGGCGGCCCCGACGATCCGGTCGCTGCGATGGAGCTTGCGGCGAAGGTCGCGCCCCACCCGGTACACGCTGTCCCCGAGGCCCTCGTTCGCGAAACGCGCGAGCAGATCGTCGATATGCGCCTCGAGCCCGGCCTGACTGAACTCCGCGGGATACTCGCGAACGAGGGCCCGCGCCGCCTCTCCCATGGCCCTCCGCGCCCCGGCTTCGACCCCCTCCAGCCCGAGAGCCCGGGCAATGAGCGTCACGGATCGATCGACCTGAAGGCCCAGGTAGGCCACGGCGGCATGCCCGAGATTGTGCACGAACAGCTTGCGGTCCACGTATGCCAGAATATTGTCCACCGGTCGCAGTTCAGGGAGCACCGGCAGGGCCCCGAGGAAGCCCCTCCTGTCCACGATCAGCTCGTTGTAGGCCTCGGCGTAAACGCGCAGCGGGTCCGCGCTCCGTTCCGAGGCGCTCAGCGTCGGAACCATTTTCCCGATGCTCGTCTCCACGAGGCCCAGACGGTCGGCGAGGCGAAAGTCTTCAGGCAGCAGGGCTGACAGACCCTGACGCAGGGTCGCGGCGGCCTCGCGATCATTCTCAGCCAGAATGAGGTCGAGACCGGTCCCTCCGGCGGCGACCCGCAGGCGGAGGCCCTCGGCGATCGTGGGGATGAGGGCAGGAAGGGCGGCCTTGCCGACGCAGGTCGCAGCCAGGTCGGCGGCGGCGAGTTCGGCAGCGACCGATGCCCTGTCGCGGCCGTCGATCGCGCGCAGAAGCTCGACGCGGATGGACTCGTCGCGCTCGCCCTGGCGTCTGATCACGACCTCGTAGACCCTCTCTCGGTTGAGCGCCTCGACGAGCGCCGTGTCCACATCCACGAAGACCACCGACCATCCGCCTCGGGCGAAGACCTGGCCGATGAAGGATCGTCCGATACTGCCGGCGCCGAACACGACAATGACCGGTGGCCTGGAGCTCATTCAGTCCGCTCCGAACTGGCGCAGCCAGTCGCGATGAAAACCCGCGACGATCCGGCGGCGCTCGCCCGCTCCGGACTCGTAGTGGACACCTCCGAGCGTGAAGAGGGTGGCCGCTCCCGCGGCGATTCCCCAGCCCAGGCTCTCCCGGAGGTCCAGGCGATCCCGTCCCTCGAGCAGCTGCCCTGCAAGGGACGCCACAATGCCGCCCGCGAAGGCATCGCCGCAGCCGGTCGTGTCGCCCCCTCTGACTCCCCGCGCTTTCTGCGCCGCAAGCTCATCCAGCGCCCGGCTCGAGACGGGAAGCTCGATGCGGCCCAGATCCCGGAACCGTCGCCCCGACCTCCGCCCCGATGCGGACCCTGAAGCCCAGGCGAGCACGCTCGCTCCTCCCCGCGTGATGGCCCAGGCGCCGACACCGGAGCCTTCGAAGAAATCCATCGCCGCCGCGAGCTCCCGACAGCCCGACAGGCGCAGCGCCTCCTCCTGATCCATGACAAGGAGGTCGCACAGCTCGTAGGCGCTGGCCGAATCATCCGGGTTTGCCCCGGCCGCCCGTGCAGCGCCGGCGGGCCCCAGGGGCCAGCGAGCCCCCGGGTTTCGCACCTCGTTGCGAAAGTCGAACACGGTGTTCACGAAGGTCAGAGCCCCCGCGGAGCGGGCGGCGGCGAGGAGCTCGGGCAGGGCGTCATGAATCCGCGGGGTGAGGGCGGTGCCGCCGAAGGCGGCGATATCCGCAGTGTAGAAACGGGGCTCCAGCCCCTCGGGTCCGAATCGCTCCGCCACTCCCAGATCGTTGACAAAGCAGCGTTCGCCCTTCCCTCCGTCCCAGCGGGGGTCCGAGAGCACCCAGGTCGAAGGGCTGCGGCCGGGGACCGCCTTCAGGGCGGTACAGTCGACGGGAGTCTTCGCAAGCAGGGTGACGAGGCTCCGGCCGATCTCGTCATCTCCCCGCGCCCCGTGATATTCGACGGCCACATCCCTGCCGCCCAGCATCTGCGCGGCGTGGATGAGGGACACTATGGAGGGTCCGCCTATGTTCCTGGCGGCCGCCGCACGGCCCCGGGTCAGCTCGCCGAGAGCCTCGGAGAGAGCCGCCGACCCGGCGCCCCACGCCCAGGCGCCCGACGCCCCGGCGTCCGCTTGCCCGGCCCGCTGCGCCAACAGGCCTTCGAGATCGGAGGCAAAGACAAGGCGGCCGGGATGCACTCCCCCGTCGCCCTCGTTCAGCGAACGCAGCCTCGCGAAACCCGGCGACTCGAAATCCACGTCGGGGTAGATGATATCCATGAGACAGCAGCCGGTGCCGGCGATGCGGACGGACATGGCGGCCCTACAGGTACTGGCGGTAGTCGGAGATCAGGAGCCGGGTCGGAGCCTCGTCCTCCTCGATCCGGGGAAAGCGGCCGACTTTCTCGTAGAACCGGTTGTCGCCCTGATCGTCGTTCACGGCGCTCACCTCGCCGACGAGCACGGGCCCGGCTCCGGCGACGCCGTAGAAGCGGTGGTAGACACCCTGCTCCAGGCAGATGCTCTGTCCGGGCTCGAGCGTCACGGTCGCGCCGGCCGGGAGATGCAGAAGCTCGCCGTCCACGCGGAGGATCACTTCGTCCGAAGACAGGCCCTCTTCGGGCGTGGAGGCGTAGAGCTCGAGGGCGAGGCGCCCGCCTCCCCGGACGATGATGTCCTCCATCTTGGACCAGTGGAAATGGAAGGGCGTCTCCTGCCCCTCCCCGACGATCATGATCTTCTCGGCGTAACTCTTCCGGTCACGGCCCGGCGAGCCGTTGCGCAGCGTGAACAGGAGGAGGCCCCGCCGACGGAAATCCCCCGAGCCGAAGTCGGTGAGGTCCCAGCCGAGACCGTTGTCGACGATCTCCGCGTCAGTTTCATAGCGCCCCTTCCAGTCGCCGGGGCTGCGTCCGGACCAGGGGGGAAGAAGAAAGTTCATGCCGCGGAAGAAATCCTCGGCCGAGGCGATGAGCGCGTTGATCTCACTTCGTTTCATGGCTGCCCTCAGGCAGGCCGCGTACCGGGCGCGATGTCCCTCGTCGGCGACTGCCTGGGACAGCATAGGACCTTGTCGGCGCCACGGCAAGCTTCCGCCGGCCTCACCCCCCGGAACCGAACTCGGGATACAGGGTCATGCCGCCGTCGAGATAGAGCGTTGCGCCGTGCACGTAGTCCGAATCATCCGAAACGAGCCATACGGCGGCACGACCCACATCCTCGGGCTCTCCGATCCGCCGGAGCGGGATATGGTCGAGCAGCGTACGCTGATACTGCTCCTCCGAGCCGAGCTTCTCGATATTCATGGGCGTGCGGATGGCGCCCGGCGAGAGGCTGTTGACCCGGATGCGGAGGGCCGCGACCTCCTGGGCGATGCTCTTCATGAGCAGCATGACGCCGCCCTTGGCGGCGGCGTAATTGGCGTGCCCGGCCCAGGGGATAAGGTCGTGTACCGAGCTGATATGCAGTATCTTGCCCATCGCTGAGGAGATGCTCGGATCCAATCCCTGCCTCTTGAAGGCCCGCACCGCCTCTCTCGCGCAGAGAAACTGGCCCGTGAGATTGACGCCGATGACCCTGTTCCACTGGTCAAGGCTCATGTCCTCAAGAGCGGCATTCGCCTGAAGGCCCGAATTGTTGACGAGGATGTCGATCCGGCCGAACCGGGTTCGCATCTCATCGAACATCGCCAGGACTTCCGGTTCCCGCGACACGTCCGCCCTGACGACATGGGCGGCCCTGCCCAGGGACGTCACGACACGGGCCGTCTCCTCCGCTCCGTCGCGATCGCTCGAGTAGTTCACCAGAACGTCACAGCCGGCCTCGGCGAGAGCCGCGGCGATGCCTGCGCCGAGCCCCTTGCTCGCGCCCGTCACGAGAGCCTTCTGCCCTTCGAGCACGGGGTGGATGGCCCGCCGCGGCGATTCGTTGGGCGGGGAGTAGCCTTGATGCGATGCTGTCATTGCTCGATTCCCCCTAGATGCTGTACGAGGAAAAGCCCCCATCGACGGGAAGTACCACACCCGTCACAAAACTCGAGGCGTCCGACAGAAGATAGATGACGGCGCCGAGGAGATCATCGGGAAGGCCGTATCTTCCCACCGGCGTGTGGGCGGTGACCTTTCTCGACCGCGCCGTCGGCTGTCCCGTCGCGGCATCCGTATGCAGGAACCGGAGCTGCTCCGTCATGAAGAAGCCCGGAGCGAGGGCGTTGACACGGACTCCCGTGTGAGCCAGGTGCACGGCGAGCCATTTGGTGAGGTTGGCAACGGCCGCCTTGGCGGCGGAGTAGGCGCCGACCTGCGTCAGGGGATTCAGCGCACCCATGGACGACATATTGAGAATGGAACCTGAGCCCTTCTGCACCATGAGGCGGCCGAAGACCTTGGTCGGCAGGAGCGTGCCCGTGAAATTGAGGTCGAAGGTGCCTCTGATCCCATCCGCGTCGAGGTCGAAAAAGCTCGTCTCTCCAGGGTCGCCCAGCTTCGAAGGATCGAGAAACTCCGCCTGCGTGCTGCCGCGCGGACTGTTGCCCCCCGCCCCGTTGATGAGTATGTCCGGCGTCCCCCATGAGGCGAGAACTCTGTCCCGTACCTCGTCGAGGCCCGCCTCGTCCAGGACGTCGCAGGCGTAGGCCGCAGCCTCCCCACCGCTGCGGCGGATGTCATCCGCCACCTTTTCGGCCTTGGTCAGGCTGACGTCGAGCACCGCCACGCGGGAGCCGGCCCGGCTGATCGCGCGGCACATGGCGCCGCACAGATCCCCGCCGCCCCCCGTGACTACGGCGGTTCTGCCCTCGAGACTGAAGAGCTGCTCCAGGATGTCGTTCATCGTCTGCCTGCCCACCCGCACCCGACCCGCGAAGCGGCGATGCCGCGACCGGCCCCGCCGGATATCCGATTGCACACGCTCAAGGTTACCGTCCTCGACATCCGAATGTGACACGGCCGGTCTAATCGGTCCAGGGGCTCAGCCGAAGGTGAAGGCGTACAGCCTGATGCCGCCGCTCACGGTCAGCCGCAGCACGTGCTCGCCGCTCTCGGGCAGGGCGACGAGCTGATAAAGGCGGCTTTCGTTGGGCCGGACCATGCCACCCTTGACGTCCGGCGTATCGCCGCCCGTCTTTCCGTCGATCTGCACCCTGATGCTCCCGCCCTCACCGTGCGGGGCCACGACGAGGTAGACGTTCTTCGCATGGAAGCCGAGGGCGAGCACCCCCGCCCCCTCGGGGAAAACATATTCCCCCGATATGAGCCAGCGGCCGTCGAGATTCCACTCCGCGTTGCCCGGCACGCGGGCGGGCTTGTAGTCCAGCACCTTGTCGCCGATGGGGACGACGGCCGAGGCAAAGCCCGTGCCCCTCGCATAACCCAGGTAGGTCTCGGGAGTCTGGGCCTGGATGTCCGGCGGCGCCACCGAGACGGTCCCGCCGACACTGTGGCCGGCCTCGGCCAGCAGGGCCTGGATCACCTTTTCCGAGGTGTCGTATTCGCCCTCGCCGTAATGTACATAGCGCACGTGGCCGCGGGCATCGATGAAGTAGTGCGCCGGCCAGTAGTTGTTGGAGTAGGCGTTCCACTCCTTGTAGTCGTTGTCCTGGACCACGGGCCAGGTGACGCCGAGGTCCCTTACCGCCTTCTGCACGTTGGCCGACACTTTCTCGAAGGCGAACTCGGGCGAGTGCACCCCGATGATCACCAGACCCTTGGAGGCGTAGGCCTCGTTCCAGGCCTTGAGGTAGGGGAGCGTGCGCAGACAGTTCACGCAGGAATAGGTCCAGAAGTCGACCAGGACCACCTTGCCCCGCAGCGCCGTCATGGTGAGGGACGGGCTGTTGAACCAGGAACCGCCGGCTACGAGTTCCGGCGCCGTACCCAGGTCGCTGAGCACACCGCCCTGCGAAGGCTCGCTGGCCCCGGTGAAGGCCCCGGCCGGGCTCGACATCACGGTCTGGGTCGGCACCCCACCGACGGCCGAGACGCGGGTCTTGAGCGCGCTGCGCACCGGTGTCGTGGTTTCGAGCGCGGTGAGCCCGGAGCCGTAGTTGGGGAAGGCCGCAAGGACGGCGGTCTGGAATTTGCGGTCCCAGCCGAAGCCGATCGCCACGGCGACGACGAGGAGGAGGGCGCCGAATCCGCGCTGGATGCCGGCAGTCCGCTTGACGAGTCCCGGCACCCGGTTGATGAGGGCCCTTCCGCCGATCATCACGGCGAACATGGGTAGTGCCGTCCCGATGGTGTAGGCCAGGGTGATGAACACCGAACCGCCATCGACGTGCTGGCTCAGCGCGAGGCTGATCACGGAAGCCATGATCGGCCCGACGCAGGGGGTCCACACGAGCCCCAGGCCGAGCCCTACGACGACGCCCGAGCCGAAGCCGCTCCAGGCCACGCCGGCCGACGCGGGGGCCGAAGGCGCCCCCGAAGGCGCTGCCGCGGGCTGCCTCCTCCCCAGGTTCGCGAGCCGGGAGGCCAGTCGCTCGAAGACCAGCGCGAAGCGGGGCACGAGCATCACGAGGCCGAACAGACCGATCAGGGCCACTGCCACAAAGCGAAGCGCGTCGGCCGGTATGCCCAGGGCCTGCACGATCGCCGACAGGGCCAGCGTGAAGAAGGTGAAGCTCGAGACAAAGCCGGCGACGACTCCGAGGGGCCTCGCCTTGCCTCCGCCCACTCCGCCGGAGAGTACGATCGGAAGCACGGGGAGAATGCAGGGCGAGAGGATCGTCACGATTCCCGAGATGAAGGCAAAAGCGAGCAGTATCGCCATCGATATCTCCTTGGTCGGCATCCGCGCCGCGGGGCCGGAGGCCGTAAACGATGCCGGGGCCGGGGCGGCTGTCGCGTCCCGCGTCGCGTCCCGCGTCGCGCCCCGCGTCGCGTCCGCGTCCGTATGCCGCGCCCGGTCCGGTTCCGGCGGGATTGCGTCTACATCTTAGTCATGACGTGGCTGATGATCCCGTCCACGCCGCCGCCGTTCCAGACTGCCAGCTTGTTTCCCCGGGCGTCGATCTGCACGAAGGTGTCCTGCACGGTGACCCCGTACTTGGTCTTGAGATCGGCCACCTTGTCATAATCGAGGACAATGACCGTCGTCATGCCGAGGCGGGAGCCGTTGGCATTGATGTCCTTGAGGTCGGCCTGGCAGTAGGGACACCAGTCGGCGGCGAAGAAGAGCACCGCCGGGCCCTTGGCCGCGATCCTCTCCGCAGCCATGAGATTGGTGAAGATCACTTTTTTGCCCGTGCTCATCGCGAACCGGAGCTGATTCCCCACCATGGGGTCGGCCGTCATCGGATTCGCCGTCATCGTCGATGCAGATCCGCCCTGGCTGGGAGCCATCATCTGATCCTGCTGGGCACCGGAGCCTCCCGGCATCGATGTGTCTCCGCTCATGCCGGAGCTGCCGCTCATCGTGCCGCTTCCGCTCATCATCGAACTGTCTCCGGACATCATGGATGATCCGGTCATCGCGCCCTGGGCCTGCACGAGCAGAAGGGCGACAATCGCAAACACAGTCATCATGGACAGGCGTTTCATGGACCTGCCTCCCTCGCTTCGATCTTTTGCCGTCGACAATGCGACGGCGCCACCGCATCGGGTCGCCGATCGGGTGCGCCTCTGCCCGGCCTTCCGGACGGCCGGACTTCAGTTCCTGAACCGGGACCAGATCAGGATGGCCAGCTTCACGAAGACCATCCCTCCGAGAATGTAGAACAGCCAGCGATCGGCGCCGCCCTGGAAGGACTGCACCGTAATTGCGACAACCAGCAGGGCGACCCCCGCCATGTAGGCGAAACGGCTCGCTCTGTACACATGGAGCGCCTCGCGCTCGTCGCGGGCGCGCTGCCTGAACAGGATGCCTGCGTAGAGGCCGAAGACCGCGACCACCAGGGCCAGGATGACCATCTGGACATGGTTGGGCATGAGGAGGTCGAAGGGATCGAGCTTGAGCGCGAGCAGTACGAGGAATACCGCGGAGACGACGAGCTCACCGAGATTCATCAACATAGAAGATATCCTCCACCCTGCAGTCGAAGACCTTTGCGCTCACGAGCGCGAGCAGGACTGACGGGACATAGTTGCCCTTCTCGATAGCGATGATCGTCTGCCGCGTGACACCGATCAGGTGGGCCGCCTCTTCCTGAGTCATTCCTCGATCCAGGCGGCGCTCCTTGAACCGGTTGCCCACGGTCGTATATTCCACATCCTTA
>DATJQN010000124.1:0-21561 GCA_035505775.1 Rectinemataceae bacterium | reverse complement strand
CCTTCGAGATCGTACGGGGAGAGAGCGCCGAGTTCCCCAGGAAACCCGACCCCGCCTCGGCACTCGATCTTGTTGCGCGGCTCGGCGGCACCGCGAGCTCGACGCTCTACCTCGGCGATTCCGACGTGGACATGCACACCGCGCGCGCGGCGGGCTTCAGGGCGCTCGGCGCCGGCTGGGGTTTCCGCGGCGAGGCGGAACTCGTCGCTGCGGGGGCAGAAGCGGTCCTGCGGGTCCCCGGCGAGCTGCTCGGCTATCTCTGAAGGTCGGCCGGGTCTCGCCCTACACAGGCGCCGCGCCACACGGTAGAATTGAAGCAACACGACGACGCAGGAGTGAGCATGGATCACACACAGCTGCGAAACAGAGCGCAGGAGTATGTCTCCAAGGAGACGGACCCGGCCTTCCGCACCGAAGTCGAGGCCCTTCTCAAGGCCGAGGACTGGAAGGAACTGGAGGACCGCTTCTATCGCGATCTCGAGTTCGGCACCGGCGGCCTGCGCGGCGTCATCGGGGGCGGCTACAACCGCATGAACAGCTACATCGTGACCAGGGCGACGCAGGGCCTCTGCGACTACTTGCGGTCGGCTTTTCCCACGAAGCAGCTCTCCGCCTGCATCGCCTACGACTCCCGCCACTATTCGGACGTCTTTTCGGAGCGGGCGGCCTGCGTCTTCGCGGCGAACGGCATCAAGGCCTACCTCTTCAGCTCCCTCCGGCCCACGCCCGAGCTCTCCTTCGCCATCAGGAGCCTCGGCGCCGACACCGGCATCGTGGTCACCGCCAGCCACAACCCGCCCAAATACAACGGCTACAAGGCCTACTGGAACGACGGGGCCCAGGTTATCCCGCCCCACGATGAAGGCATCATCGCCCGCGTCAACGCCGTGCAGACCATCAAGATCATGGACCGGGAGAAGGCGCTTGCGGCCGGCCTCCTCGAGATGGTCGACAGTGTCGTGGACGACCGCTACGTCGCCATGGTCAAGTCCAAGCTCATGCGGCCCGAGCTCATCAGGCGCATGGCCGGCCAGGTGAAGCTCGTCTACACCCCGCTCCACGGCACGGGGGCGAAACCCTTCGAGCGCGTCATGAAGGATCTCGGTCTCGAGGTGGTCACCGTCCCCGAGCAGCGCGAACCCGACGGGGACTTCCCGACGGTCGCCTTCCCGAATCCCGAGGAGGCCGCGGCTCTCAAGCTCGCCCTCGAGCTGGGAAAGAAGGTGTCGGCCGATGCCGTCATGGCCACCGACCCCGACGCGGACCGCCTGGGCATCGCCGTTCCGAACGGCGCCGGGGACTTCACTCTCATCACCGGCAACCAGCTCGGCTCTCTCCATCTCGACTACCTCCTCCTGACGCGGAAGGAGCTCGGGCTCCTCCCCGCCAAGCCGGCGGTGATCAAGAGCATCGTCACCACCGACCTCCAGGCCCGCATTGCGGCCTCCTACGGGGCGACCTGCTTCGAGTGCCTGACGGGTTTCAAGTGGATCGCGGACCTCATGCGGCGCTTCGAGGAGGACAGGACCGGCCCCGCTTCGGGCGGCTACACCTTCGTCTACGGCACGGAGGAGAGCTACGGCCACCTGATAGAGAACGAGGTGCGGGACAAGGACGGGATCTCGGCCGCCGCGCTCACCGCGGAGATGACGCTCTATTGGCGCTCGAAGGGCCTCGGCCTCCTCGAGCGGCTCGACCAGATCTATCGCGAGCACGGCTACTTCGAGGAGCGGGGCATCAGCAAGTACTTCGAGGGACCGACCGGCATGGACGTCATGCGCGACATCATGGGCGGATACCGGAAAGCCCAGCCCGCCTCGCTCGGCGGCATTCCCGTCCGCCGCATCCGTGACGTCAAGACGGGTCTCGAGTGGGATGCCTCCAGTCCCGCCAGGAGCCGCCCCGTCGATCTGCCCGCAAGCGACGTGATCCAGTGGTATCTCGAGGACGGCACCCTCGTCACAGTCCGCCCCTCGGGGACCGAGCCCAAGATCAAGTACTACATCCTGCTCCGGACCGAGGTCGGGTCAGGTGAGAGTTCCGCCGCGCTCGCGGCCGCCCGAAGCGCCTCCGCCGCCAAGGCCGGCGCCATAGCCGCGGACATCAGGAAGGTGATCGGCGCGTGACCGAGCTGCCCATCCCGGCTGCCGGCCTGCCGCCCGACTGGACGGACAAGGTCTTCCTGGCCCTCGATTTCGAAACCACCGGTCTCGACTCCCGGCTTGAGCGCGTCGTCGAGATCGGGGCGATCCGTTTCAGTCCTGCGTCACCGGGGCGGGAATCGGCATTCGCCTCCCTCGTCGATCCGGAGAAAGCCATGCCGCGGGCGGCCCAGGACATCCACGGCCTGTCGGACGGGGACCTGGCCGGGGCACCGCGTTTTGCGAGCCTGGCTCCGGCCCTGCTCGAACTGGGTCGCGGCTCCATCTATGTTGCGCACAACGCGGGCTTCGACTTTGCCTTTCTCCGCGTGGAGCTGGAGCGATCGGGGCAGTCGGCGCTCCTCGGCTCGCCGCCCGTGCTCGATACCCGCCTCCTCGCCAAGGCTGCCTTCCCGGGGCGCCGGAGCTATCGGCTCGTGGACCTGGCTGCCGACTTCGGCCTGGATCCCGGTTCCTCGCATCGCGCCCTCGACGACGCCCGGACCTGCATGGAGCTCTTCCTCCTCTGCGCCCGGCGTCTGGCTTCCCGGGCGGGCGCGGCATGAAGACGCTCGCGACGGCCCGGAGTCTCGCCGCGCTCGGGGCGCTCGCGGTGCTGCTCGCAAGCGGGGCGGCCGCGGGAGACAGCGCCTTTCCCTACGATTCGGGCGGGAGCGGCTTCGCCCCCGCGCGGATGGGAACCCGCGTTCTCGGGCCCGCGGTCGCCTCCGCGGGGATGGAACTCTCGGGGCCCGATGCCGCCGATGCGCTGCGGGAGCTCCTCCTGAGCGCCCGCGAAGGCGGACTCGACCCCGGCGAGGTTCTCGCCGCCACCCTGCCCTCCCCTTCCGAGGTGCTCGCCCTCCTGTCCATGGACCGCGATGTCGACGACTTCGCCAGGAACGCCCGGGAGGGAGGACGTGCCGGTTCCTACTACAGCTCGGAGCTGCGGCTCGCGGGCTCGGTCCGGCCGCGACGACAATCCTTTTTCTCGGTGTTCGACGCGGCCTATGCCGAGCTCGGAAGCCCGCCTTCCGCGGGCCTCCTCGACGGCGTCCGCCCCTATGACGCGTCGACCGGCATCATCGGGCCTCCCGTGTCGGAGCTGGTCTACTCGCATCCCTTTGCTCTCGACCTCTTCTTTGACCGCGTGCGGAACCGTCCGGACGGTCAGGAGGGACCGGTGATTCCCTCGCTGAGCGACGGCATGGTCGTGGCGGCGTCGAGCAGCTGGCGCGGCGGGGCCGGCCTCGCATCCTGGGAGAGCGGCGGACTCAGTCCCTCGGCCGGGAACGGGGTCGTGGTCTACGACGCACTCAACAAGCGGGTCTTCTCCTATTTCCATCTCCGCTCGACCTCGCTCCGGGTGGGGGACCTCGTGCGGGCCGGCACCGTGCTCGGGGTCGGCGGCAACACCGGCGTCAACGCGCGGCGTCCCGGCCACGGCGGCCATCTCCATGTCGAGATCTTCGACGTGGCCGGCGACCGCTCGCTCGGAGCGCGGGAAATTCTCCGCCTGGTCACCACGAAATAGGCGTCGGCGGAGCCCTCCTCTTTTCAGCGCCCGCCGGGACGGCTATCATGGCCCCATGCAAACATCGCGCACATCCTACGACCTGGTGATTCTCGCCGGCGACGTCGGCGGCACCAATGTCAACCTCGCCCTCATCGGCAAGAAGGGCGGCACCTTCACGCAGCTGTTCGACCGGCATTACCGGACCAGGGAAGAGCCATCGCTCCTCGTGCCGCTCGGGCGCTTCCTGGACGAGGCCCGGCGCGAGCTTCCCTCCCTCCGGCCCGAGCTCTGCTGCATCTCGGGCGCGGGGCCCGTGGTGAACGGGCACATAGCGCTGACCAACGCGCCCTGGGGCATCGAGGCGCGGGAGATAGAGTCGGGCTTCGGCCTGCCCACACGACTCATCAACGACTTCACCGCCGTCTCCTACGGCGTCATCCTTCTCGATCCGGCCAACCCCGAACAGATCACGCGGCTGCCGCACTGCGACGCCTCGCTGCCCGAGCCCCGCCCCGGACTGCGGGCCATTGTCGGCGCGGGCACCGGGCTCGGCGTGGGCTTCGTGGTCAGAATCCACGACCGGGTCGAGGCGCTCCCCTCCGAGGGCGGGCACATCACGCTCCCCGTCTATGACGAGCGCAGCCGCGCTTTCCAGCGCTGGCTTGAGCGGCGCCTCGGTTTTGTCCCGGGGGCCGAAGCGGGAGTCTCCGGTCAGGGCATCGCGAATCTCATCGAGTTCCTGGCAGGGGAAGCCTCCGCATCCGGCGGCGCGGGAATCGGCCCGGGCACCCGTGCGGCGCTCGACGCCCCTCCCGCGGAGCGACCCGCCCTCGTCGCCTCCGCGGCCGACGGCGACCCGCTCTGTGCCGAGGCCATGAACATGTTCGTGGAGCTCTACGCGCGCGTGGCGGCGGACCTCACCGCCGCCTTCCTGCCCGCCGGGGGCGTCTTTCTCGCCGGTGGCATCGCATCCAAGAACGAGCGGCGCTTCCTCGAGGGCAACCGCTTCATGGCCATGTTCGAACGCAGCTACCGCCAGCACATCGTGTCCATCCTGGCCACCACGCCGGTCATGATCGTGAAGGACTATTCGATATCCCTCTATGGTGCGGCCAACGCGGCCGTCTCCCTCACCTGAGCCGGAGCGGAGAAATGGAACGGCTCGATCCGCAGCTCCTGCGCGACATGGAGACCAAGGGCATCGACGCGCGGCTCACCCTCTCGATCCTGGACGACTACAACGCCGGGCTCTATGACGCCGTGGCCCCGGTCACGGCACGGGGCGTGCCCGCGGTGGACGGCGTCCATGTGATCGCACTCGGCCCCACGCTCCATTACCGCGTCCCGCGACGCGATGCCCGCGATCGGCTCGATTCCCTCGGCCTCGCGCTCCCGGAGACGGCACTCGATGAGGGGGAGGAGCTCGTATTCGACCGCGGGACCCTCGTGGATCTGGGCGAGGCTCTCCTATCCAAAACCGCCTACGGAGTCCTCAACGGAGGATCCGCGACGAGCTATGCCGACTCCAAGAAAAACCTCGCGTTCGGCGCCGAGGTCTTCGCGGCGCTGGAAGAGGATTTTGGCCGACTCTCCCCCCTCTGCCGCGACCGGCCCAAGGGCCTGACGCCGGCCTACCTCAACCCGGACGGCTCCCCCGGCGAGAGCTTCCTCCTCCTCAAGATGCGGGCGCGACTGGTCGCCGCGGCGCGCCGGCGCCGCATGCAATCCCGGGCAGCCGGCGCGGCGGCGGGGTCGTCGGCTGGCCGCGGCGCGCAGAGCGATCCCGGAGCGCAGGGCGATCTCGAGGCGCGAGGCGATCGCCTCTCGAACTTTCTGCCCCTCTTCCAGATGACGAGCGTCGGCACGGACCGGGATATCTCTGCGGCCTACCGCGACTATCGCAGCCATCCCTTCCTCAAAGACCTGGCGGCCGAGACAGGGCTCGACCCCGTGACCTGGGAGACAGGTGTCCAGCCCCTGATCGCCGCCTACAGCCATTCCTCCGAGGGCCGGCCCAAGCGGATCTTCGACCGGGCCTACGGCGAGTCGCATCGCGCCGTGGCCCTCCCCGGTGGCCACGGACAATGCTTCCGCGTGCTCGCCGATACCCTGCGCGCCCTGAAAGAGCGCGGCCTGCGCTTCGCCTATCTCGGGAACGTGGACAATCTCGGCTATCTCGCCGACCCGGTGGAGATCGCCATCCTGGCCCTCTCGGGAGAGAGCGCGGCCTTCGACTTCGCCCTTCGTACGGGCATGGACGTCAAGGGCGGCATTCTGGTCGAGACTGCGGAGGGGAAGCGGACGGTGGCCGACATCGGGCCCGCGATCTCCTTCTCCGAAGTCCAGAGGCTGGAAGCCGGAGGCGCCTCCATCCTTTTCAACTGCGCGACGGGACTCTTCGATCTCGAGTGGCTCGTCCCGCGGCTCGAGGAGGTCGGCCGCACGCTGCCCGTGCGCTTCACCGATCAGGACAAGGACGCGGGACGCTATTCCCAGGCCGAGCAGGTCACCTGGGAAGTCACCTCGCTCCTGCCGGGCTTCCTGGCCTTCGCCGTGGAGAAGCAGGAGCGCTTCATCGCGGCCAAGCTCCTCGCGGAAACCCTGCTGACGAGCGGCGCCGCGGCAGGGGATCCCCGCATCCCGGCGGAACTCGCGGCGACCTCGCGATTGCTCAAGACAGGCCTCGACAGGAAGCTCGCGACCGCCTACGGTCTTGCGCTCCGTAATGGGCGCTGGGTTCCCGTCGAATCATGAGCGTGCGACTGATCCGGTCGTAGACCAGGAGGCTTCATGTCGCGCGATGGATCGATCGAGACCTGGTCACGGGAGATCACGACTCCCGATGAGCTCTCCGGGGGCTATGCATCGGCCATCAGGAACATCTTCACACTCTTCCCCTATTGCGTCAGAACACCCCCCGACCGTTCGTTTCATGAGAGCAGTCCGGAACAGCTGCTCTGTCTGGCCGAGTCCAAGCTCGCACTGCTCATGCGAAGGCGGGGAGTGGTCTCTTCGGTTGTCCAGGGCCTGGACGCGATCGACGTGCTCGAGTCGGAGACGACGCTGCTGTCCTCGCGCCTGAGGATCTATCCGCGCGCGGGCGAGGTCCTCTCGATCCACTACAATTCGGTTTGCGCCGCGCTCTTCCATCCCTTCGTTGCCGCATACCAGGATTTCCACGGCTCGGCGATCGGGGCGGGTGAGGCCCTTTGCGCCACCAAGCCCAATCCCTTCCACTACCTCATGGAGAGAGACTACCGCTACCACAGCTATGTGTTCGATGTGTTGCGCGGTGACACTCCCCGCGCCCATTTCTATCACCCCGCCGTAAAGGTACCCGTCGCGCTCCACCGCTGGAGGATCATCTCCTCCTACCTCCTCGTGGCCTCGGCTTCGCTGCTGTACTGTCTCTCCGAGGAGCCGCCGCTACGGTCGAGCAGGCGCGCCGAGTACAGCATCATGTTCAGGTATCTGCCCCTGTCGCGGGGCCTGGGACTGGAGCTCCGCGCCGCGGAGAACGAGGAGCGCTTCTCGTGGCTCGCCATCCGCTCGGGTTCGACCACCTTCAGGATTCCCGTTGCCACGGAAGAACGCACGTCGTTCGAGGCGTTCAGGAGAAGCATCGGCCTCGAATAGGGCAGCTTCGCAGAAGGCGTCCCGATTTCCGGCACCGGCTCCGGCGATGCATGGCCCCAGTCCCCCTCCCCTCAATCACCGAGCGCGATCGAGATGACCTCTTCCATCCGCTCCACAGGATGGAAGGAAATGCCTTTCTTCACGTGCTCCGGGATGTCGTCGAGGTCCTTCTCGTTGCCTTTCGGGATGATGATGTCTCGGATCTTGTTGCGCTTGGCCGCGACGGTCTTCTCGCGCAGGCCGCCGATGGGCAGAACCTGACCCGTGAGCGAAAGCTCGCCCGTCATGGCCAGCCGGTCCTTGATCTTGCGGTCGAGGACGAGCGAGAGGAGGGCCGTGGCCATCGTGACGCCCGCGGAGGGACCGTCCTTGGGCGTGGCTCCCTCGGGGATGTGGAGGTGGATCTGCCTGCCCTCGAAGAAGTCCGCCCCCACGCCGTAGCGGTCCGCCGCGGCGTGCCGTATGAAGGTGTAGGCGATTCCCGCCGACTCCTGCATCACGTTGCCCATCTGCCCGGTCAGCTTGAAGCCTTCCTTGCCGGGATTGGCCACCGCCTCGATGATCAGTGTGTCTCCGCCCATGCTCGTCCAGGCGAGACCCACGCTCATGCCGGGGCGCGTTGCGCGCTTGATGTCGTCGTCCCGGAAGAGGGGCTTGCCCAGATGCTTCTGCACGGCGGCCTTGTCGATCAGGAACTTGTCCTTCTCCTTGCCCTCGAGGATGATGGACTTGGCGACCTTGCGGTGGATCTTGTCGAGATACTTCTCGAAATTGCGGACCCCGGCCTCGCGCGCATAGGCTTCCGCGATGAAGATGAGAGCGTCGCGCGTGTAGCGCACCACGCCCTTCTTGATGCCGTTCTTCTCGAGCGACTTGGGGATGAGATAGTGCTTGGCGATCTCGAGTTTCTCGGAGTCCACGTAGCCCGGCAGCTGGATGACTTCCATCCGGTCGATCAGCGGCGCGGGCACGGTGTCGAGCGTGTTGGCCGTGCAGATGAAGAAGACATTCGAGACGTCGAAGGGCAGATCGAGATAGTGGTCGCGGAATGAGAAATTCTGCTCGGGGTCGAGGGTCTCGAGGAGGGCGCTCGAGGGGTCGCCCTGGTAGGAGACTCCCATCTTGTCGATCTCGTCGATCATGAAAACCGGGTCGCGGCTCTTGGAGATCTTGAGCCCCTGGACGATCTTGCCGGGCAGGGCGCCGACATAGGTGCGGCGGTGGCCCTTGATCTCCGCCTCGTCACGCATGCCGCCCACCGAGAAGCGGAAGAACTGCTTGCCCAGGGCGCGGGCTATCGACTTGCCGACACTCGTCTTGCCGACCCCGGGCGGGCCCACCAGGCAGACGATGGAACCCTTGGCATCCTTCTTGAGCTTGCGCACGGCCAGGTACTCGACGATGCGGTCCTTCACGTCCTTGAGTCCGTAGTGGTCGTTCTCCAGAATTTCCTGGGCCTTCTTGAGGTCGAAATCGCCCGAAACCGGGGCCTTCCAGGGCAGGCTGCAGACGAGGTCCAGCCAGTTGCGGGTCACGATGAACTCGCTCGAGTTCGGATCCATGAGATTGAACTTCTCGAGCTCCTGCTCGACCTGCTCCTTGATCTCGCCCTCGAAGCCGAAGGAGTCGATCTTCTCCTTGAACCGCTGGTAGTCCGTGCCCTTGGCGTCGGTGGGCATGCCGAGCTCGGTCTTGATGGCCTTGAGCTCTTCCTTGAGAAAGTAGTCGCGCTGGCTCTTTTCGATCTTCTCGTTGATCTCCTGCTGGACGCGCTTCTGGATCTTCAGGAGCTCCTGTTCCTTCTTGATGAAGATGAGCACCCGCTCCATGCGCTCGCGGACGTCGGTGGTCTCGAGAATCTTCTGCTGGTCGTTCTTGTCGATGTTGAGGATGGAGGCGATGAAATCGGCGATCTTGCCGGGGTGATCGATGTTGATCATGTTGAGGCGCATTTCCTCGGAGAACAGGGGATTGTTCTCCGAGATCTGCTTCATCTCGCCGAGGAGGGCCCGCGTCAGGGCCTTGATCTCGTCGGTGTCGTCGTGCTCCTCGTCCAGGTAGCCGACCGCGGCGATGATGGGCGTCTCCTTGGACAGGAACTTCTTGATCTTGAAGCGCTTCAGGGTCGAGATGAAGATGTTCGCGCCGCCGTCGGGCAGGTTGATCTTCTTGACGATCTTGGCGACGGTTCCGACCGCATGGAGGTCGTCGGCCTTGGGCTTCTCGAACTCGTTCTTGATCATGACCAGGCCCACCATGCCGTCGGAGGCGAGGGACTCGTCCACGACCCTGACATCGTCGGGATTGCCGATCATGATCGGGGTGAAGATTCCGGGGAATATGGGGCGCCCCATAAGAGGGATCAGGGGAAGCTTGTTGGGCAGGATCTGTTCGATGGGGATAATCTCATTTTCGGGCATGCTGTGGTCCTCCCTGTTGCGGTTTCGCCTCTAAAAATAAGAGTTTTGCCCCAGGGTGACAAGGTTTTGACCCGATTTCCGCCAGTGCTGACCTGAAAAAGCGCCTTTGCCCCCACATCGACCCATTCTCGGACTGGTGAACCGAGGACCGCGAGAAACCATCCCGGCGCGGGCTAGACGAGGACCGAGTCGGCCGCCCGGGAGAGTCTGCCCGGGTCCAGGTCCAGGCCCGGAACCGCCAGCACTTCCTCGGCGACCCGGTTGCCGAGGCGGAGGCAGCGTTCGGGCGGGAGCCCCCGGGTCCGCGCGGAGAGGAATCCGGCCGCGAAGGCGTCGCCCGCTCCCGTCTCATCCACCGGCCAGAGCTCGCGGACGGGACTGTCCACGATCGAGCCGGAACGCGCCCAGACGGCTCCCCGATCCGCCCGCTTGATGACGAACTCGATATCGAGATCCGACAGGAGTTCGAGCCCCTCGCGCATCGGCAGATCCACGAGGGCGGCAAACTCGTCCTCGTTGGCGAAGATGTAATCCAGGGACTGGGGGATGAGCTCGAGGAGGAAATCCCGCTGGGCGCGTACCAGCCCCTGGCTGCCAAGGTCCAGCGCGATCGACATGCCGGCAGACTTGCCGCGGGTGATGCACTCCATGAGAAAGCCGTGTTCGGAAGCGAGAAAGCCGTCGAGGTAGAGCAGGGCTCCCCTGCGGAAGGCCCCGTCGGGGGCGGGCCCCAGGCTGAGGTCGAGCGCCGCAGAGGGCGAGACGAGGAGGGTGCGGCCGCCGTCCGGCCTGACCAGGGCGCAATAGACACCGGTGGGGGATCCGGACCTCGACAGAAGACATTCGACGCCTGAGCCGCGGAGATCGGAGGCGTACTGTTCGCCCAGCTCGTCCACGCCTACGCAGCCCACGAAGCAGGCGCGCCCGCCGAGGAGGGCGGCGGCCCTGACCGTGTTGGCCGCCCCGCCGCCCGCCGACATGACTGCGCCGGGAAGGGATGCGACGAGACCGGCCAGGCGCTGGCGGTCGATATGGGCCACTACGTTGTTATGGAAACCGAGCGCGGGCGCCGTGTCGTCGTCGACGAAGGCAATGACATCCATGAGGGCGTTGCCAATGCCGACAATCTCCATGATTCGATCCTACCATGGGCCGCCTGACCGCACAAGAAGGAGCCTTTCCCGGAGCCGCGCGCGGCGCGGGCCTTCGGCTCTCCGTGGTGCCGGCCTTCGGCTCTCCGTGGCGCCGGCCCCCGATGCCGCGCGCGGCGCACGACCATATCGCAGGGCTGCCCACGCTGGGAAAGGCCTCCACTTGACCCCGATTCGATCACGTGCTAGCTTCCCACGGAGTTGCCGCCTGACCGCGGATCCAGGGCGCTTGGCTCAGCTGGTCAGAGCGCCTGGTTTACACCCAGGATGTCGGGGGTTCAAATCCCTCAGCGCCCACACTGCGGGCCGCCGCCAGGCGGCCCGTTTTCATTGGGGCGATGAGGGATTTGAAGCGAGCGAGCGCCGAGCTTCGCGCGATTCGATGAGCGCGAAGGGCGGGGATGGGCGTGCAGCTCGCCTACGAGCCCCCGGCGACCGGGAACAGGAGCTTCTGATTGTCGGGCTCGAACATGTTGTCGCGCGTGATGTCCACGGAGCCCGTGTTGACGTAGTGGGCCTGTCCCGCATGCTCAATCAAGGCTCGTGCGGCCTTGACCGCGAGGTAGCCCATCGTGAAGGGCTTCTGCACGATCGTGTCGCGGACCACACCGCGCTCGACATCCTTGAGTATCGCGAAGGAATTGTCGACCCCCACGAGCGCGATGGACTTCCAGGCGCCGGTCTCGATGAGCGCACGCGCGACGCCCTCGACGGTGGGCTGGTTCAGGGCGGCGATTCCCGCCGTCTCGGGATGCATCCTCAGAAGCTCCCTCGTCTGGCGGTAGGCGACTTCGGAATCGGACATGCAGTAGGAGCTGTCGAGGAGCCGGACCCTGCCGCCGAGCACGGCCCTGACTCCGGCCTCCCGGTCGAGCGCGGTCGAGCTTCCCTTCACATAGCTCATGATCGCGACGGCCGAGCCGGGGGCCACGAGGCGGGCGAGCGCCTCGCCGCAGCGCTTCCCTGCCTCGACGTTGTCCGTGCCCACATTGACGTCCGCATCCGCAGAATCGATGAAGGAGTCCACGCACACGAGGGGAATGCCGCGGGCCTTGGCCTCGTGCGCGGGCGGAACCAGCAGATGATAGTCGGTGGCCGCGAGAATGATCGCATCCGGCCGGGAGCCGACGGCGGCGCGCAGCATCCCGATCTGCGCGTCGACCATTGTCTCGTCGCGGGGGGCGTCGATCGTGACATCGAGGTCGAAATCCTTTGCGGCCGCCCTGACCCCGTCTGCGACGGTCCTCCAGAACGAGTTGTCGCTCATCTTGAACAGCACGTAGACTTTCTTGCGTTCGACGCGGGGCCCGCCGGCTATCCCCTCGCGGTGATAGGCGAAGGTCAGCAGAGCGGCGGCCGCAAGGGTGGCGGCGGCGATGAAGACAAAGGGGCGGGACCTCATGGCCGGAGCTCCTGAAGCGCAGGCAGGCGGATCAGGGCGGTCGTCCCCCTACCCGGCTCGGATTCGAAGGAGAGTCCATAGCCGCCTCCCGCGTAGAGCCGGATGCGCTCCTGGACATTGCGCAGGCCGACGCCGCCCGAGCCGTGGCCGAGCTCCTCTACCGCCGCGAGATCAGGGGCTTCGGCGCAGTCCAGTTCCGCGCGCAGCGAGGCCAGGCGTTCCCGGCTCATGCCCACGCCATCGTCGCTCACCGTGATGGCGAGCGTCGCATCCTGGACCCTGCCCGCGATCCTGATCAGACCTGATCCGTCCTTGTTCTTGATACCATGGTAGATCGCGTTCTCCACGAGGGGCTGCACGAGGAGCTTGAGCAGGCGGATCTCCAGGAGCTCCTCCGGAAAATCGATCCGGTAGTCGAGCTTCTTCTTGTAGCGCGCCTGCTGGATCGTGAGGTAGGTGTTGAGGTACTCGATCTCGGTGCGGAGCGTGATGATCTCAGAGCCGCGGTTTATGCCGAGCCGGAAGAACTTGGCCAGGGACGAGGTCACGTCGATCGCCTGGGAGCGCTCGTCCAGTTCGATCATCCAGATGATGGAGTCGAGGGTGTTGTACAGGAAGTGCGGATTGATCTGGGCCTGCAGCGCGCGGAGCTCGAGCGTGCGTTTGAGCTCCTCGTCCTTCCGGTTCTGGGCTATGAGGTCGCGGACGCGCTTGAGCGCGATGTTGCAGTCGTAGGCGAGCTGGGAGACTTCGTTGGAGCAGTCCACTTCTATGTTGATGTCGAACACCCCGCTCTCCACCTGCTGCATGGAGCGGCGAAGCGACTCGATCGGCCGGGAGATCCGCATGGAGACGACCGACGAGACTATCGTCGCGACAAACACGCAAAACAGGGCCAGCATGGCGAAGCTGTACTCCGCCTCGCGGAAACCCGCGAACAGCTCGTCCATGTATGAGACGGCCACGACTCTCCAGCCGGTCTGCGACGAGGCGGCGGCGGTGTACAGCACGTTCCGGCCGTCCACGCTCGTGGAGAGGTAGCCGTTGGTGAGCTTGAGGATTCCCGACACCCCTTCGGTCTTGAGGCCGCCGTAGACCAGCTGCTGCAGGGGGTGATAGACGACGTCGCCCCTGCCGTCGATTATGAACACGTAGCCGGAACTCCCGAGCCGGATGTCGCTGCACAGATCCTTGATGATCGCGTAGTTGAGATCGACCATCACGTAACCGCTTCGCGTCTCGCCCATCGTGCGGATGAGGGAGATTACCCAGGAATAGCGGTCGTCGAAGATGTTCTCCACGTGGGCCGAGGTGACGGTCGCCCGACCGGAGTCGAGCTCGGTCGCGTAGGCAGCGTAGCTCCGGGAGAAATCGAAGTCAGGGTTGACCAGCTCGCCCGTGGAGGCGGTGACGATGGAAGACGTCAGGTTCCCGCCGACCGGAGTCCCGCGGCGCGCCACGCCCTTCGGTATCACGAAGATCCCGTCGATATCCTTGCGCACGGTCTTGACCGATGACAGGAACTGCTCGATCCGCATCCTGACCTCGGGCGAGCTCGCGCCCGGCGATTTCAGGTAGCTGGCCACGTCTCCGTTGTTGACGAGCACGAGGGCTATGTCGTCCATGTAGGCGATGTAATTGTCGATCACCCGGTTGAGCTGGACCACCAGCTGCATGGTGTTCTGCTCGGCGATTCCGACGATGGTCTTCTTGAAGAAATAGATGGAGACGAGGCCGAGCAGCACGATGGTGAAGACGATGAGCACCGCGAAGGACTCTATGAGGCTGGATTGTATGCGCCGTATGCGTTTCATTCGGCCCCGGGTTCCGACCCAAAGCCCGCCGCTCCCGCCGTGCGAGGTTCAAGGCCAGGATCGCGCCTGATCGTGGCCCGGTAGTCGGTCGGCGTGAGACCGGTCAGCTTCTTGAACACGGAGCAGAAGTAGCCGGGATCAGAGTACCCGACCGCCGAGGCGACCTCATAGGTCATGAGGTCGGTCGTCTCGAGCAGCGAACGCGAGCGTTCGATCCTGAAGCCCGCCAGATACTCGACGAACGAACAGTCCAGATAGCGCCTGAGAATCTTGGACAGGTAGCTCTCGCTGATGGCCAGGCCCTCCGCCGCGTTGCGGATCCAGAGGTTGGGTTCGGAGTAGTGCCGTTCCACGTATTCCTTGAAATCGAGGATCTTCCATTCGGGCTGGTTCAGGCTGCGGTTGGTCTTGACCCGCAGCGAGATCTCCGACAGCCTCCGTATGGCGCCGAGGATGGCAGCTGGCGAGTCGAGCGCGCGCACGTATTCATAGTACTCCCCGCCGAGCTCGCCCGAGACGACCGTCCTGGAAATCCCGAGCTCGGCGAGCGCGTCCAGTCCCCTCGTGAAGAGGCTCTGGATCTCGTGCTGGATGCGAAGCGGCGAAATCCCTGAGGAACCCAGGGCCTCGAGAAAGGCCGAGCCCAACTCCAGCGTACGGTCGAGGCTGCCGTTGCGGAGGGAGAAGCAGATGCGCTCGGCCCGAAGGGCCATCTCCGCGGCGGCGGTCCGGTCGTCCACCGATTCCACCGGGTACCGGAACGGGCCCGAGCCGCTCTTCACGAGCCGGAAAGCGAGCGCTGCCTGGGCCTCTTCGAAGGAGCGCGGCGCGCCCCGCCAGTCATCGCAGGAACGGCCGACTCCCACCCAGGCGGGCTGTCCCAGCTCCGCCAACAGCGATGCGGCGAAGAACTCAGCCTGTTTCGCGCAACGCCCCGCTTCCTTCTCGAACACGAGCGCCCCGCCCTGGTTCCGGGACAGCGCGAAGCCCACGACATGCCGGGCTGTCCCCAGGGAGCGGTTCAGCGGGCCCTGTATGTCCTCGGGACTCTTTCCGGTGTCGGCGAATATGACGGCGACGGCCTGGCGCCCCGGGTCAAAGCCGAACAGTTCCTCGGGCGCGTGCAGACCTGACCCTTCGGCCGCGGAGCCGAGAAAGGCCGCAAGGGCGTCCGGCGCCGCAGGCGATCCGGAGGTCGCGGGCAGGTCATGATGCGCCATGGGCGGCGCCTTCCCGACGGAATCGGAATCGAGCTTGCCCTTGACGCGCTGCAAGAGGGAGGTGAGGTCGCGGGCGGTGACGGGTTTGAGGATATAATCAAAGACGTCGTGTCTGATGGCTTCCTGGGCATAGCGGAATTCGTCGAAGCCGGAGAGGACGACGACGACGATGTGCGGGTGCTTCTTCTGCACGTGGGCCGCGACCGAGATTCCGTCGGCAAAGGGCATGCAGATGTCCGTGAGGACGACGTCCGGATGGAGGCTGTCTATCGCCTCGATGGCCTCCCTGCCGTTCTCGCAGGGGGGAAGGAATTCGAAACCCTCTCCGGCCCAGTCGATCCTTGTCTCGAAACCGCGGCGAACCGTCTCTTCGTCATCGACCATCAGGAATCTGTACACGGGAACTCCGCCCGGCTCCGCCCCAGGGAGCCGCACCCGAACTATACCATGCCGCCACAGAGACCGAAAGGGCGGCCGTCCGATGCCGGTGCATCGCGCGGCCGCCCGGACCGGGGCCCCGGATCAGCTTCGCCGGGGCCGGTCCTTGCTCAAGACCTGCTCAGTACAGGACGTTCTTCGCAGCGGTGCTGTCGACATTGTCCTTGGTCACGAGGAGGAATCCGGTGTCCACGTAGGGCTGTACCTTCATCTTCGCGATCGCCGCATCATAGGCGGCCTTGACGCCGAGATAGCCCATGTTGTAGGAGCTCTGGACGCAGATCGCCTGTATGGTGCCGTCCTTCACGAAGCCCTGGAGCACGCCGTTGCCGTCGAAGCCGATGGCGACGATCTTGCCGGCCAGGCCGGCCTGGGCAATCGCGCGGCCCATGCCGACGGCCGAAGGCTCGTTGGCGCCGAAGATGGCGACGAGGTCGGGATTGGAGGCCAGGATGTTCGTCACCTGGTTCAGCGCGGTGACCTGGTCGGAGTTCGAGTACTGGGTGGTGACGATCTGCAGGTGGGAGTTCTTGGCGATGTAGTCCTTGAAACCGCCCACGCGTCCGATCTCGGAGCCGACGCCGGCGACGTAGGACTCGACCGCGATCTTGCCCGTGTCGGAACCGGTGGCCGCCTTGACGCGGGCGATCAGTTCCTTGGCGCAGGCCTGGCCGGCGGCGTTGTTGTCCGTGGCGAGGAAGGAGACGTAATTGTCCTTCGGTCCCTCGAGGAGGGAGTCGAGGATGATGACGGGGATGCCGGCATCCTTGGCCTTCTTCACGACGGGGATGAGCGCCTTGGTGTCGGAGGGGGCGAGGACGATGGCCTTGACGCCGCGGTCGATCGCACTCTCGACGATGTTGATCTCCTCGTTGACGTTGGACTCGGACTGCGGTCCGAGGAAGGTCACCGAGAGCTTGGGCGTCTTGGCCTTGAGTTCAGCCTGCGCCGCGAAGCAGCCGGTCTGGACGTTCTGCCAGAAACTGGAGTTGCCGGTCTTGACGATGACCGCAATCTCCTGGGCGGAGAGCGCTCCACCGACCACAGCGAGAATGACGAGAAGCACAAGCAGCTTTTTCATTCGAGCCTCCTTGCGAAATTTGCATGGCCCTCAAGGACCATTGGTTCCCTTTTCCGAAGGGCCGCACCGCGCGGCCCGGTTTCAGGTCACTTGCGGTTCCGCAGCTGGTCCACCGCGACGGCGCCGATGACGACCACGCCGATGACAATCTGTTGCGAGAAGTAGTTGGCCCCCATCATCGTCAGGCCGGTGCTGAGGACTCCGATGATGAACGAGCCGATCACGGTGCCGCTCACCGTACCAATGCCCCCCATGAGGCTCGTCCCGCCGATGACCGCCGCTGCGATGGCGTTGAGCTCGTAGCCGATGCCGCCGTTGGGCTGCGAGGTCACCATCCGCGATGCGAGAAGGATGCCCGTGAGCCCGGACAGGAGACCACCGATCATGTAGGTGATGACCTTCACCTTCTTGACCTTGATTCCCGAAAGCCGGGACGCTTCCTCGTTGGAGCCGATCGAATAGATGTAGCGGCCGATCCGCATCTTCTTCAGGATGAAGTGGAAGATGAGGGCGCAGATGATCATGATGATGACGATGTAGGAAATGCCGGGGAACATGGTCAGCGTGCGGCCGTCCGGCGTCTGTTGCGTCATCCTGAAGAGCGTGTTGTTCCCGAGGATACCGAAGGCGTCGGGGGCCGGCTTGGAATTGGCGTTGGTCACCGTCAGCACGAGCCCGCGGTAGATCATCATCGTCCCAAGAGTGGCGATGAAAGGCGGAAGCCTGAGCCGCGTGACCAGGAGGCCGTTTAACAGGCCGCAGGCGGCCCCGGTGAGGAGGCCGATCACCATCGACTGCCAGATGCCCAGTCCCGCGTCCGCAGCCATGACCGCGATGGTTCCCGTAAGGGCGATCGCCGAGCCGATCGAGAGATCGATGCCGCCCGTGATGATGATGAAGGTGACCCCGATGCCCATCAGCGTGATCGTGCTCGTCTGCAGCGCCAGCGTGAGCAGGTTTCTCACCGTGAAGAAATTCTTGGCCACGATGGAGAACACGATCAGCAGGACGACAAGGGCCGCGAAGGTCGCGAACTTGTCGAGCCGCATTTTCGGCCAAGCGGCCTGACCGCCGAGCTGCTCCACCTTTTTCGTCGTTGTGTCGCCCATGGCTATACGCTTCCTTCCCTGCCGTCCGGTGCCGAGGCCCCGCGCGTTTCAGTGGGGTCCTTCCTGCCGCCCAGTCCCGCGGCGTAATTGAGGATCTCCTCCTGCGTAGTCTGTCCGGTCACGAGCTCGGCCTCGAGCGAGCCCTCATGGAGGACCAGGACGCGGTCCGTCATGCCGAGAATCTCCGGGAGTTCCGAGGAGATGATCACGATGCCGACACCCCGGCTCGCGAGGCTGTCGATCAGCTCGTAGATGGCATATTTGGCCCCGACGTCGATGCCCCGGGTGGGCTCGTCGAAGATCAGGATTCTCGATTCGCAGAAGAGCCACTTGGCGACTACCACCTTCTGCTGGTTGCCGCCGGACAGATTTTTGACGACCTGCCAGAGGCTGGGCGTCTTGATGCTGAGCTCGCCCACATATTCCTGGCAGGCCCTGGCTTCCGCAGCCCCGGATATGATTCCGAGCCGCTGCGAAACCCGCGGCATGTTGGCCATCGTGATGTTCTCCGACAGGAGCATGGAGATCGCCAGGCCTTCCTGTTTCCGGTTCTCGGAGAGGTAGGCTATGCCCTCCCGGATGGCATCGGCCGGGGAGCCGATACGGAGTCGTCGCCCTTCCATGAGTATCTCGCCCGAATCGATGCGGTCCGCTCCGAATATGGCCCGGGCAAGCTCCGAACGGCCGGCGCCCATCAGGCCCGCGATGCCGAGGATCTCCCCGCGATAGAGGTCGAAGGAGATGTTCTTGAGTACGTCCTTGCGGTTGATCGCACGGACTTCAAGAAGCTTCTCACGCGTCGGTTTGTTGTGCTTGGGCGGGAACTTGTTCTCGAGCTTGCGGCCGACCATGCGGCTGACCACTTCGTCGAGCGTGATGGAGGCATAGTCGTCGGTGCTGATGTAGGTTCCGTCGCGGAAGATCGATATGCGATCGACGATATGCCTGAGTTCCTCGAGCCTGTGGGAGATGTAGATGATGGCGACACCCTGGTCCCTCAGGGAATGGATGACGGAAAACAGCTCGTCGATCTCCGTCTCGGTCAGGGCGCTCGTGGGCTCGTCCATGATCAGGACCTCGAGGCGCTGCGAAAGGGCCTTGGCTATCTCCACCATCTGCTGCTTGGAAATCGGCAGCCTGTTGAGCGTCGTGCCGGGATCGATGTCGACATTGAGGCGCTTGAGGATGGCGGCCGCGTCGGCCTGCATCCTGCGCTCGTCCAGGGTCCCGAGCCAGGTGAGCGGCTCCCGGCATATGTACATGTTGGCGGCGACCGAAAGGTGTGGGACCAGATTCAGTTCCTGGTAGATTATGCCTATGCCCAGCTCGCGGGCGGCGGTGGGCCCGTCAATGTGGACGGGCTTGCCCTTGTATCGGATCACACCCTGGTCCGGCTGGTAGACCCCGGAGAGTATCTTCATGAGGGTGGACTTGCCCGCTCCGTTCTCCCCGACGAGCGCGTGCACTTCCCCTCGACGCAGATTGAAGGATACCCCGTCCAGCGCCTTGACCCCGGGGAAGCTCTTGGAAACGTTCTCCACTTCGAGAATCAGCTCGGCCATCGACACCTCGCTCTGCAGTCAGGGTAGCACTGCTGCCCCGGCTGGCAATCGACGGGCCTGCACTGAGGGACGGGGTTTCGGCACTCCGTGGAGGCGGCGGTGCCCGGAAGTGACGGATAGTCGGCGGCCGGTGACGGATTTTCAACTGCGCCGCCCGCGAATAACCGCCTGCGCCGCTGCGAGATCGCCGCAGGAGGAGAATCCCGTGCTGCTTTTCCGCCATTCAAGGCCCTCGCCGGCGGCACCGCCTCCCTGTAGGAATCGTCCTATTGTGGGACAAGAATCTCCATTCTATGCTTATTGTGCAATGATTCTGAAACGTAGGGTTGCAGAGAAGCCGGTAGTCGCCCCAGTTTCTCACGATCCGGCCGAAACCGCCGCCCTGTCCCGAGCCGCCGCGGGCATCGCCCAGGAGCTGCGGCGTCTCTTCGAGGGGGCGGGACCCGACTGGTCACGGCCCTGGAACGAGATCCACCAGCGCCTCGACGGCGCGGCCTCCACCACGCCCGGCGAGGTCACTGCGCTCATGGAGGACCTGAGGCGGGGCATCGCTTCGCTCCCGCCGCTGCCCGATCGCGAGACCGCTGCGACGCTCTCGGATGCCGGTCTCGTTCTTCCGCTCGCACGGGCCGTGATCGCGGCCGTTCCGCCCAAGACGGAAGAGGCCACCATGGACCTGCTCGAGCGCTTCGGTGCGGTGCAGTCCGCCTCCGAAAAGGCGGCGCACTCGTCCCGCGGCCTCCTGGACCGCATCGAGGGCCGCTGCGTGGACGAATCGGTCTCCACCGTGGCGGAGCGTTCACGCTCCGCGATACAGGCCGAGCGAGCCACGGTCGCACGCATCGTGGAGAACAACGGGCGAAACGTGGGAAAGCTCCGGGCCATGGCCAAGGAGATGGAGTCAGGCATCGAAATGGTGAAGGAGATCGAGGAGATTACGGACCGTTCCCGGCTCATCGCCTTCAACATGGCGGTCGAGGCCGCCCACATCGGCGAGAAAGGACGCGGATTCAAGGTCATTGTCGGCGAGCTCCGCACGCTCAACGACCGGACAGTCGAGTTTTCCCGCCGCATCGTGGAGCTCCTCTCCCAATACAAGGACTACGGCCTGTCCCTCGTGCACGACATGGAGGAACACTCCAGCCGTCTCAATGACGAAGTCGTCGGCGGCATGGCCTCCTCGGGCGAGGCGGTCGAAGCCCTGATATCGTCTTCCAAGGCCACGGAACAACTTTCCTGCGAACTCGCCTCGGTGAGCATCGATGTCCGGAAGAACCTCGACCGGGTCATCGAGGCACTGCAGTTCCAGGACGTCACGCGGCAGATGCTCGAGGGGGTCCTCGGCATGATCGATGACCTCCACGCCCGCGTACGGAAGCTCGAGCCGGCGCTCGGCGCGTCGCTCTGGAAGGACGGGTCCTCCCGGCTGCGACGATTCGAGGAACTGCAACGGGAATACAGCGCTCGCGCCAAAACCAAGGACGAGAAGCTTGCCATCAGGGAGGCAAAACTGTGAACTTTCTTATCGTCGACGACTCCGCCACGATGCGGAAGATCGTGACTGTCGCGCTCGGCGGGGCGGGACACTCCTACGCCGAGGCTGAAAACGGCAAGATCGCCCTCGAGAAGGCCCGGGGGACGAAGTTCGATTGCGTGATCCTCGACGTGAACATGCCCGAGATGAACGGCATCGAGTTCCTGAAAGCGAGAGCCGCCGATCCGGGGATCGCGAAACTGCCGGTCATCGTGCTGACCACGCAGGACGAGGAGGCGCTCAAGAACGAGGCGCTCTCGCTCGGCGCCAAAGCCTTTCTCGTCAAGCCCTTCCAGAAGGAAACCCTCCTGGCGACCGTGGGCTCGGTGGTCGGGGCGTAGATCCGGTGCAAACGTGAGCGGTATCAGGGCGCTCGTGGTGGATGACTCGGCGACCTCTCGCGCGATTGTCGCCAAACTCATCGGGGACCAGTGCTCGCTCGGATCCGCTTCCGGCGGGGAGGAAGCCCTGGAGCTTCTCGGCCGCGAGCGCTTCGATATTCTCCTCCTCGACCTCCTCATGCCCGGCATGGACGGC
>DATJQN010000123.1:0-7623 GCA_035505775.1 Rectinemataceae bacterium | reverse complement strand
AAGGGCTTGGTGACGTAGTCGTCCACACCGATACCGAGCGCGCGCACTTTGTCTATGTCGCCCGAGCGCGCCGACACGACGAGAACCGGCTTTTCCGTGCGCTCGCGCAGTTCGCGGCAGATGGTAAAGCCGTCCGAGCCGGGGAGCATCAGGTCGACGATAAAAAGGTCGTAGGCGGCCGCGGCGCGCTCGTGCGCAAGGGAGTCGATGGCCCGGGACAAGCCGAGGCTTCCGTCCGTCACCACGTCGGCGGCAAAGCCGGCGGCTTCCAGGTAGTCCCGCTCGAGTTCGGCGATCGCGACGTCGTCTTCGATGATGAGGGCGCGAGGGCGCGCGGGCGGGACGTGCGGAGACGGGCTCTCGACTGGAGCGCTCATGCGACTGCCTCCGCGACAGGAAGGGTGATGACGAACCGCGCGCCGCCGCCGCCGACGGGCTCAAGCGCGATCCTGCCGCCCTGGGCCTCCACGAGACGCCGGGCTATCGCAAGCCCCAGGCCGACTCCGCCCCCGGGCCGTGAGGGGTCGCCGCGGTAGAATCGTTCGAAGACCCGTTCTGCGTCCTCTGCCGGAATGCCCCGGCCGTCGTCCTCGAGCAGGATGCGCGAATGAGTCGCGGACTCCTCGAGGGAAATGCGCAGATGTATGGGCTTCCTGCCGCCGTGCCGTCGGGCGTTGTCAACGATATTCTCCACAACCCTGCGAAGCTGGAGCGGATCCGCCCTGATCATCCTCGGTGCTCCCTCAAGGCCCTCATGGTCAAGGATGAGCTCGTCCGATGAGATTGCCATGCGGAGATCCTCCACGGAATCGCGCAGGAATGCGCGCAGGTCGAAGCTTCGCATCGTGGGGGCGGCTTCCTGGGCTTCGAGCGTGGACAGGAGGAAGATCTGGTCGATCATGCGGTCGAGGTCGAGAATCTTGGCGCCGACGATGGAGAGGTACTTCGCCCGCTTTTCCGGCGTGTCCGCGATGCCTTCGCGCAGGCCGTCCACATAGCCGCGGATGGCGCTCAGGGGAGTGCGGAGGTCGTGCGAGAGATTGGCGATCAGCTCGCGGCGCTCGCCCTCGCGCAGGGCCGCACGGCGGATGAGGTCCTTGATCTCGGAGCGCATCGTCTCCATCGCATCGAAAACGCGGGCGAGCTCGAGTATGGAATGGCCGCTCTCCACGGGGGTGTCCAGATCGCCGCGGCTCATGGCACGGGCGGCGGACTCGACGCGGCGCAGTGGGCCGGTGAGGCTGAGGATGAAGATGACGCCTGCCGCCCCGTCGGCTGCGAGGAGGAGGAGGGCGACGATAAGGAGGAGCTGGCGTGAAAAGGGAGTCCGCTGGGGTTCGGGCAGGGGCTGGTGGAGGATGAAGAACGAGGCGGGCTCCCCGGTCGAGCTGCGGAAGTCGAACTGGTACATCACGTGGGGGGCGTCCTCGTCCTCGGGAAAGGGCTCGACCGGACCGGCGGAACCAAACTCGGGCAAGGTGCGGAAGGCATCGGCAGGCAAGTCCGGCGAAGCGAAGACAAGACCGCCGTTGACCCGCATGGCAATACCCAGGGGCACGGCCTTGGACGCGAGACTCGCGAGGAAGGCGGGCTGCAGGGCGGCGTCGCTGCCGCTGAGCAGGGCCTGGTTGAAGGACCGCAATACTCTCACCATTGTGCGCGCGCTGCGCACCGCCGCCGGCGCCGGGTGGAAGAGCCGGGTCAGGACGCTCGACTCGCCGCGATAGTAGCTCGACATGGCGGACTCGAAGCTGACGAGGAGGAGGAAGGAGACCCCCACCGAGACGGCGAAGAGGGCCAGGACTATGCGTCGGATGGATCGGGGTCGGCGCTTCACGGTTGCCCGACCTCTCTCCCCCGCCGGGCAGGGCGGGACACGCGCTCTCTCACACTTTCAAGGGTAGCATGTGTGCGGAACATTTGGCTTACCGAATCATTTCTTTTTTATAACGGCTCTCGTGCGGCGATCCCAGCCGCGCGCCCCGGCTCAGGCCCGCATCCCGCGATCCCTGCATCGGCGGCCCACCGGTGGCGTCTCCTATCGCCTTCGCCGGTGGGCACAACCGCGTGAATTACCGTGTCAGCGAGTAGCTCACGGCGAGCAGGGGGTCGAGCTCGCGCCCTGTGGGATTGGTCCGGGGGAAGATCGAGTGCACGAGGTCGAGGGCCGCCCGATCGAGGAGTGTCGAGCCCGAGCTTGCGGCGATCGTGGCGCCGATGAGGTGGCCGTCGCCTGAAATCCGGAGCCGCAGCCTGACGACGCCCTCCGTGCCGCGCATCCGCGCGGCCAGCGGATAGGCTTTGCGCGCTTCGATGGCAGCGCGGATGTCGGCAATGAATCGTGAAGCCGCCTCATCGCTCGCCGCTGTCGCGCCCGGCATGCCCTCAGCCCCTGGCGCCGAGCCGGGCGAGACCGTCCCGCCGGGGTCGGGTCCGGAGGCCGCAACAGCGCCGGGCGCGGGGCTCACCGGGACCGCAGTGTTTTCCGGCGCGCCATGACCATCAGGCGCCATGGGGTGGGCGGACGCCACATCCGGCGTGGGCGCCGGCTCGGAAAGCGGCCCCGTGTTTGCCGCTTCAGAGCCGTGAGCCGGAGGCTGCACGGGCGGCGCCACGGCATCGTGAGTACCCGGCTTCCCGGGCTGCTCCGCGGCCACGCCCTCGCCGAAGTCAACCAGCCTGACCGCGATCTCTCCGCGCGCCGGCCCGCTCGGGGCGGCGCCGACAAACAGGATGGCAAAGAACAGGGCGTGGGCGGCCAGCGACAGCCCTCCCGCAAGCAGGTAGCGACGGCGTCTGAGGCGTGATGCTTGAGGGATCTGGGTCATGGACGAAGGGAGTATAGTCGTCGGGCCGGCGGGGGTAAAGAAGCCGGCGCCGGAGCTCGGCGGCGCTTGCGCGCCCCCCGACCGGCGTCCATACTCCTTCGGGTAGGAGGGCACATGACGACGGGCATCGCGCTATCGACCCTGATCGAGCGGGGAGGCGTCTACTACAACATCGGTGGCTCCTCTCCGGCGGAGGCGCTCCGGGAGGGCATCAAGGGGCTGTCCCTGCCCAAGGACGTGGATCGCGCCGCTCTCACGAAGGCGGTCCTCGAACGCGAGGCGCTCATGCCGACCGCCATCGGCAACGGCGTTGCCATTCCCCATCCCCGCAATCCGATCATCTTCAAAGCGGCCGATCAGCGTGTTTCGGTGCTCTTCCTGAAAACGCCCATCCCCTACGATGCCCTCGACGGCAAACCCGTCTCCGTGCTCTTCCTCATCCTGTCCTCCGAGGCGAAGAGTCATCTCTCCGTCCTCGCCTCGCTCACGCATCTGTGCCAGCGGAGGGACTTCCTGGAGCTGCTCGCGGACCGACCTTCGACCGGGGAACTGGCGGGTTTCATCCGCGCGGCGGAGGATTCCTGGAAAGCCGCACCCGCGGGGAGCTGAGGAGCGCGGCTGCTGACTGCGCCGCTGATGTCCGCGCGGCCGTGAAGCGCCGAAGGCAATGCCGGAGGCAACGCCAAAGGCACCGCGCTCCCGCGAGTCGGCCCTAGCCTTTGAAGCCGGTAGCCACCAGGTAGGTCTCGAAGGACTCAGCCCTGCAGGCCTCGGGCTTGAAGCCCCGCGCCGCCGAAAAACGGCTCCGCAACCGTTTGAGGAGAGCGGCCTCGGCTCCACCCTGAAAAATCTTGGCCACCACGGCGCCTCCGGGCGCCAGCATCTCCTCGGCGCAGCCGATCACCGCCTCGACGATGGCCTCGGAGCCGCCCTGGTCGACCACGCGGTTGCCCGTGGTCGCCGGTGCGGCGTCGGACAGCACCAGATTGTAGGGGCCCTGGGCGGCCAGGTTTGAGCGCAGCGACTCGTCATGGATGTCACCCTGATAGAAGCTGAAGCCGTTCTGCCCCAGGTCGATGCCGAGGGGCTGGAGATCGACAGCGACGAGACTTCCCGAGCCCGCGAGGCGCTTCAAGAGCCAGAGCGACCAAGAGCCCGGGGCCGCACCGATATCGAGGATCCGCATGCCCGGCTTCACCAAGGTGAATTTCTTGTCGATCTCCTGGAGCTTATAGACCGAACGCGCCGGGTAGCCCTCGCGCCTGGCCTTCTGCGCCCAGAAGTCGGGCTTTTCGTAGCTCGAGTTCGACATGGACTAATCCCCCCGGCCCAGGCTAAGGTGGGCCATGCGCGACGAGTATACGGAACTCCTTGAATCGATTGAAGAGGAGCTTCGTGCGGTCCTCCCCGAGTCTCCCGACGACGCCTGGCTGGAGCGGTATTTCGGGCCGCTGCCGGCATTCTCCCGGCAGGAGCTCCGGGACTCGCTGAACGCCCCCGCGCTCGATCTCATACGGCGAGGCGGCAAGCGCTGGCGGCCGCTTCTGCTGGCCAGCGCCGCCCGGGCATTCGGGCGCGACGACGGCGCGATCGCCCTCACACCCCTCATCGAAATAGCGCACAATGGCACGCTGATCGTCGACGACATAGAGGACGGTGCCGACATGCGTCGGGGCGGACCGGCGATTCACATTCTTCATGGGATCGACGTGGCCGTCAACGCGGGCAATCTCCTCTACTTCCTTCCCCTGGTCCTCATCGACCGATTCGAGGCTCCCGAATCGGTCCGACTCGAGCTCCACGCCCGCTACGGCCTTCATATGCGCCGGCTGCACCTCGGCCAAGCCCTCGACATCACCTGGCATCGCGACCACCGCCGGATCCCCGACCGGGACAGCTACCTCGCGATGTGTGCGCTCAAAACGGGGGTGCTCGCCCGCGCCGCCGCCGAGTTCGGGGCGGTGGCGGCCGGCGCGAGCCGCGAGTCCGCCGGGAAACTCGGCGACATCTTCGAAGGTGCTGGCGTCGCCTTCCAGATTCTGGACGATGTGCGGAATCTTCGGAGCGGGAACCCGGGCAAGAAGCGCGGGGACGATATCGTCGAAGGCAAGAAGAGTCTCCCGGTCATCCTCGCCTGCGCGGCTCAGCCGCAGCTTCACGCTGAGCTGCTCGGGCTCTTCGAGACCGCTGCGGTCGAGGGGGCGGATTCACCGGCGGTCGAGGCGGCGATCGGCACGATAGCGGCAACGGGGGCTCTCGACCTGGCGGAGACTCAGGCAGCAGAGATACTTGACCGGGCCACCCGCGATCTGGAGGCCCTGCTCCCGCCCTCGGGTTCTGCCCGGCTTTTGGCCGGCCTCATCCCGCTGCTGCGCGGATAAGAGCTACTCCGGTGCGCGAGGTCGGGGGCGGGGAGGGGCGGGTCCGCAGACCGCAGGCTTCAGATCCGCGGGCGGCAGGCTCGTTGCATTCACGGTAGCGGGGCCTATACTTTGAACCGGGGGAGCGGATGGCTGAGCAGACCTTCGTGGAGGCCGATATCTGGACCGTGGCACAGACGGATCAGGGCAACGTGGTGCTCGTCCGGCCCAAGGGCTCCGATCTGGCCGTGCCCATCTTCATAGGCCAGCTCGAGACTCAGGCCATCCTCATCGGGATGGGGCATGTCGACGTTCCCCGGCCCCTCACCCATGATCTCGCCATCTCGCTGATCCACTCCCTCGGGGCCGACATCGGCCGCATCGAGATCAACGAACTCAGGGAGGGCACCTTCTTCGCGCGCATCGCGCTCCGCGTCGGCGACTCCGAGATGCTCATCGACTCCCGTCCTTCGGACGCCATCGGGATCGCCGTGCGGGCCGGCTGCCCTGTCTTCATCGCCGAGTCCGTGGTCGAGGAGGCGGGAATCTCGGTGAACCTCGTCACGGGCGAGAACGCACTCAGCGCCGAAGGAGAGGGCGAGCCCTCCGGAGCGACGCTTTCGTCGGGGCCGGCGGGGGCAGAACGCATCAGGCTCGGCGCCGAGCTGGAAAAGGCGATTGCCGAGGAGGATTATGAACGCGCAGCGATGATCCGCGACAAGCTCAAGGAACTGGAGGGCGGATCCTGAACTCGATGTTTACAGCTGCCGCGCCGCTGTGTACACTGAAATGTGCTGTTGTCAGGACACAGCCGGCGCCTGTTCGAAGGATAGAAAAATGAATAAACCGCGACGTCTCGGAATCATCGGTCTCCTGCTTGCGCTCTCAACCCCCGCCTGGACGGCATCAATCGACCTGACCGCGCTCCCCCTGTATGTGCGCAGCGGGTTCGACATCGCCTGGAGCTACTACGAGCCTTCGCCCTCAGATCCGACCTGGGCCTATGTGCCGCCCCACCGGGGCAGCCGTCCCGTCGTGGTCCGGGATCTCGACGTGCCGGGGCTCGGTCCAGTCTCCACGCCGCGCATACTACCGGGCAAACCCCGGAAGTTCTGCTTTATCACCGCCTTTGATGTCGATGAAGAACTGCTCGGTTCGTCGAGCGGGGTCGGTCTCTTCCTTTCCGAAATCGGCGAGGATTGGGAAGTCTACCTCAACGGCTCGATCATCCGGAGCGAGATCTACCTGCGACGGGGCGGTGGCATTGAGCGGGAACGCGCGCTCCGCGGCGCGCTCGTGAACATTGACAAGCGCTTTCTCCATCCGGGACGCAATGTCCTCGCCTTCATGATCATCGGCGATCCGGCCAGCCCGCGAACCGGCCTTCCCTCGGCCGGGCGCTACGTGATCGATTCGTACCAGAAGCTCGTGGGTCTTCGCGTCGAGTATCTCGATCTCATGCTCATCGGGATCTATTTCTTCTTCGCCCTCTATCACATCCTGCTGTACGCCCTCCGACCCGGCAATCGTGCCTATCTCTTTTTCGGGATCGGAACGCTGGTCCTGACCTTTTACCTCCTCTCGCGAAGCTTCATCATCTTCGACATCTTCGCCAACACGGCCGTCATCCGCGGCGCGGAGCTCTTCTGTCTCTTCCTGCTCTTCCCGATCTATCTTGCCTTTTTCGACCTGCAGTCCCGGGGGAAGATCGCACCCTTCACCCTTCGCTACGCGGTTGTCAGCGCGGCGGCGGCACTCCTCGTCCCCTTCATATTCCAGGATCTGCTCCTCCTCGCCTGGCGCTGGAGCCTCGCGATACCCGTGCTGTACCTCCTTGTCTTTGACATCGTGCGGCCACTTGCCAAGGCCGGCGTCGCGGAGCGTAACGCCCCGCGAGCGGCCGGTGGCAGCGGTTCGGGCATACTGCAATCCCTGGGCCGCGTGCTCGTGCAGACCGACCTGGGCCGAATCTCCATCGGGGCTATCGTGGTGCTTGCCGCCGTGTCCGCCGATCTGTTCAGCTTCGACGGGGCCCAGGGGCCCGACTTCTCCAAGTACGGCTTTCTCATACTGGTGTTCGGCACCGCAGCCGCCCTGGCCAGCCAGTACCACCGCGTGTATGACGAGATAGAGGCCATGGCGGCCAGTCTCGAGACCAAGGTGCGGGAGCGCACCGCGGACCTCGAGGCCGCGATGGGAGAACAGTCCGGATTGAACGCGCGCCTCCTGGCCGCGAACCTCCGCCTGCAGAACGCCATGGATCTCGGAGAGAAGGACATGAGAATGGCAGTGCAGGTGCAGCAGGGCATGCTGCCTGCCAAGGCTCCGGTCCTCGCCGACTGGGACCTGGCTTTCGTGTTCAGGCCGGCCTCGGGAGTCTCGGGAGACTTCTACGATTTCTACACCTCGGGCAGCCGCCTGGACGGGCTGGTCGT
>DATJQN010000122.1:0-10241 GCA_035505775.1 Rectinemataceae bacterium | reverse complement strand
TGGTGCCCTTCTCCGGCATCTACGACACCTATATCATCCCGAATTCCCACCCGGACCCCGAGGTCCGGCTCCTCCAGCTCAGCCAGGCGGTCAGGCTCATCTATGCGAGCCTTTTCTCCACGAAATCCCGCGCCTACTTCGAGGTGGCCAAGTACAACCTCGAGGAGGAGCGCATGGCCGTCCTCATCCAGGAACTCGTCGGAGCGCGGCGGGGACGCTGGTTCTATCCCCACATCTCGGGCACCGCGCAGTCCTTCAACTACTATCCCGTCTCGTACGTGAAGCCGGAGGACGGACTGTGCATCGCCGCCCTGGGGCTCGGCGCCTACGTCGTCGAGGGCCAGCCCGCCTTCCGCTTCTGCCCGCGCTATCCCAAGCTGAGCGTCACGCCCCCGGCCCGGCTCCGCTCCGACTCGCAGCGCCTCTTCCTCGCCCTCGACATGGAGCGCGACGAGCCCGATCTCAGCCAGGGCGAGGACGCCGCGCTCGAGGAGCTGCCCCTCTCCGTCGCCGAGGGCGACCCGAACTTCACCCTCCTCGCCTCGACCTGGGACCACGACAACGAGCGCCTGGTCCCCGGCACCGGCACCCCGGGCATGCGCATCGTCGACCTCTCGAGCCTGTTGCTCTATGACGCCCTGCCCTTCGCCCGGGCCATCGACATGGTGCTGGAGGTGGGTTCCAAGTCGATGGGCACACCGGTCGAGATAGAGTACGCGCTCAACCTCGACGAGCCCGGCGGCGTGCCGGCCCTCTACCTCCTTCAGCTCAAGCCCCTCATCCGGGGCGAGCACAAGATCGAGGTGGACCTCGAGGGAATCGATGCCGGGGACTGCCTGATCGTCTCGGAGCGGAGCATGGGCAACGGCCGCGACTCCGGCGTGCGCGACGTGATCTGGGTCGATCCCTCGACCTTCGATCGGAGCAGGACCGAGCAGATCGCCACGGAGATCGAGGAGCTGGACCGGGCCCTCGGACGGGAGGGGCGGCGATACGTGCTCATCGGGCCGGGCCGCTGGGGCACCCGGGACCGCTGGCTCGGCATCCCGGTGGTCTTCTCTCAGATCGCGAGGGCCCGCGTCATCGTCGAGACGGAGATGCCGGAGTTCCCCGTGGACTTCTCATTCGGGTCGCACTTTTTCCACAACGTCACCAGCATGAACGTCGGCTATCTGACCGTGCCGCCCGGAGGGGCCAACCGCGTCGACTGGGAATGGCTCGCGGCCTTCCCGCACAGCCGGCGCACCGAGCACTGCGTCCACACCGAGCTCGCCCAGCCCCTCGACATCTTCATGGACGGGCGGAAGGGGCGCGCCCTCGTCCGCAAGCAGGTCCTGAGCGGTCCGGTACCGGTGGGCATGGACGTGGACGAGGAGCTCCTCTCTGACGAGCCCCCGGAATAGTCAGCGCGCGTTATTCGATCGAGCCTGAGTCCGGCTAGCCCCGGCCCGGCCCGCTCAGGCGCGCCAGGCGCGTGCCGAAGACATGGAGGAGGACTCCGGCCAGGACGAGGCTTGCGCCCAGCGCGTCGCGGGTCCCGAAACGCTCGCCGAGCGCAAGCGCGGCCGACAGGACGCCGAAGATGGGTACGAGCAGCGAGAAGGGCGCGATGCGCCCCGCGCCGTGCTTCAGGATGAGGTGGTTCCACAGCCCGTAGCCGAGCAGTGTGGACATGATGACCAGGTAGGCAAGCGCACCCACCGACAGCCAGGAAATGCCGAGCGCGGCCGCGGCGATCGCCCTCGGGCCCTCGAACAGCAGCGAAAGTCCCGCCAGCGGAATCGGGGAGAATAGACTCGACCAGACCATGAGGCCCAGCGCGCTCGTCCCCGGCATGCTGCGCGTGACGACATTGGCGCCCGCCCAGCCCAGGGCCGCCAGCAGGATCATGGCCAGCAGCGGCAGGCTGATGGCCACGGCCCCCGCGCCAGCTCCCGACGAGAGCGCGAAGAGGAGGAGGCCGGCTGCGGCGATCCCCATGCCGCCGAGGCTCCAGGCCGAGAGTCTCTCCCTCAGGAAGACGGCCGCAAGGGCGGCCGTGAAGAAGGCCTGGAACTGCAGCAGGATCGAGGAGATGCCCGGCGGGGCCCCCAGCTTGATCGCGGTGAAGAGGAAGCCGAACTCCCCGACGCCGAGGAGGATGCCGTAGAGCGCAAGGGAGCGGAGGGGGGCGGCCGGTCGCTTCACGAACAACAGGGCGGGGAAGGCGCTGAAGACGAAACGCAGCGCGGCAAGCATGAGGGGCGGCACCGAGGCCACGCCCACGTCGATGACCACGAAGTTGAAGCCCCAGATCGCCGCGATGAGGAGGGCCAGCCCGACGGCCGAGGCGGGCAGTCCCGTCGGGGATTCGCGCTTGTGCATCGCGACAGTGTAGCGGCCCCGGCGGCCACCCGAAAAGGGGACCGCCCGAGGAGGCCGTCAACCGGGCCCGGGCGGGCCCTGGTCAGGCGGCTAGCGGTAGACCGGACAGCTCCCGGCCAGATCGAAGCGGGTATCGAAGCTCGGCAGGTAGTCGAGCCCCGTGTCCACGCTCGCGCCGCCCACGAGGCGATAGCGTACGCGCCGGAGCTCGGCCACGAGGTCAAACAGGTGCCGCTCCATGTCCGCAAAGTTCATGGTGAAGTCGAGCTTCCGTTCCAGTCTGCTGTTCGGAGCGATGGTGACCTTCTCGTCCCGTCCTCCCGTGACCCAGGCTCTGTCCTCGCCGTAGAAGTCGTAGGTGAAGGCGGTGAGGCTCACGGGGAAGGCATTGGGATTCTCGACCTCGACATCCAGGCTGAGCCTGGTCGTGACGAGGAGATCCCGCTCTATGGTCACCGACGTTATGCGAAAGAGGGGTTCCCTGATGATCGGTACCGTACCGTCGGTTCTCGCGGCCACAGCGAACTCGCCTGCACCCGAAATACCCGTAATGTCGGTCTCCGCCTCCCAGCGCGCATGGTCGGGGCGGCCGGCGGCGGCAGGGCCAACGGCCGGGCCAGAGGCTGAGCCAGCGGCCGGCGACTCATCGCCCGCGGGCCCCGCTGCTTCTCCAGGCGCGGCAAGGCCCGGCCCCTTCGTCGATCCGGAGGGGCGCGTGTCGACGGCGAACTCGAGCCTGAACTCACGCTCCTCGCCTGGCTGGAGCATGATCGGCGCCGCGGAGTCGATCTCCTCCCTGCCGGAATCTTCAACCGACAGGAAGCTCGTGATTCGGCGGATCTCCAACACTTGTCCGCCCGCGTTCTTCAGCCGGAGGACCAGGGGGAGCTTCAGCCTGTACTGATCGATTCCCTCGGCGGGTTGCCCCATAAGGGTCGCCTTCAGCGGGTGCTCGTCCCCCTGTCTGGGGACTGCGCCGCTCGTGCAGGCGGCGAGCAGCGTGGAGGCCAGCAGGGCAAGGAGCAGCGTCAATCCGGGATGGCGAATGGAGCCGCGCATCAGTCCAGTATAACACGATCGGTCACCAGGTCCTCTCTTCCTTGACCGGGGCACCGATTTTCGCCACAATGGCCGGAAATTCGCGGTGCAGGGCCCCCAAGCCTCCCGCCATGACGGTTCGGAGCGTCCCATGGATTCAGGATCCCTCGTCAAGACACTTCACCCGCTCGAGGTGAAAGTCCTTCTCCGTTACGGTCCCGCCGACCATCTCGATTCGGCCCGGCTCCAGTCCGAGCTCGACTACAAGGAAGGGCACGCCAATCAGGCCTTCTCCTGGCTCGCGGCGAAGGGGTTGGTCGCGGAGGAGGGGCGCCAGAGCCGAACCGTCTATGAGCTCACGCCGCTCGGTCGCGAGATGGCCGAGAAGGGCAGCTATGAAGAGCGCATCCTGCGCCACCTCGAAGGTCGAAGCGGGGGAGAGACCCTGCCCGATATCGCCGCCGCCCTCGGCATCGAACAGAAGGACGTGGGGTCGGCCTTCGGCCTTCTTTCCAAGGAGGGTGCGCTCTCCATGAACGCCGAGAAGCGCGCGGTGCTCAACACGGCCTGGTTCAAGACCTCCCACGAGGGCGGAAAACTCCCCCGAATCGCGATTGTCCGCGCTCTGCTGGAAAAGGCAGTGGCCGCGGGCGGCACGCTCGAAGAGGCAGCCCTGGGCGCTGCGGAGCGTGCCGCGATGGCTGGTATAGCCCGCAGGCGCGGGGCCGGGGACGCCCCCTTCCGTGCTGCCGAGCGCGAGACGGTCAGCTACAGGCTGACCCCGGAGGCGGCGAGCGCAGCGGCCGAGCTCCGCTCGCAGGGTGTCACGGGCGAGGAACTCGGCAGCGTCACGCCGGAACTCATCGAAAAGGGACTCTGGAAAAACGCCGCTTTCCGGCCCTACAACATCAACAGTCCCGCGGCCCGCCTCATTCCCGGACGCCGCAACGCCTACGTCGAGTTTCTCGAGAGCGTGAAGGACAAGCTCGTCTCCCTGGGTTTCGAGGAGTTCGACGGCTCACTCGTCGAGACGGAGTTCTGGAACTCCGACGCCCTCTTCATGCCGCAGTTCCACTCGGCGCGGGACATTCACGATGTCTATTACGTCGAGGAGCCCACCCGCGCCAAGTCCATCGAGGAACCCTACCTCAGCGCCGTCGCCTCGACCCACGAGAACGGCGGGCCCACCGGCTCGCGCGGCTGGCGATACGCTTTCGATCGCGACTTCACGCGGCGCCTGATCCTCCGGAGTCAGGGCACCGTCCTTTCCGCCCGGCAGCTGCCCACGGCCAAGGTGCCGGGCAAGTACTTCGGCATCGCCCGCTGCTTCCGCTACGACAAGGTGGACGCCACCCATCTCTCGGACTTCTACCAGACCGAGGGAATCGTGCTCGGGGAGAACGTCAATCTCCGCACCCTCCTCGGCTTCCTCGAGATGTTCGCCGTCGAGGTTGCCGGCGCCAAGGAAGTGAAATACGTGCCGGGCTACTTCCCCTTCACCGAACCCTCCGTGGAAGTGCATATAAAGCATCCCGTGCTCGGCTGGTTCGAGCTCGGCGGCTCGGGCATCTTCCGGCCGGAGGTCACCGAGCCGCTTGGAGTGAAGGTGCCGGTACTCGCCTGGGGCATCGGTATTGATCGCATGGCCCTGATGGCCCTCGGACTGAACGACCTGCGCGAGCTCTTCAGCCCCGACATCGAAAACGTCCGACTCCGCCGCGGACAGGCGCTCTAGGACGCAGCAGTTTTTCAGAAGCACGAGGGAGAGGAATCCATGCCCAAGATAGAAGTCAACGAACAGCTGTTCTTCAGCCTTCTCGGCCGGCGCTGCGGCCCGGCAGAGCTCGAGGAACTCCTCATGGGAGCCAAGGCCGAGCTCGACGAATGGGACCTCGCCGGCAGCGACGACCGCGGCGGAGAGCCGCAGGCCGAAAAGGCCGGCGGGGCGGCCGGGCCCGCTACCGCGGGAGCCGCTCTCCCCGACGACGAGCGGACGATCAAGATAGAGCTGAACGACACCAACCGCCCCGATCTCTGGTCCACCGCGGGCCTGGCCAGGCAGCTGCGCATCCGCGAGACGGGTCGGCGACCCTCCTACAGCTTTTTCTCGCGAAGCGGAGACGCACGGGAGGCCAGGCACAGCGTCACCGTCGACCGGAGCGTGCTCGGCGTCCGCCCCTACCTCGCGGGCTTCGTCGTCAGCGGAAAGGCCATCACCGACGCGACCCTCAAGGACATGATCCAGACGCAGGAGAAGCTCTGCTGGAATTTCGGGCGCAAGCGCAGGACCGTTTCCATGGGGCTGTACCGCACTGCCATCATCAAGTGGCCCGTGCAGTACAAGGCAGTGCCTCCGGACTCCGTGCGTTTCGTCCCCCTGCAAAGCGACCGGGCCATGACTCTGAGCGAGATCCTCAAGGAACACCCGAAAGGAAGGGAATACGGCTTCATCAACGAGAAGCTGGCCCTCCACCCCCTGCTCCTCGACGCCGAAGGCTCGGTGCTCTCCTATCCCCCGATCATAAACTCGGCCGATCTCGGCGCCGTCCAGGTCGGCGACACGGAGCTTTTCATCGAGCTCACCGGGACGGACCTCGAATCCGTCTCCCTCGCGGCCTCGATCGTCGCCTGCGACTTCTCCGACCTCGGCTATACCGTGGAGCCGGTGCGCGTCGACTACCCCGAGCCGACGGCCTTCGGCAGGTCGGTCACCTTCCCGTTCTATTTCCAGACGCCGGTCAGCGTGGAAGCCGCCAGGGCCTCCCGCCTCCTCGGAAAGCCCCTGAGCGTCCAGGCGGTTCTCGAGGCCGTGGAGCGCATGGGCTGTGCCGCCGAGAGCCACGGCCAGTACGTCACGGTCCATCCCGCCGAATACCGCAACGACTTCCTCCATCCCGTCGACGTGATCGAAGACGTGATGATGGGGAAGGGCATGGCCTATTTCGAGCCCGAGCGCCCCCACGATTTCACCATCGGGCGTCTGTCGCCCATCGAGTCCTTCTCGAGGCGGGTCAAGGGTGTCATGGTCGGCCTCGGCTACCAGGAGATGATCTACAACTACCTCGGTTCGGGGAAGGACTATGTCGAGCGGATGGGAATAGACGGCTCATCGGTGGTGCGCATTTCCAATCCGATGTCTGAGAACTTCGAGTTTCTTCGCAACTCCCCCCTGCCCAGCCTCCTCGGCTCGGAATCAGTATCCAGCCGCGCAGTCTATCCGCACCGCATATTCGAGGTGGGGAAGGTGGCGTTCCGCGATCCCGCGGAGAACTATGGAGTCACGAGCAGGCAGCTGCTCGGATTCCTCTCCTCGCATGCGGCGGCCGATTTCAACGAGATGGCCAGTCAGGTCGCCACGCTTCTCTACTACATCGGGAAAGAGCTCACCCTGGCCGAGGGCGAGGACCCCCGCTTTATCCCCGGACGTCAGGCCCTGCTGAAAAAGGGAGTGCAGACCGTGGGCGTCTACGGCGAGATTCACCCCAGGGTTCTCGAAGCCTGGGGCGTGGCCGTTCCCTGCGCGGCGGCGGAGATAGACCTCGACCTGTTGATCCGTTGACCTGCCCCGTCGGCCCGACGACTCCGACCGACGGACGGGTCGGGCCTGGCGGGCCAGGCGTGCCTATGCGCCCTCGAGCGCATCCGCAAGGTACTTGGGGAGGGCGAACGCGGCGCGATGGAGCTCTTCGGTGTAGTAGTTCGTGACGATCCCGTGTCGGGACCAGCGGGCGGGGTCGAAGTCCGTCACGGGATCGTAGCGCTTGGACGCGAAGCCGACCAGACAGCCTCCGACCTCCGATGAGATCGTGTCGACCCTGAACAGCCTGAATATCGGGAAGAGCCGCTTGAGGCGCGCGGCAATGCTCAGGAGTTCGCGCCGCCGGAGCGGAAAAAAGGCCGAGCCGCAGGGCCCGACGAGTATCCCGTCTCCCGACAGCATGCGGAAGCAGTCGGAATAGAAGGACTGCTCCCGTCCGACCGCCGGGGCGTACTCCGCGATAAGGAGGTCGAAACGTTCCTTGGTGTCCCGCACGAACTCCACTGCGTCGGAGCCGTCCACCCTCACGCGGGGGTCCGAGAGCGCGCTGGCCACATCCGGGAAGAAGCGTTTCGAAGCCGTCATTTTGACGTCGTCGCTTTCGACGAGCACGATGCGCTCGACCTCCGGATAGCGGAGCAATTCGTGAATGGCCCCCCCGTCGCCTCCGCCTATCACGAGGATGGAGTGGGCGCCGGGATGGACGTTGAGCGCCGTATGCGCGAGCATTTCGCGGTGGGCGAAACCCTCCGCGTCCGTCAGCACCACGGACCCTCCGACGACCAGGGCCTTGCCGAAGTCCTCGGTCTCAAGCACATCGACCCGACCCGTCGAACCGGCGTCGGAAAAGAGGGGACGCGTCACCTTCATCGCGTATCTGGTCCCTTGGCTCTCGCTCCGCGTGTACCATAGGTCCATCTCTGGCCTCCCTGCCCCACGGTAGGTTCCCTTCGCGCTCCTGTCAATCGTGCGGAAAGCGACGGCGATCAAGGAGGGCCTTCCGTCAGCCGATATTGTCCACATATCATGAGTGCCGGAGACGTCGCATATCTTGTTTCCCGGCTGGTCACGACCGCCGTGGCCGCCTTCCTCGCGATTGTCCTCTGGTCGCGGACCCGGGACCTCGCCTGGATGCTCATCGTCATCGGCGCGATCGCCAGTTATGCCGACATCCTGTTCGGATTGTTGACTCAGCTGGGGCTCGTCAACGAGGCGCGATATCAGCTGTTCGGCATCCCGATCGGTCGGATCCTGCTCTCCAATCTTCCCTACATCTTCCTCGGCGCCGCGCTTCTGGTCATGATCCGTCGCAAGCGCCTCCAGTGAACCCGCCGCGCATGCGTCGCAAGCGCCTCCAGTGAACCCGCCGCGCATGCGTCGCAAGCGCCTCCAGTGAGCCTGCCGTTCTCAATCGGTCGGCGTCGGGCGATGCGTCTCTCTGTGCGGAGAGCCGGCATGACCATCGTCGCGCATGAACCTATAGGACTCGAGGGCCGCCTCATCGCCCTGGAGGTGGACATCCGGCGTGGCATTCCCGGCGTGGACCTGGTCGGCCTCGCCTCCGAAGCAGTGCGCGAAGCTCGTGAGCGCGTGCGGGCCGCCGTGCGCAATTCCAACTTCGAGTTTCCGCTCGACAGGGTGCTCGTCAATCTCGCCCCGGCAGATCTTCCCAAGGAAGGCTCGGCCTACGATCTCCCCATGGCCATCGCCATCCTGGTGGCCTCCGGAGCGGTCCCCCATCCAGGCGCTCCCGTCCTTGCACTGGGAGAGCTGCGTCTCGACGGCTCGGTGCGCGGCGTACGGGCTGTGCTGCCCGCCGTGGCCACCGGACTTCGGCATGGAATTGACGACTATATCGTACCCGAGGCGAATCTCTCCGAAGCCGTGGCCCTCGGTCGGGGGCGGATTCATCCGATAGCGGAGCTCAACGAGCTTGTGGCCATTCTTTCGCGTATCCGCGGCGGTTCGCCTCCGCTCCAGAAGTCAGGGACCGGGGACCGTAGGGGGCCGGATCCCGGATCTACGGGGTTCTGCATGGATCTTGCGGAGCTCAAGGGTCAGCGGACGCTCCGGCGGGCCCTGGAGATCGCGGCTGCCGGCGGTCACAATCTTCTGCTCTTCGGTCCTCCCGGTTCCGGAAAGACCATGGCGGCCCGGAGTTTCCCGGGACTACTTCCCGACCTCTCCGATCAAGAGGCCATCGAGGTGGCTTCAATCTCCTCGCTTGCGGGGCTCTTCAATGGCCTGTTCGGGATAGAGCATCGGCCGCCCTTCCGTTCTCCGCACCATTCCGCCTCGCTGGAAGGCATGATCGGGGGCGGGCGGGTCAGGCGGCCCGGCGAGATCAGCCTGGCGCACCGCGGAGTGCTCTTTCTGGATGAGGCGGCAGAGTTCCGGACCAACGTGCTGCAGTCTCTCCGTGAGCCCCTGGAGGAGGGCAGGGTTTCGATCGTTCGAGCGGGCTGGTCGGCCGTGTATCCGGGTGATTTTCAGCTGCTGCTGGCCACCAATTCCTGTCCCTGCGGGAACCTTGGAAGGAAGAGCGCAGTCTGCTTCTGCAGCGATTCCGACCTCCTGCGGTATAGGCGGCGGTTGGGCGGGGCTCTCCTTGACAGGATCGACATCAGGGTGCCGGTCGAGCCGAGCCCGGTGCAGGAGATCATCGGCCCCCGCGGAGAATCCAGCGCCACCGTCCGCCTCCGGGTCGAACGGGCGGTCGCCATCCAGAAACAGCGGCTTTGTCGGTCAGGGCTGACTCGAAATGCCCGCCTTCGGAGCGAGCATATCGAGCGGTTCTGCGCCCTGTCGCGCGATGCGGCAAAGGTTTTCGAGCGTGCCGTGGAGAAACTTGTCCTGTCTTCGCGTGCCTGTCATTCGATCCTCCGCACCGCCAGGACCATTGCCGATCTGGAGGGAGAGGACTCCATTCGCGAAGCGCATCTTCTTGAGGCAGTCCAGCATCGCCGCTACGGGGACGGTGAGTCGCCCTGGCCCGGGCGCTAGCCTGCCTGCGGCGGTCCCGGTGCCTCTAGGACCCTTTTTCCCGCCCCAGTGCGCCAAGCCGGGGCCCCCTTTCCCGCCGCACCCTTTTCCGAAATACGCCGGTGTTCCTGTCCCAAGCTCTTGACAGTCGGGGGGCGATGGACTAATTTAGCCGAGCGCCCTGAGCATGCGCTGGCCGGAAGGCTGGCGGGTGAGCAGGAAAATCTGTACAGCGGAAGCGACGGAGCGAGACTCGGGCGGCACCCGGTACCTGGCGGCGAATGTCAGGCTACGAGGGGGCCGGTTCTCGTCACTCCAG
>DATJQN010000121.1:0-5150 GCA_035505775.1 Rectinemataceae bacterium | reverse complement strand
CGAGTATCCGCTCCTGCACCGGCCGCTCGAAGTAAATGATCACGTTCCTGCAGAAAATGACATCGAAGTCGGTCTCGACACCGTAGTGTTCATCCATGAAGTTGAGGCGCGCAAAGCGCACCCTCGAGCGTATTTCCGGTTTCATTCTCACGAGAGCCTTGTCGTGATCCTTGCTCCGCAACATGTATTTCTTCTTGAAGCTCAGAGGCACGGTTTCAGCCTTGCTCTCGTCGTACACCGCGGAGACCGCCTGATCCAGCACCTGACTCGAGAGATCCGTCGCAAGGATCTGGTACCTGAAGTCTGGAACCACGCTGCGATGCTCCTCGAGCACCATCGCAAGCGTGTAGGGCTCCTCTCCGGTGGAGCATCCGGCCGACCAGACCTTGAGGGGCCGGAGTGGGGAGCCCCCCTGCGCGCGGGCGGTTTCCGGCAGGATGGTGTCGATCAGGAAATCGAAATGGTCGGCCTCCCGGAAAAAATCCGTCTTGTTCGTCGTGACGGCATCTATCATGTTGATGAGCTCAGCCTCGCGACCGTCCCGCGAAAAGACGTAGTCGACATAGCCTTCGAATCCGGGAAACCCAAGCTTCCTCACCCGCTTCTGCAGCCGGGCTTCGAGCATGACCCGCTTGGTCTCCGGCATCCGTATGCCGAGCTCGGATTCTATGTACCGTGCAAGACGCCGAAAATCCTGCTCGGAGAGTCCGCCGGAAACGGGATCGGACGCGGGTCTGGCCCGGTCATGTTCTGCGGCTTTCCCCCTCCGTTCAACCACGTCCTAGACTCCCTCGGTTACGCGCTGAGCGGCGTCACGCTGTGCAATACCCGCAAGGCGATTCACGTCGAGGATCAGGGCAACGGTCCCGTCTCCGAGAATGGTCGCGCCCGAAATCCCCTCGACATCGCGGTACATGCGGCCCAGGGGCTTTATAACTGTCTGATAGTCGCCGACTACCTGATCGACCACAAAGCCGACCCGGGCGTCCTGACCGGCGGCGATCACGATCTGCTCTATGTCCGGCTCATCGCCGCCCGATTCGAAGGCCTCGCGCAATTTGATATAGGGCACGAGTTCCTCGCGGTAGTGGATGATCCGCCGCTCTCCCCGGGAGGAGAGATCTTCGCGGCCGATCTCGATGCAGCCGTCCACCGACGAGAGGGGAATGACGTAGAATTCCGTGCCGATCCTGATGAGTAGTCCATCAATTATGGCGAGCGTCAAGGGTATTTTCAGGGTGACTGTCATGCCTGCGCCCGCCGCCGAGTTCAGCTGCACCGATCCCCCGAGCGATTCTATCTCCCGCTTCACCACATCCATGCCCACACCACGCCCTGAAACCGTCGTGACCTTCCGGGCGGTGGAAAAACCCGGAGCGAATATCAGCTGGAAGAGTTCCTGGTCCGGCAGCTCCTGACTGGGGACGAGGAGACCCCGCTCCACGGCTTTGGCACGAATGGCTTCGCGATCGAGTCCCGCACCATCGTCCGAGACCTGGATGAGCACATAGGCCCCCGAATGGCGCGCCGCGAGCTTGATCGTACCCTTCGCGGGCTTGCCGGCTTTCGCACGACGATCGGGCGTCTCGATGCCGTGATCGATTGAGTTGCGGATGATATGCACGAGGGGATCACCGAGCCGTTCGATCACCGTCTTGTCCAGCTCCGTCTCCGCGCCCTCGGTGAGCAGCTCGGCCTCCTTGCCCAGCTCGGTGGAGAGGTCGCGCACGACGCGGCGGAACTTGTTGAACGTGCTTCCGATGGGCAGCATCCTGATGACCATCGTATTGTCACGGAGCTGGGCGATCAGCCGCTCGAACTGCTCCGAGATCGAACCGAGGGAGCCATCCTCGAGATCCAGCGAAATCTGCGACAGCCTGGCCTGCAGGGTGACCAGCTCGCCGACCAGATCCACCAGAGCGTCCAGCTTGTCGCTGGCGACGCGGATCGAGCCCATCTGGCCCTCGGCGCGTTCCTGGGTCCTCTTCAGATGCTCCTGCTCGACCAGGGCCGCCTCGATCTGAGGCTGGGTCACGATATGCTTCTCTACCAGGACCTCGCCGAGCCGTTTCTGGGATTTCAGCGCCTCCCGCAGGGCATCGGGAGAGACCTCGCCGCGCTCCATGAGGATCTCGCCGAGCTTCCTCGGCTTGCCCTCGGCGTCGGAGACGAGCTCGGGAGGGAGTTCTTCGATCCTGAGTTCGGAGTCGCCCTCGACAAAAATGAACACGTCACGAATGGCGTTGATATCCCGTTCCGTAGTGAGCATGACATCCCAGAAGCAGTAGCAGCTTTCCGGATCTAGAAGATCAAGGGAGGGAATCTGTTCCGTGTGCGGGAAGGCATCGGTCGTGCCCAGGCCCCCGAGCTCCTCGAGCAGGTTCAGCACCTTGGTGCCGTTCCTGAAGATATCGGCCGAGGGCTTGAAATGAATCCGGTATGTCCGGGCAGTGCCGCGCTCGGAACGCGCACCTGCGGCGGAGGGGGCCTGGCTTTCCCCGGCGCCCGGGGCTTCGGCGGTGCCGGGTACTTCGATTCCCGCGAAGCGCCTGATTCTGGCCAACAGCTGCTCTCCCGTCGCCTGCAGCGCCGATGGAAGGCCGTCCTCATGGTTGAGCAGCGACAGCACATGATCGCGGGCCTTGAGCGTCATGTCGATGAATTCCCGCGTGACGGAGAGGCTGCCATTCCTGCACTTGTCCAGGGCATTCTCGATGTCGTGGGTGAAATGGCTGATTGCGTCGAAGCCGAACATCCCCGAGGAGCCTTTGACCGTGTGTATCGCCCGGAACGCGGCGTTTATCAGCTCTTCGTTTCCCGGGTCGGATTCGAGTTCCAGCAGCGTGGCTTCGAGCTGCCCGAGCAGTTCATGCGTCTCCTCACGAAACGACGCCTTGAATTTGTCTATCATTCCCCGCCTCCGACGCTCTAGCGATCGAGGATCGCCGACTCCAGGTTCTCGACAGGTCCGGATGCTTCCTGAATAAAGCCGCTTGCCGAGAGCCGGCGGATCACGCGCTCGGAGGGTCGGCCAACGAAGACCAGGGACTTTCCCTTCGCGCGGGCAGAGCTGCGGGCAGCGCAGAGGATCTGCAGGCAGGCGAGATCGATCTCGTCTACGGCGCGGAAATCGAGATGCACAGTGGCGGAAGCAGCCAGGGCCGCTCCGATACGATCACGCAGATCGGCTGCGTGGTCGATCGTGAGTGCGGCTTCAAGCGCCACTACCGTGGGTACAGGACCCTGCTCCATGGTACTCCCCCCGTAATGCCACTATATGATCGAAGCCCGAAAATGCAAGGGCCACGACCCGTGGCGACGAAGGCGTGAGGGGCTATATGAACGAAGGGTCGTCGATGGTCGCTCCGAGCTGGATGACACTCTCGAGGAATCCGGCTTTCCGCTTCTTGACGTGGATCTGGATGAATGCGGCCCGGGCCGAGTCGTCCACATAGAAGCCCCTGAGATCGAAGGGATCATTGACGGAGAGGCCCGACTCGTCGGCGATGCTGCCCGGCCAGACCTTGGAAATCATGTAGGAGCTCCGGCCCAGGAGACTGCCGGGAAGGCTTGAAACGGACATGCCATAGAGCACGGGGAACAGCTTGTCCTTCCGATCCATGGCAACCGCGGACTCGATGGGAGCATAGGGCCGTTCGCCGAGATAGCGAAGGAGCGTGCGCGTCACGCTGCCGCTCCGGACGGTCACGAGGGCCAGGCTGTCGCTCTGCCTCGTAAGCATGACAGCCTGGGCCTCGGGCAGATGCCGCAGTTGCTGCCCGTCGATCGCGTCGATGAAGTCGCCTTCTTCGATACCGTCGGCCATCAGCGGATGCCGATAGGTCACCTCGAGCCGATCGCCCACGCTGTCGTTCGGTGCTGCGCGGTCCTCGGCAAGCGCCAATCCGAGCCAGGCGCGTTTCACTTCGCCGCCCCTGAACAGGGCAGGGAGAACCTTGAGGATCCAGGTCGAGGGTATGGCAAAATTGAGTCCCTGAAATTGAGGGATGCCAGCGAACGCGATGCCCTGCACTTCGCCGCTGTCGTCCACCAAGGGGCCGCCGGAATTCCCCGGATTGAGCGCCGCGTCCACCTGGAAAACCTCGCCGGTCGCAAGCAGACGTCTACCCACGGCGCTGACTATGCCTGAGGTCACCGTGTTCTCAAGTCCCGCCGGAGAGCCGATCGCGATTATCTTCTGCCCGGGCGAAGGCGGCTCCTTGCGGGAAATCGAGAATACGTAGTCCGGTGTGGTGCTGACCTTCAACAGAGCGAGATCGAGGAGCCTATCCCAACCCACGACCTTCGCAGGCAGACGAAGCTCCGGGGCGTCCGAAGGGCGAACCGTGATGCGGGAGAACCCTCGGTATTTCGGGTCCACCTCGCTCGAAATGACATGGTAGTTGGTCAGCAGATATCCGGCTCGGTCGATGTAGAAACCCGACCCCAGGACCCTGTCGGGCGTACCGTAACCTTGCTCGATCTTGATCCCCCGATCGACATCGATGGTTACCACACCCTTTCTCATATCGGAGATCGAGTCCTTCGAGCCCAGGAGTTCCGTGGTGCCAGCCGGAGCGGGCATGCCTCTTGCGCTTGCAAGCGCAGCTATTGCCTGAGCGGCAGGTCTATCCCTGGCCGCCACGGCCCGAGCCGACCATTTGAGTATCTCGTCGGAGCCAAGCCGCGGATCGCTCGAGCGGCCCATGTCCAGGGCCTCGAGGTAGAGTTCAAGTCCCGCGGCGGCGAAGCCGGCGCTGAAGCTGGCCTCGGCCTCCGAGGCCTTGAGTTCCGCGGCGCGCGCCCCACCCTTCCCGGCCTCGTCCGCGGCCTCGCTCGAAAGCAGGGGAGAGAGGGAGGGTTCGCCAGCCAGGGCGCGAAGCGTCGCGAAATCCCGCTCCGCGGCGAGCCAATCCTTCGCGTCGAGGTCGGTCCTGTACTGCGCATAGACCCGGGACTCGGCTGTCGAGGCCAGGCTCTTGATATCATCGGGAGAGGGTGCCTGCACCCCGCCATCGTCGGAGGAGGAGCCGTCGCCGAGCAGCGCGGCACAGGCCTCCAGAGATTGGGCCGGGTCTTTCTCCGCGAGATCCTGCAACTCTTGGAGCTTCAACGTGGCATAGCTGGGAGCGGGCTTGGGCGCCGCTCCC
>DATJQN010000120.1:0-2884 GCA_035505775.1 Rectinemataceae bacterium | reverse complement strand
GAGCCGAGGCCGTAGAAGAGACACTCCACGCAGCCCTCGGCGTCGAGTAGGAAGGACTCGTCGGCCGTGAGCGAGGTGTTGGTGACGTCGTCGTTGATGCCCACGGTGAAGTGGTTCTTGGGCGCGGCCTTCTTGAGTTCGTCGAAGACGGCCTTGGCGTGGTAGGGATAGAACTCGCAGGAGCCCAGCCCGTAGCGGCCGCCGATGACGACGGGCCATCCTTTGAAGGGCGCCGTGTTCGAACCCTGGGCCTCGCCGATCGCGGTGCGGACGTCCTCGTAGAGGGGCTCGCCGATGCTGCCGGGCTCCTTGGTGCGGTCGAGGACGGCTATGGACTTGACGGTCGCCGGGATGGCCTTGATGAAGTGCTCGATGCTGAAGGGACGGAACAGGCGCACCTTGACGACGCCGACCTTCTCGCCCTTCTTCACGAGGTGCTTGGCCACCTCCTCGGTGGTGTCGGCGCCCGAGCCCATGACAATGACAACGCGCTCGGCGTCCGGGGCGCCGACGTAATCGAAGAGCTTGTACTTCCGGCCGGTGAGCTTCGCGAAGGCCTCCATATGGCGCTCGACGATGCCGGGGACCTTGTCGTAGTACTTGTTCACCGTCTCGCGGGCGGCGAAATAGACATCCGGGTTCTGGCTCGTGCCGCGGATGGACGGCTTCTCCGGGCTGAGGCCGCGGGCGCGGTGGGCGCGGACGAGCTCGTCGGAGATCATCTGCTTCATGACGTCGTAGGAAATCTCCTCGACCTTGGCCACCTCGTGGGAGGTGCGGAAGCCGTCGAAGAAGTGGAGGAAGGGTACACGGGCCTCGAGGGTGGCCGCATGCGCGATCAGGGCGCTGTCCATGACCTCCTGTACGTTGTTGGAGGCCAGCATCGCCCAGCCGGTCTGGCGGGCAGCCATGACGTCCTGGTGATCGCCGAAGATCGAAAGGCCCTGAGCCGCGATGGCCCGGGCGGCGATATGGAAGACCGCCGCCGTGCACTCGCCGGCGATCTTGTACATGTTCGGTATCATGAGGAGGAGGCCCTGGGAGGCGGTGAAAGTGGTGGTCAGGGAGCCTGTCGTGAGGGCGCCGTGCACTGCGCCCGCGGCACCGGCCTCGGACTGCATTTCGACTACCTGCGGAATGGTGCCCCAGATATTCTTCCTGCCCTGGGCGGAAAATTCGTCCGAGAGCTCGCCCATCGGTGAAGAGGGCGTGATCGGGTATATGGCGATGACTTCGCTGACCGCGTGGGCAACGTGGGCGGCCGCGGTATTCCCGTCTATCATCACCATGTTCTTCGTATCGGACATATGGGATCCTTGTGAGGGGTTGGGGATGGGGCTCGGGTGGAGCTCGGCGAAATAGTAAATCCCTTTGCGTTTTTATTCAATATGTACATGGCAAAGCCTTGAAAAGCCTGTATTCCCCTAGCCATGGTAGGAATGCGCCGCGAAATGGCTAAAAAAGGTGTGAATGTATTGTCGAATAAAATGGGCATTTCAGCCTTCGAAACAGGCTGAGGGACTTCTCGCCCTCCGCGGAAGCCCGGAAGCGGAATACGGGCGGGCGCTCGTCCTGAACGACGCTCCACGTCCGGCGGGGCGCCGCCCCTTCATTATAACGCTCCAATATCGCGGCCGCGCCGATCCCGGGCGCGCCGGTTCCTGCCGCCCCGTCTGCCCCCGGCAATTGACCTTTCACGGCCAAACCAGTATGTTGTCGAATACTACGGATTCGAATTATTCGAAATGGAACGAGGCGAACTGGCATGAGGGGATTGGAGCTCACCGAGCTTCTTGGGGCGATTCATAGGAAGATAATGAAGCGTCTCTCGCACTATGCGCTCGAGCAGGGGCTCTCCATGAGCGAGAGCATGGTGCTCTGGCGCATTCACAAGCTCGGACCGCTGCGAGTGTCGGAGATCTCGAGTCAGATCGGCTTTCCCCCGAGCACGCTCACGGGCATGCTCGACAGGCTCGTGGCCGGGGGCTGGCTCGAGCGGGAGGCGGATCCCGACGACAGGCGCGCGGTCATCATGAAGAGCACGCCGAAGCTCCAGGAGTTCACCAAGAGCACGCTGCGATCGGGATCAAAGAGTCTCGACCGGAGCTTCCGTACGCTGCCCCCGGAGCTGTTCGACCGTCTCGTCGCGGATCTGGGTTCGGTCCTCGCGTGCCTTGAGGAAGATGAGGAGAAATAGGTTTGAGCGACATAGATTCCGGCCACAAGCCGGCCCACGAACTTCTGCCGGCCGAGTCGGGTGACGGCATCCTCGACGGCAGCGCAATAGAGCATGACGTCGTGGACACCGAGGGGCACATGCGGCACTGGCTCGCACCCGTGCTCGTCGCGCTCATCGGGGCCTTCATGTCCATCCTCGATTCGAGCATCGTCAACGTGGCCGTTCCGACCATCATGAATGTGTTCAACGCCGGTCCGAGCGATGTTCAATGGGTGTCGACAATATACCTGCTCGCGATGGGGGTGGTCGTACCCCTCTCCGGCTGGATGGGAGACAAGTTCGGGTTCAAGAAACTGTACATGTGGGCACTCGCCGCCTTCGTCGGTGGGTCGTTGCTCTGCGGCCTGTCCTGGGATCTCAACTCCCTGATTTTCTTCCGAGTACTGCAGGCACTCGGCGGCGGCATGATCATGCCCACGATGATGGCCATGATCTTCCGCATCGTGCCGCGGGACAAGATCGGCAGCGCGATGGGGGTGTTCGGCATCGCCCTGATGGTCGGTCCGGCCATCGGTCCGACCCTTGGCGGCTACCTCGTCGAGTACGTGGACTGGCGGTGGATCTTCACGATCAACCTTCCGATCGGAATCGTCGGCATCCTGCTCGCCTGGTTCGTGCTCCCGGATTTCCAGTCCAAGCATCCGG
>DATJQN010000119.1:0-2412 GCA_035505775.1 Rectinemataceae bacterium | reverse complement strand
GCCCCAGGTCAAGAGAGTGACGGTGGAGGGCATCTCCCGCGATGTGGAAGTCTGGGAGGCTCCCGTCCTCGAGGTGGTCGACGGCAAGCCGCGACCGCTGAAGGGCCAGGAGATCCCGCTCGCCGGCAGGATCGTGGCCGTGGCGGACGTCTTCGACGCCCTCTCCTCCCGGCGCGTCTACAAGGAAGCCTGGACCGCGGAGAAAGTCTACGAGGAGATCCGCGCGATGAACGGCAGCAAGTTCGACCCCGAGGTTGTCAGCGCCTTCTTCGAGATCCTGCCCCGAATCGAGGAGATCCGCAGCCGCTACCCGGACGCCTAGCGCCGCGCCCGGACACGGGATCGCGGCGGCACCGGGCCCGGCCCGTCGTCCTTGACTGCACTCGCCGCCCTCATCTACACTCGCCGCCATGATCACGATTCACGAGCTGCGCAGGAAATACATCGACTTCTTCGTGTCCAAGGGACACGTGGAGATATCGGGCAAGTCCCTGATCCCCGAGAACGATCCGACGGTCCTGTTCACCACCGCCGGCATGCACCCCCTGGTCCCCTACCTTCTCGGCGAGCCCCATCCCTCCGGGCGGCGCCTCACCGATTACCAGAAGTGCATCCGCACCGGCGACATCGAATCGGTCGGGGATCCCAGCCATCTCACCTTTTTCGAGATGCTCGGCAACTGGTCCCTCGGCGACTACTTCAAGGAGGAGGCCCTGGCCTGGTCCTTCGAGTTCCTGACCGACCCGAAGTACCTGGGCATCCCCGTCGACTCCCTCTCCGTGACGGTCTTTGCCGGCGAGGAGGGCATCCCCCGCGACGACGATTCGGCGCGGATATGGAAGAAGCTCGGCATTCCGGAATCCCGCATCCATTTCCTCCCCCGCGAGGACAACTGGTGGGGACCGGCCGGCGAGACGGGACCCTGCGGCCCCGATTCGGAGATGTTCGTCGACACCGGAAAGCCGGCCTGCGGTCCGGACTGCCGGCCGGGCTGCCACTGCGGCAAGTACTTCGAGGTCTGGAACGACGTCTTCATGCAGTACAACAAGACGAGCGAAGGCAAATACGTCCCGCTCGAGCATCCCTGCGTGGACACCGGCATGGGCATCGAGCGCACCGTCGCCATGCTTCAGGGCAAGAAATCGGTCTACGACACCGAGGCCTTCACCACCGTGCTGGAGGCGATCGGCGCAGCCACGCGCGCGGGCGGCGCGGCCCAGAGCTACGATGCCGGGTCGGAGTCCGGCAAGTCCTTCCGCATCATCGCCGACCATGTCCGCACGGCCACCTTCATCCTGGGCGACCCCAAGGCGGTCCTGCCCTCCAACGTCGGCGCCGGCTACGTGCTCCGGCGGATCATCCGCCGCGCCGTCCGGCACGGCCGGAAACTGGGCATCGAGGGCAGTTTCCTCTCAGGCCTGGCGGCGAAGGTGGTGGAGAACTATGCCGAGCCCTATCCCGAGCTCGTGGAGAACCGGGCCCGCATCATGGAGGAACTCGAGAACGAGGAGTCGCGCTTCCTCGAGACCCTGCAGAAGGGCGAGCACGAGTTCGAGAAGATGCTCCCCAACCTCCTCAAGAATCCCCAGAAAATCATGTCGGGGAGGCTCGCGTTCAAGCTCTACGACACCTATGGATTCCCCATCGAGCTCACCGAGGAGCTCGCGGCCGAGAACGGCCTGACGATCAACCGCTCCGAGTTCGACGAAGCCTACAAGAAGCACCAGGATCTTTCCCGCGCGGGCAGCGAGCAGGTTTTCAAGGGCGGCCTGGCCGACCACGGCGAGGTGGCGACCCGCTACCATACGGCGACCCATCTCCTGCACAAGGCGCTCCGCCTCGTGCTCGGCGATCATGTGGCGCAGAAGGGCTCCAACATCACGGCCGAGCGGCTGCGATTCGACTTTTCCCACGGCTCGCCCATGACGCCCGAGGAGCTCAAGCGGGTCGAGGACCTGGTGAACGAGCAGATACGGCGCGACCTGCCGGTAAGCATGGCCATGATGAAGCTCGACGAGGCCAGGGCGTCGGGGGCGATCGCCCTCTTTGGCGAGAAGTACGAGGAGACCGTAAAGGTCTACACGATCGGAGACTTCTCCAAGGAGGTCTGCGGCGGCCCCCACGTCGAGCACACGGCGGTGCTGGGCAGGTTCCGGATCCAGAAGGAGCAGTCCTCGAGCGCCGGGGTCCGCCGCATCTACGCCGTCCTCGAGTAGTCCCCGGGCAGCCTCCTGAGCAGCTGCAGGGCCGTCGCCCCGTCCTCGCCGATCCTCCGGAGATAGAAGGGGCCGGAGGCGGGCAGCGACTCCCACCAGCAGTCCCGGGCGAAGTCTTCGAGCGCCTCTCCGAGTTCCTCCATGCTGCCCGCCCGGAACTGGACGAACGCGTAGTTCCCGGCCGGCAGGTCGGACC
>DATJQN010000118.1:0-8330 GCA_035505775.1 Rectinemataceae bacterium | reverse complement strand
GATGGAGCTCCCGGCCCGCAGCGGACACCCTCTCGGTGCCGCGATCAGCAAAGACTGAGTCTGGGGGACTACGCCCTTCCGCCCAGTCCGGGGTAGACTCCGGCAGGAGGCTCCACATGCTCTCCCTCGGCCCGCGCCGTCTCCTCGCCTGCACCCTGACCTTCCTTTTCCTCCTCCTTCCCCTCCTGTCCGCGGCGCAGACGCCCATTCCCGCGGGCTCGAGCTACGAGCTCGGCTTCTCGCCCGGCCGCAGTTCCCTCGCCGTCGTCCTGAAGGCGATCGGCTCCGCCCGCCGCGACCTCCTCATCGCCTGCTACGAGTTCACGAGCCGCGACATTGCCCAGGCGGTCGAGGATGCGGCGCACCGGGGCGTGAAGGTCAGGATTGTCGCTGACTGGAAGGCCGCCTCCGATCGCTACTCCCAGATCCGGATCCTCATCGCGGCGGGCATACCGGTCCGCCTCGACCAGCGGTATGCGATTCTTCACCACAAGTTCATGGTGGTGGACGGGCTCTCGGTGGAGACGGGCTCCTTCAACTACACGGGCTCGGCGATCGAGCGCAACGCGGAGAACTCCCTCGTCCTCTGGAATGTGCCGTCGCTCGCCGAGGCCTACGCGCGGGAGTGGGAGAGACTGTGGGAGGAATCGAAGCCGGGCTCCGCGACCGGTACCCGCTAGAGGGATGCGGGAGCGGCCGGAAGGGCGCCCGGAAGCGCAGCCGACCCCAGGTCAGAACCGCCGCACGCCGCGGATCCCGTCCCGCGGGGCCCGAGCGGGCCGCGGAGGGCGAGGAGCTGCCGCTCGAGCTCGAGAATGGGCAGAGCCCGACCGAAGAGATAGCCCTGCAGCCCCTTGCAGCCCCGCTCGCGGAAATAGCGCCGCTGCTCCGCGGTCTCGATGCCCTCGGCCACCACGTCGATGGACATACTGTCCGCGAGATTGAGAATCGCGTTGACGATCTTCTGGTTCTGCTCGCTGTGGAGGGCGCGCACGAAGGAGATGTCGATCTTCAGGCTGTCCACCGGAAGGGTGGAAAGGTAGGAAAGCGAGGAATAGCCCGTGCCGAAGTCGTCGATGGCGAAGCGAATTGTCGGATAGCGCTTCTTGATGGCGTGCAGCTTGCGGATGGCTTCCTTGGGCTCCCGCATGAGTATGGTTTCCGTCAGCTCGAGATTGAGGCAGGAAGGCTCGATCCTCGCACTCTCTATGGCGTCAAAAAGACCGTCCACGAAATCGCGGCGCTCGAACTGGCGGGCCGAGACGTTGACGCTGAAGAACATGCGCCTGAAGCCGTGTGCCTCGAGCCGCTTGCGGTCGATGAAGGCCCTGCGGAACACCCATGCCCCAAGAGGCAGGATGGTCCCGTTCTCCTCCGCAAGGGGGATGAACGCGCCCGGCGGCATGACGATCTTGCCGTCACGCAGCCATCTGGTCAGCGCCTCGAAACCCAGGATACAGCCATCCATGTCCACGATGGGTTGGTAGTGGAGGACGAACTCGCCCTTGACGAGGGAGGATCTCATCTCCTGCTCGAGACGCCAGCTCTTGGTCGAGCGGGAGTTGAGGGACTCGTCGAACACGGTGTAACGGTTCTTGCCGCTCTCCTTCGAGCAGTACATCGCGATGTCGGCGCAACGGATGGCCTCCTCCGCCGACCTGCCGTGATCGGGCATCACCGCCACGCCGATGCTCACGCCGACATCGATGCGAATCCGCTCTCCGCCGGGCGAACTCAGGTCGTAGAGCTCGCGGATCGAGTGGAGTATCCGCTCCGCCACGTACGATGCGTCACCGACCTCCCTGATCTGGGGGAGGAGCACGACGAACTCGTCTCCGCCGAAGCGATAAGCAGTATCGGTGTCTCTCAGGCAGACGCGGATGCGCCGGCCCGTCTCGATCAGCAGCTGGTCGCCGGCCGCGTGCCCGAATGTGTCGTTGATGTTCTTGAAACCGTCCAGATCGACGAAGAGCAGGCCGGCGCGCAGCTCACGTTCCTCGAGGGGCTCCTTGAGCAGCTCCCGCATATCCTCGTTGAAGAGGTCGCGATTCCCGAGTCCCGTGAGCTTGTCGTGGTAGGCAAGGTGCCGCAGCCTTCGTTCCATAATCTTGCGCTGGGAGATGTCCCTGACGATACAGGTGAGGGTCCGGCCCCTGAATTCCTTGGAGTTCCCGAAGGACATCTCCATCGGCGCAACACCGCGATTCTTGGTCACGCCGATGAGCTCGATGGTCCGTTTGAGCCCGAGGTTGGAGCGGTCGAGGTCGTCGATGACAAAGTACTTCCGGAAATCCATCTCGTGGCGCCGGAACACCTCTTCGGGAAAGAGCCGCATGAGACTGCGACCGATGAGATCCTCGCGCTCGTAGCCGAAGGTGCTCTTGGCACCGGAGTTGGCGAAGAGTATGCGGAAATCCTCGTCGACGCGGAATATCGCCTCGGTGATCGTCTCGGAGAGGGCGACATAATGATCCTCGGTCGCCCTGAGCTGGTCGAGGACTTCGCGATCGAACGAGAGGTCGCGGATTATTGCGATGACACCCCGCCGCTCCCCATCGTCAAAGGAGGACAGCAGACAGTCCATGCTGTCGGAAGAGCCATCGGCCTTGAGCCCCCTGAACGCTATGATGTCGTCGGCGCCGCCCTGCCGGGTCAGGTCGCCCGACCTGAACTGGTCAAGCTTGTCGATGAAGCTCTTCTGGTAGGCGGGGGGGATCAACTGGAAGATGGGCTGTCCAACCAGCTCCTGCCTCGTGTAGCCGTAGACCCCGCAGAACGCGGGGTTGGCATCGGTGATCTCCCCGCCGGGCGTGAGGAGGAGCACCGCGTCGGGGCAGTTCTCCAGAAGGATCTCCATGCTGATGAGTGCATCCGCGCTGTTCCCGACCTTGATGCCGCCCCCCTGGACTATGCGCTCGAGGAGCTGGGAAAAGATGGAATCCGAGGTGCGCGATCCAGCCTCGTCGGCCGCGGCGTCGGCGGAGGGCTCATCCCCCTTCCCTCCATCAGCGAGGGAAAGGGCCTTCAAGAGACTTTCTATTCCCGAGGTTTTTGGCACAAGGCACCTGCCCGGCGGGTCGCAGCTCCTGCGTCTCTCCCGCCGCTACTTATATAAATACATGATCATTGTCATTCCCCGGCGCCGCTCCTGTCAAGGGCGGCGCTGGCGGCCTCGTCCGGGGATTCGCCACACGGGCCGCCCGGCGCCGAGGCCTACGCGATATACAGTGCGATGTAGACCAGCTCACCCGACAGGAACGTGAGCGACCAGAGCACGAACATCAGCTTGGACATCCACCGGTGATGGGCGTACATGGTCTTTGTCCGGTGATAGTGAACCGCCGATACGATCACCCAGAGTTCGAGCAGAATGACGATGACCGCAATCATGCCATGCACGATAAAGGCATCGAGCACGAGGCCCGTCGGGCGGAAGACACTGTCACCGATCCGGCCGCCGAAGCTCCGGTACAGCATGTAGCCGATGGACAGCGCGAGGTCTCCCATGACCGCGATGAGGCCGGTTACCCGGTGCCCGGGGAGCCGTTTGAAACCGGAAATGAAGGTGTGCACGTAGAGCACGGCCACCGGAAGCAGGCCGAGTGCGACCATCGTGCTGGCAAGCGGAGCATGATGCATTGAATACCTCCGCGCCGCAGTATACCCACGCGACGGCCCGATGGCCAGTTCCGCCGGTGCCGGCGGAGCCGGTGCATGGGGATCGACGTCGAGCTACTAGACCCAGTCGCCGAGCCACACGCGCACTGCGCGCCGTATCTCCCGGCTGAAACTGGTGCCAAATTTCTTGAGGTAGGTGTGCTGGCCGAAGTTGGCAGCCCCGGAACGATAGTGAATCGCATCTCCGCCGACTTCCCGCGACATCGCCTCGAAGTCGGCTTCCCCGCACGATCGATAGCGGTCCTTGAACACGATATGGCTCAGGTCGAAGCGCGGCCGCTGCGGTACGGACCGGGCAGCCTCGCTGGGATAGCCGAGGCAGAGCAGGGCGGCGGGGAAGGTGTATCGGGGCAGGGCGAACAGGGCCCGATGGGTCTCGGCATGCTGGAGGATGTCGCCCACATAGGTCGAGCCGAGCCCCATCGACTCGGCGGCGATGGCGGTCGTCTGGGCGGCGATGAGCGCGTCGCACATCGCGAGCACGAGGTCGCCTTCAAGCGGACGTTCCATCTCGACGCCCTGCTCCCGGCACATGGCCTCCACACCGGTCGCGCCGAAGTAATCCATCCAGCGCCGGTAGTCGGCGAGGAAGAGCAGGACCCAGGGCGCCCTGCCGATGAACCTCTGTCGGTCGCAGGATTCGACGAGCGTGTCCCTGGCTTCGGGATCCTCGACCTCGATGACGCTGTAGAGCATCATGTTCCCCGCCGTCGGGGAGCGGATCATGGCCTGGAGGATCTGGTCGCGAAGCTCGCGAGGGACTTCCCGGTCCGCGAAATCGCGGATCGACTTGCGGCCGAGCAGCAGTTTGATCGTTTCGTTCATGGGCGCCCCGGTCATGGGCCCGGGCTACGCGGCCCTGCACTCATGACCTGCTACGCATAACTGTAGCGTCTATCGTTCCCGGGCTCAATGCCGTCGGCGCCTAATCCCGATAGGTCACGCCAAAGAGGTATCCCCGGTCGTCGCTCACGTACAGCTCCCCGGAGGCCGAAACGGCAAGTCCCACCGGCCGCCCGAGCACGCGCCCCTCCGCGCGCCAACCTGTGGCGAAGTCCTCGATGGAGACAGGCCGGCCGTCCCGGAATCTGACCACCACGACCTTGTATCCCGTCGGGGGATCTCGGTTCCAGGAACCGTGGAAGGCGATGAAGAGCGCGCCGCGGTAGGAAGGAGGGAAGGCATCCGCCTCGTAGAAGGCGATCTGGAGCGGCGCGGAATGCGCCTGCAGCGGGAAATCGGAAGGGCGAAAGCCCGTGGTGGAGCTTTCGGGGAACTCGGGATTGGGACGACGTCGACCGTCAAGATCCGGATAGGCCGTGGGCCAGCCGTAATCTCCCCCTTCCACGATGGCATCCAGCTCGTCGGGCGGGAGATCGCGATGCTCCGGAGTCAGGTTGTCGCGCTGGTTCACGACCGCCCATAGTTTTCCCTGGGCGTCGAAGGCCAGGCCGCTCGCATTGCGCAGCCCGCTGGCTACAATCACCCCCTGCCCGCCGTCGGCACCATAGCGCAGGACGGTCGCGAGCCGCGGGTCCCGCTCGCGACAGACATTGCAGTCCGAACCCGAGGAAATGTAGATACTGCCGTCGGGCCCGAGCGCGAGGGCGCGGGCATTGTGATCCCCGTTGCGCGGCATGTCGGAGAACAGAACCTTGGCCGCGCGGCCGTGCGGGTAATCCGCAAGCTCGATGACCCCCGTCCAGGTGGCGACATAGAGATCGTTTCCCCTGAATGCCAGCGCGTTCGGCTTTTCGAGACCCGAGATCACGATTTCCGGTTCGGCGCCGGGATCTGCGCCGGGGTGAACTGCCACGATCCTCCCGGCGCCGATCAGTGAGATGAGAATGTCGCCGTTAGGCGCGACTGCAATGAAGCGGGCGCCGGGGACCTTGTCGGAGAGCAGATGGACTGCGAAACCCTCGGGAACCCGGATCGGAAAGGGAAGCGGCATCCCAACCCCCGAAGTGCCGGAGACTGCGTCCTGGCCGCCGCCCGAGACCTGGGCCGGGAGCGGGGGCGCCGAGAGGAGAACCGCGCAGAGCCCGATGACCGCACACCGCACGACGCGAAATATCGCCCTCGCTGTGCTCATCGGAAGAACATACTCAGACTAGGGCGCGAGGGCGACACGCACCCGGATCGTATCCAGCCCCCGCCAGCTCATGTCTATTATCCAGGCCAGGCCACTTGTCCAACCGAGCCGGGTCGCGGCCACCTCGATCGCCCGCAGATCGGGCTGGACTGCGTCCCCCGTCTTGGCCAGTTCGGAGAGACTCAGGTCGACCGTGACAGTCTTCTTGGCCCGTGGCGGAGGGGCGGACCTGACCCGAACGCTTGCCTGATACAGAATGACCTCACCCGAGCGGGCAATTTCGCGTTGCCCCTCCATCTGATAGCCAAAGGCGCCTTCCGTGTGGGAGCGAAACCCACCCGGTCCCCGTTCGAAGCGCGATGGCGCGAAGGCCCTGAGCGCCTCCGGCCCGAAGCCCATCTGCTGGAGAAAGAGACTCTGCCCCTCCGAGGAAGCCGAAGCCTGTACCAGGGCCAGGCATTGCACGGAACGTTCCACCTGCGCGACAGACTGGGCCCAGGCATAAGCCCCAAGCGCCAGGGCCACGACTCCAAGAGCAGCACTGCGGAAACGCACAAGAACCTCCCGGCGCGGCGCACAGGCAGCGCCACTTCACAATACCGCGCTTCGGAGGCCAAAACGAGGGAAGGCCCGGTCACCGCTTTGGTGCGGCTTTGGTGCGGCTTTGGCGCCGCCTCGGCTCGGCCTTGGCGCGGCCAGGGTGCACGGCTTTTGCGCGGCTTTGACGCGGCTTTCGCGCCGCCTTGGCGCGGCCCTGTCGCCGCAGGAGCTGGGCCGATCTTCCGCTAGTCGCCTGTCCCGGAGAAACCCTTTATGAAGGTGCCCACCGAGCTCGGCAGGGACTCGATTCGCAGCCCGAAGACGAAGTGCCAGCTGTCATCCTTGGCGTAATAATTGACGCCCGCCTGCAAGAGCCCGCCAAGGTCGATAAGGCCGCCCGCGATGCCCGCGAACTCGGTCGTCGAATCGACATAGGGATCATACGAGCCGACCAGGTCGAGACCGAGGTAGTCGACCTTCCGACTCGACAGGTAGACGCGCAGCAGACCGAAACCCAGCGTGGGATTGAGCTGCCCGATCGAGAGCCGCTTGAAACTGCCGTCGGTCCGGAACAAGACCGGCGCTACAAGAAAATCCTCGAGATCGCCGGGAAAGCGGAAGAAGCTGTCCACCGAACGCTCCACCTGCAGTTCCAGATGGAACTGGGTGGATTTCTGGGAGGCATTCTGAACCTCGAGCACCAGTCTATGGCCGTTCTTGAGGAGACCGGCTCGATACAGGGCGTCATAGGAGAGAACGATGGATTTCGCGGTGGGGTCGGAAGTGCCGGCCAGCTCGTCACTGATGTCGGTCAGGTTCTTCGAGGAAAATCGATCCTGCGAAACGCCGAGGGTGACACGGTAGTCCGACAGGGAGCCCTGCGTGGCGCGTATCGTTACCGAGCCGCCTCGAGTCCAGAGGCGGGGTGGCTCAGAACCGTAGTACTTCGAGGTAAGTGACTCGACTTTCTGCCCCTTCCCTCCCTGGAATTCCACGGCGAGTCCCTGGAGCTGTTCGCTGACAATGTATCCGGAGTAGGAAAAGGCCTGGCTGTCGACGGGGCTCGCCAGATCAATCTCAAAACGCCCTATCGTGTCGATGTTCTTGGCGGCGTAGAGTGCCTCGAAGGGAATATGGATGGTGTTGCCGCTGACCAGCTGACCAAGCTGCGTCTTATCAAGCTGGGCGGGAGTCGTCGCTCCCACCCTGTCGTTCCAGAGCGAGACCTGCAGTACGTAGTCATCCAGATTGGCGGAGGGATCGAGGACAATGTCCAGGAAGCCACCAGGACGCAGGGCGGACGCTTCGTCGCCCTTCCGCGTCTTTGAGGTGATCTCCTCCGGTTGGGATGAGCCCGAACTCTGGAGCTGCACTTTCATCTTGTAGACCGAGTCGTCGACCAGCGTGAAGAAGTACTCGAAGAGATAGTCACTGTCCGTGTCGTCAGCGGCCCAGATATGGAGGATGGCCCCATGCCTGACCACCCCGAAATCCTTGAGCGCGTCCCAGCCTATGTCGTACGAACCCTCCCCCACCTTGAGCTGGGCCAGCTCATCCGGGCTGAGGGACTTGTCGAAGTCCGCCGCGCCGCTCGCCGTGACCCTGACCTGGAGCGTATGGGGCGTGGCCGGATCTGAGGTGCTCAGATCGACGAGCAGCTCGTCCCCCTGCGAGAACGTCTTTCGAGCGCTCTTCGGAATCAGGGCGCTGGCAAGGACCGTCCGCGTGCCCGCGGTTCCCGTGGAAATGGCAGGGGGCACCCGCAGCAGCTTGAACGAATCATAGCTCACTGCGGAGCGCGAAGGCACCGTCGCACAACCCGCAACGATGAGGACCATCGACACCACAGCGAAACTCAAACCATGCCGTCTCATGAGGCGCCTCCTTTGTGTGCAGCATCCTGCGCTAGAGCTTGGCGAACACGTCATCCACGAGATCCGAGCGGGCCCGGACAGTCCTGGAGCCTCGTCCTCCCACCAGCTTCCATCGCACCAGACTGATCTCCCGCCCGGTGATC
>DATJQN010000117.1:0-2083 GCA_035505775.1 Rectinemataceae bacterium | reverse complement strand
AGGCCGTCCAGGCTCGGCAGGTCGCGAAGGAAGCCGAGGAAGATGCCGCCCGCGGCGCCGAGACCGACGACGAGAAGCAGCGTCCCGAGCCAGAGGCCGATGACGACCGTCCGGCGCCACCAGCGGCGGGCACGGCCGGGCGTCCGCGGAGTGGCGAGCGTTTTCGGCATGGCGGCGACTATAGCATACGGATAGGAGGCTGCAAAGCCGCCCGGCAGGCCGCTTCCTGGGCCTTTTTTGATTGCCGGCCTCCGGTCCCTATGGTACAAACCGCCTCGCAGCTACGGGAGTGAGAGGAGCGACTCGGTGGATGCGACGGAGCGCGAGGCGCGACGACAGCTCGAGATCCTGAAGGCTCGGTCGGTCGACCTCTTGGTCGAAGAAGAGCTCTACCGCAAGCTCTACGCCTCCCTGTCGAGCGGAACGCCGCTCCGGGTGAAGCTGGGCCTCGATCCCACGGCGCCCGACCTCCACATCGGCCACACCGTGGTCATTCATAAGCTTCGGGAGTTTCAGAGCCTCGGGCATCAAGTCATCTTCCTCATCGGCGACTTTACCGGAATGATCGGGGATCCGAGCGGGCGATCCGAGACGCGCCCTCCCCTTACCGAGGTGCAGATTCGGCAAAACGCCGAGACCTACCAGCGGCAGATCTTCAAGATCCTGGATCCAGCTCGCACGCTGGTGGAGTATAACAGCCGCTGGGGCACGGCGCTGGGCTCCGAGGGCTTGCTCCGCTTGGCGGCCCGCTCCACGGTGGCGCGGATGCTCGAGCGCGACGACTTCGCGAAGCGCTTCGCCGAGAGCCGGCCGATCGGGATCCACGAGTTTCTCTACCCGCTGCTCCAAGGCTACGACTCGGTGGCCCTGCGGGCTGATGTTGAGCTCGGGGGGACCGATCAGAAGTTCAACCTGCTGGTGGGCCGGGAGCTGCAGCGCGAGGAAGGCCAGGCGCCGCAGGTCGTGATGACGCTTCCGATCCTCGAGGGATTAGACGGCGTTCAAAAGATGAGCAAGAGTCTGGGCAACTACATCGGCATCGACGAGACGCCGCAGGATATCTACGGAAAGGCGATGTCGATCCCCGACGCGTTGATCGTCCGTTACATGGAGCTTGCGACAGCAATTCCCCGCGAGGAGATTGCGGCGATCCGGGCCGAACTGGAGTCGGGCCGGCGCAATCCCCGAGACGCAAAGGCGCACCTCGCTCGCGCACTGGTCGGGCAGTACCACTCGGAGGGTGCGGCTCTCCAGGCAGAACGCTGGTTCCGCGAGACCTTCAGCGCGCGGGCCTTCCCTGCGGATGCCCCGGTCGTGGTCGTCCCCGAGAGCCTCGTCGAGGCCGGAGGACACGTGAGCATCGTCCGCCTGCTCACTGCGGTTGGGGCCGCCCCGAGCAGCTCAGAGGCGAGCCGCCTTGTGCAAGGTGGTGGCGTGGAGCTGGACGGGCAGGTGATCGCGGATCGAGAGGCGCGGGTGCTGCTGGAGGCCGAGCGGAGACTTCGGGTCGGCAAGCGCCGCTTCTTCCGGGTTCGACCGCCGGCTTCAGAATTCGATTCGAAGGCCAAAAAAAACTCGACAGGAACTCCGTAAAGCAGTTGACAACCCCATCGGCCAGGAGTATAAACACACTCCGCCGGTCAGGGGCGAGATTGAGCAGGGATCGCCAGTGGGGCGCCCGCCGATTTTTCCTAAAGAAACCCCTTGACAAGTTTGGCGAGTCCAGGTACAAAGGTACTTCTTCGGCGCCAGAATCTCGCATAGAGAGTCTGAATCAGCGGCCGAGTCCGTTCTAGATTCTGTGGCGGGTGCGTTTCTCGACCCGCCACTTCTGTTCTCTGAAAACTGAATATCATTGCTACTGGCTTGTGGGTGGACACACGCACAATTCCATCCCCGTCCTAGACGGGGTGGTCCGAAAAGTTCTCGCAAGAGAATATCTTCGGAGAGTTTGATCCTGGCTCAGAACGAACGCTGGCGGCGTGCCTAACACATGCAAGTCGAGCGAGAAAGTCCCCGCAAGGGGATGAGTAAAGCGGCGAACGGGTGAGTAACACGTGGGCAACCTGCCCTTCAGTCAGGA
>DATJQN010000116.1:0-9309 GCA_035505775.1 Rectinemataceae bacterium | reverse complement strand
GGTCAAGATGTTCGGCCTCTTCCACCACCGGGCGCTCGACCTTACCGAACCCCTGCTGCGCGGTTTCGACGAGGTTTTCCTGGCGCCCCATTCCCGGCATACCGAGGTGAGGACCGAGGACATCCTGGCCAATCCCGGACTGAAGCTCCTGTCGGTCTCCGACGAGGCGGGGGCCTACATCGCGATCTCCCGCGACAGGAGGATGGTCTTCGTCACGGGGCATCCGGAGTACGACCGGCTGACGCTCAAGGCCGAGTATGACCGGGATATCGCGAAGGGTCTCGACATCACCGTGCCGGCGAACTACTTTCCCGGCAACGACCCGTCGGCCGCGCCCTTCATGACCTGGCGGTCGCACGCCCACCTGCTCTATGCCAACTGGCTCAATTACTCGGTCTACCAGGCCACGCCCTACGACCTGTCCAGCCTGACGGGCGAAGCCACCCGGGAATGACAAAGGGCCCGCGGATCGGGGCTCAGGCGGTGCAGACGCGGTTCCGTCCCTCTTCCTTGGCACGATAGAGGGCGCGGTCGGCCGCGCCGAGGAGCTCCTCGGCGCCCGACGCGATCTCGGGGCTCCAGGCGACGCCCAGGCTCACCGTGATGGCCACCCGCTCGGGAGGCTTGTCCCGCGAGGTGCGAAACTCGATCCAGAGCCCCTCGGCCTCGGCGCGGATCCGCTCGGCCAGGGCGACTGCCCGCTCCTTCCCCGCCCCCGGCAGGAAGAAGGCGAACTCGTCTCCGGAGAGACGGGCGGCGATCTCGCCCTCGGAGAGCAGGGCGCCGAAGGCGGTGGCGGCGCTCGAGATGACGGCGTCGCCGGCCTGCGGTCCGTAGGCGGCGTTGATCTCGCGGAACCGGTCGATGTCGAGCATGAGGAGCGCACAGGTCCGCGAGTTGCTCGAGCCGCGCGAAAAACGGAGGCGCACGGTCTCCTCGAGGAAACGGCGATTGAACAGTCCGGACAGGTCGTCGGCGATGGCGCGCCGCCGCGCCGTCTCGCCCCAGCGAACCAGGCCGCCGAGAAAGCCGGAGGCTTCGTCCAGCCATGAGACCATGACGCGGGCCATGGAAGAGAGGAGCTTCACGCCGATGATGGGATGTTCCCAGACCAGGCGGTAGAAATCGATGGCCTCGAGGACGAGGAGATCCACTTCCTCCTTGGCATAGCAGGTGGCCGAGCGGGGCTCGCTCTCGATGATCGCCATCTCGCCGAAGAGGCTCCCCGGCAGGTGCTCGTAGATCTCCCGCCGCTCGCCGTCCGCCTGGGTGACATAGGAGCCGACCTTACCGGTACGGACGAGAAAGAGCTCCTGTCCCGTTTCGCCCTCGCGGAAGATGGCGTCGCCCGAGGCGACATGACGCGGCTCGAGGAAAGCCGAGACCGCGTTGAGCTCGAGCCCGCTCATCCCCGAGAAGAGGGGCATGGACTCCAGGAAGTCCGTGATGTGGCTCACAGCCCGCTCTCCCTCGGCCTGCGGCGCACGCGGTAGATGCGGTTCCCCCCGTCCCGCCAGGCCTTGGTGAGGACGCCGTAGGTGTCGTCGACGAGCCCCTTCCATTCCGCGCCGTCCTCGGGCCAGAGGGCGATGGACAGACTCGAGGTGAAGCGGAAGCCGGAACCGGCGGCAGCCGGCACCTCGATCCGCCCCACCTCGGCGCTGAGCCTGAGGGCTGTCGCCCGCGCCTCCTCGTGGGAGCTCCGGGGAACGATGAGGGCGGTCTCGTTGCTGCGCAGCCTGAGCGCCCAGCCGCGTCCCAGGCGCCCGATCTCGGCGACGAGGATGCCGGCGACGAGCTCCATGGCCTCGTCCCCGGCGCTGTGGCCATGGGCGTCGTTGAGCTCCTTGAAGCGGTCGGGCTTGAGCAGGATGATCGCCGTGGGCGCCTCGATCAGCCGGGGCAGCTCCTCGTCGAGGAATGCGCGCGACCAGAGGCCGGTGCCCGGATCGGTATAGATCTGGCGGCGGAGCTCGCGGACCCAGGGCGCGTTCTCGGAGATGAGCCGGTGGGTCGAGCGCAGCCGCGAGGAGATCATGGACAGGGATCTGAGGAGGATGCGGGCAGTGGTATCGGGCTTCTCCCGGGCGAGATCCTCGAGTCCGCGGCCGCGCGACGGAAAGGCGATCAGCACCGCCGCCGTCTCCGCCCGGGCCCGCGCGTCGAAGGAGGCCCCGACGGCGAAGTCGAAGTCGCCGAGCACGTCGCCGGCCACGTAGCGCGCGATCTCGCGCTCCCCGCCCCCCTCCTCGCTGCGGAAAATGCCGATCTCTCCGGAATGGACGATGAAGAAGCGCCGCGCCTTCTCCCCCGGCCCGAACAGCGGGGCGCCGGCTTCCAGCCGGAGTTCCTCGCAGCGCTCCTCGACGTAGGCGAGATCGTCGTCAAGGAGGTTCGAGAACAGTTCCGCGCGACGGAGCAGGGGGGAAAGATCTGCGCTCGGAGCTTCACGGGCCATGACTATAGCCTATACGGTGGCCCCCTTCTTGTCGACCTCCGGACGCGGTCTCACATCCGGAGATCGCCGCGTCGGCCGTTCTGCGCCGGCCGCCGGCGGCTCACAGCCCGATCCGCTTCATGCCCTCGGCGTTGTAGCGGGTACCCGCGGCCGCCCCGGGCGGCAGGGCCCGATCGAGCTCGGCCAGCAGGGCCGCGTCGAGCGAGAGTTCGGTCGCGGCGATGTTGTCGGCGAGGAAGCGCTCGTGACGCGTGCCGGGAATGGGGACGATGTCCCCGCCCTGCGCGAGCAGCCAGGCCAGGGCAAGTTGCGCGGCGGAGACCCCCATCCGCGCGGCGATCTCCTCGATCCTGCTGACCAGTCCGAGGTTGTGCTCCAGGTTGCCTTCGCTCATGCGGGGGTGGAACTTGCGGAAGTCGCGGGCGTCAAGACGCTCGGGCTCCCGGAGCTGCCCGGTGAGGAAGCCCCGCCCCAGCGGACTGTAGGCCACGAAACCGATGCCGAGCTCGCGGCAGACCGCGAGCGGTCCCTCCTCCGGATCCCGGGTCCACAGCGAGTATTCGGACTGCAGGGCCGTGATCGGGTGCACGGCGTGGGCGCGGCGGATCGTGTCCGGCCCGGCCTCCGAGAGCCCCAGGAAGCGGACCTTGCCCGCCTTCACGAGATCGGCCATCGCGCCGACCGTCTCCTCGATGGGCACCTCGGCATCCACCCGGTGCTGGTAGTACAGATCGATGTGCCCGACCCCGAGACGCCTGAGGCTCATGTCGCAGGCGGCTTTCACGTACTCCGGCCGGCCGTTGACTCCGAGCGAGGCGCCGTCGAGGCGCCTCATGTTGCCGAACTTGGTCGCGAGGAAGACTTTCTGTCGGTAGCCGTCGCGCAGCGCCTGGGCCAGAAGCATCTCGTTATGTCCGACGCCGTACATGTCCGCCGTGTCCAGGAAGTTCAGGCCCTGGTCCACCGCCCGGCGGATGAGGGCGATGGACGCGAGATCGTCCGAGGGCCCGTAGAACTCCGACATGCCCATGCAGCCCAGGCCGATGGCCGATACCTCGGGGCCGTTCCGGCCGAGTCGCCTCTTTTTCATCGATGCCTCCCCGACTCCTCAGATTCTGGTTCAAGGATAGCGAGGAAACGGCCTGCGGGGCAGCGATCTCTGTGGAGAAACCGCGGGTTCATCGTGTGAAGGATTTCAATGGGTTTGCCTGCATGCGAGCGGCCAAAGTAGTATATAGAACAGAATATATTAGGAGTTGGAATGAAGCGGTCGTTGTCGCTGCTCTTTGCCACCGCATTTCTGGACCTGCTGTCCTTCAGTATCATCCTCCCCCTCCTCCCCTACTACGCGGAGCACTTTGGGGCGACTCCCTTCCTGATCGGGCTGCTGACGGCGTCGTATGCCGTGGGCCAGGTGATCGGGGCTCCCGCCATCGGTCGTCTTTCCGACCGCTTCGGACGGAAGCCACTGCTCGTGCTGAGCGTCGGCGGCTCGGCCTTGAGCTTCCTCATCCTTGGGTTGGCGGCATCACTGCCAATTCTCTTTGTTGCCCGTTTCGTCGGCGGTCTGTTCGGGGGCAACATCACCGTCGTCCAGGCCTACATCGCCGACGTGACCGACGAGGCCGACCGTTCCAGGCGCTTCGGCCTCATCGGGGCCGCCTTCGGGCTCGGCTTCATCTTCGGGCCGCCTGCGGGTGGCCTGCTTTCGCTGGGTGGCTACGCCGTGCCGTCCCTGGCCGCCGCAGGCTTCGAGCTGCTGACCCTGCTCCTGATCATGCTGGCCCTGCCCGAGTCGCTCAGCCCCGAGCGCAAGGCCGAACTCCGCGCGACCCCGCGGACCGCCTTTTCTCTGGCGCTGCTCCGCGCGTCGCTCGCGGATCCGCGACTGGGGAAACTGCTCCAGATTCGCGTGCTCACGGCCCTGGCCTTCCTCGTGTTCCAGACCAACTACGCCCTGTTCGTCCAGCAGCGCCTGGGCTACGACGCGCGTTCGACGGGGCTCACCCTCGCCTTCGTGGGAGTCCTCATCGCGGTTTTCCAGGGTGGGCTGATCGGGCCGCTGGTCAGGCGCTACGATGAACGGCGGCTGTTTGCCGTCGGGGCATTCCTGTCCACCGCCGGGTTGGCGCTGTGGGCATTCACGCCCACGACAGCGTGGCTGCTGGTTTCCCTGGTGCCCCTGTCTTTCGGACAGGGACTCGTATCCACGCTCAACCGCAGCCTGGTCACGAAGGCGGTGGCGCCGACGGAGATCGGGGGTACCCTCGGGCTCGTATCTTCGATCGAAAGCGGAATCAACATCCTTGCGCCCGTGCTTGGCGGGGCGCTGATCGGGGTTGTCGGCATCTGGGCACCCGGCGTGCTCGGTGCGCTGCTCATGCTCTGGGCCGCACTCTTCATTTCGAAACGGCTTGTCACCGGACCCGTCCCGCTCGAGGCCGCGGCCTAGGGACGGACGGCAGCAGCCTTAGGCGGTCGGCGCCGGCACCCTTAGAGTCGCCGTCAGTTCCGGCTTTCGCCGGAACTGACAGCACCGGAGGTCCTCCGGACAGTGGAGCGTTACTTGCCTAGCCGTGCGTCAATCCATACATTCAACATTTTGAGGGCCCGGTCTGCGGTCCGGAAGACCGGTATGCCGAGGCGCTCGAACTCGCGGACGAGGGGATCGTAGAGATCGCCGACGTCGACGACGACCACCCAGGGCTTGTCCGATTCCGTCATAAGCTTGCTGTAGCGGGCGGGGAGGGCGTCGGGTTTGGTGACGTCCTCGCCATGGACACCGGGGTCGAGGGCCAGGCTGTTCATGGCCACGGTCAGCGGAACGTCGCCGACGATGCCGCAGTCGACGTTCGGGTCCTCCATCACGGCCCGGAAGCTGGCGTCATAGCCGCCGTCACCCGCCATCGGCGTGAGGTCGATGGGGTTGTGCACGTCGACTATCTCGCTGATCCGCGCCTCGGCGAAGGCCGCTTCGAGCTTGGTCGCCGTCGGAGCCGCGAAACTGGCGAGCTGGAGCGCCCCGAGGTTGTCCGCGACGGCGACGCATTCGAAGCCCGCGTTGGACACGGCCCCGAGCCTCCTGCCCGTGGCCTTCTTGCCGCGGAGGAGGGCGAAGGTCGTCAGCTCGTCGTCGAACTCGTCGAGGCTTTCCGCCACGATGACGCCGATCTGCCTGAGCAGCGAACGCGTCACGGGATAGTCGCCCGCGATGCTGGCAGTATGGCTGGCGCTCGCGGCGGCCCCCGCCGCCGTGCGGCCTGCCCGGTAGAAGATCACGGTCCGGCCCGAGTCGACGATTTTCCTGCAGGCCCGCAGCGTCTTCTCGCCGTCGAGGGGCTTGAAGCCCTCGACATAGACCGCGAAGATCTCGAGCCCGGGATCGTCCGCGAGCCGCTCGAGATAGTCGCCGATGGTGACGTCCATCTGGTTGCCGCAGGTGATGACGTACTTCGGGTTGATGAGCGGATGCTTGGAGATCCTGCAGATGGCGAAGGCGCCGGACTGCGAGACCACCGCCACGGGTGCCACGCCGCCCTTGGGCATCGGGAGCTTGTACTCCGGTATGAACAGGGTGTTGTACTTGCCCGGCACCGAGCGTACGCCGAGACAGTTGCCGCCGTTGAGGAGGGGTCCGCCGCCCGTCTCGCGCGTGCCGCGCGAGTTCTCGAGGGCGCTGCGCATCCGTGCGACGATCGCCTCGGTGCCGGTCTTCTCCTCGAGTCCGCCGGGGATGACGATGACGCTCTGCGCCTTGTCGGTCTCGGCGATCTCGGTGATGCATTGCGGGGCCTGCGAGGCGGGGATGACGAGCACGAAGAGATCGACCTTCTCCGGCAGGGAGGCGACGTCCGGAACGCAGCGGCAGCCGTCGATCTCGGCGGAGCCCGCCTTCACGACATAGAGCCGCGTGCGATCGAAGCCGTTCTCGATCAGGTTGCGCAGGATGATCCGCCCGTTGTTCATGCCCTTTTCCGAGACGCCGATCACGGCGGCGCTCGCGGGGCGGAGCAGATTGTCGATCTTGGCAAGGGGACGGCGGCCCTGATTGAGGTTGACGATTCGGCCGTCGACCACTCCGAGGTCTCGGCTGGCGCCGGGCTTGGGGCTCTCTCCCCCGGGCTCGCCCACCTTGACCAGGACGTCGAGGGCCAGGAGCCGGGCGTTTCCCTCGGAGGCCTTGCCCGCTATGACGAAGGGGTTCACCTCGAACTCGAGGACGCCGAGGGCCGAGAGGACCGGAGCGGCCCCGACGAATGTCTCGACGACGTCGACGATGCGCGCCGCCTCGATGGCCGGCCTGGTGCCGCGAAGGCCGCCCGCGACCAGGGTCGTGACCGCGTTCCGGGAGAGCTCGCGCTCCAGCGTGGCACGGTCGCTTATGGCCGGGGAGAAGAAGACGTTGGCGGCACCGGGCTTGAAGGTGGAGGCGAGGAACTCGGTGTAGATGCCGCCCGGTCCGAAGGAGACGATGGGACCGAAGTCCTTGGCGAAGCGCATGCCCACGATCATCTCGTGGCCGAGCCGGGGCTCGTAGGGCACGAACTCGTTGACCGTGTATCCGTCCACGCGCTGGGAGCTGAACTTCCTTTCCATGGCCGCCATGGCGGCGGCGATCTCCTCGATCCGGTTGGGCACGATGGCCACGCCGCCGACCTCGGTCTTGTGGAGGATCTCGGGACTGATCACCTTGACCACGGCGCGCTCGCCGGGGAAGAGCTTGAGGGTCGGCACTTCACCCGAGCCCCGGACGAAGTGGTGGCGCGGAGCATCGATGCCGAGGGCCTCGAGGAGGCCGAGCCCCTCGACCTCGGTCAGCGCGTCGCGGCCCTCGGATCTGACACGTTGTACGATCTCACTGATTCGCTTTTCGTCCATGCTCGAATGCCTTCAGGTTCGCGGCCACGACCGCCTCGCCCTTGCGGGCAAAGGTGGCGGCGATGGCCTTTTCGACGCTCTCGACCTTCACCGGGAGCAGCTTAGCCGCCGCGCCGACGAGCACCATGTTCGCGGCCCGAGCGTTGCCGGCCTCGCGGGCCATGGCGTCGGCGTCGAGCATGATGGCCTTGGGCAGGCCGCGGATCTCCGCGAGCACGGTCTCGAGCTCCGGGTAGTTGCCGATATTCTTGATGGGCGCCGTGGCGGTGACTACCTCGCCGTCGGGGGCGAGCCAGGGGAGGTAGCGGAGGGCCTCGAGCGGCTCGAAGGCAAGGATGAGCTGGGCACTGCCCTTCGGGATGAGGGGGCTGGCGATGGGCGAGTCGGAGATGCGCAGGTGGGCGAGGACTTCCCCGCCGCGCTGGGCCATGCCGTGGACTTCGGACTGCTTGACCTGGAGGCCCTGGGCCATCGCCGCCTGGGCGATCACCACCGAGACGGAGATGCCGCCCTGCCCGCCGACGCCGCAGAGGATGATGTCGTACTTCATGCCTTCCTCACTTTCTTCAGGTACTCGAGGCATTCGCGGAATGCGATGACGACCGACACGCCCGTGTACGCGAGCTCGCGCTTCATCATCTCGACGTTCTCCGCATGGCTGGCGCGGTGGGCCTTGACGACATGCACGTGATCGGGATGGACGCCGACGGCGAGGGCGATGGCCTTGAGCTTTTCCGAGGGCATGATCGTGGGCTGGGCGCCGGTCATGCCGGTGGTCGCGTTGTCCACGATCATGATCTTGACGTTGGAGTTGTGCGAAACCGCATCGATGAGGTTCGGGATGCCGGAGTGGAAGAAGGTCGAGTCGCCGATGACGCCCACGGCCGGGGTAAGCCCGGCCTCGGCGGCGCCGCGCGCCATGCCGAGTGAGGCGCCCATTTCGACGACCGTCTCCACCGCCTCGTAGGGCGGGAGCGCGCCGAGGGTATAGCAGCCGATATCGCTGTTGACCGAGTGGAGGGGATAGCCCTGCAGGGCTTCCTTGAGGAAGCCGAGGGAATCGCCGTGGGGGCAGCCCTGGCAAAGCTGGGGCGGGCGTCCCGGGATGGCGAGGTCGCGGCAGGCCTGTCCCTCGCGAGCGGGAAGCCCGAGGGCCGGGCGGATGTTGTCAGGGTCGAGCTCGCCGGTCACGGGCACCTCGCCCGTCTCCTTGCCGAGGATCTGCGGGCCGGGGTTCTTGACGGCACCCGCGGTGCCTCCCGAGAAGATGCCGCGCAGCATGCGCTCGACGTAGGGATAGCCGTCCTCGAGCACGACGAGCTTGGCGACGCTCGCGGCGAGCTCGCGGAGCTTGCCGTAGGGCAGGGGGTAGCGGCCGATGTGAAGATGCGTCGGCTTAACTTTGAGGTCGCCCACGTTTTCGAGATAGTACTGCAGGGCGACGCCCGTGGTTATGACGCCGATCTCCTTCGAGCCCGGCTCGATAGTGGCTGCGGTCTCGGATTCATCGCGCAGGCGCTCGTACTTGGCGACGAGGTCCTTCCACAGACGGCGTGCCATGGCAGGCATGAGGAGCCAGCCCTTGGGATCCGGCGCCTTGGAAACGGGATTCTGGGGCAGCTGCTGCGCGAGTCTGACCGCAGCGCGGCTGTGGGCCAGACGTGTGGTCACGCGGATGAGGACCGGACCGGCGATGCGCTCGGACAGCTCGAAGGCTTCGCGCACCATGTCGTAGGCTTCCTGCTGATCCGAGGGCTCGAAGCAGGGAACGCGGGCGAACTCGGCGACCCAGCGCGAGTCCTGCTCGTCCTGGGAGGAGTGCATGCCGGGGTCGTCCGCGACGATCACGAGGAGGCCGCCCTTGATCTTGACGAGGGCCGAGTTCACGAAAGGATCGGCCGCCACGTTGAGTCCGACGTGCTTCATGGACACCGTCGTGCGCCTGCCCGCATACGAGGCGCCGAGAGCCGACT
>DATJQN010000115.1:0-23029 GCA_035505775.1 Rectinemataceae bacterium | reverse complement strand
GCCGGGAAGCGGAAGAGTCGGCTCTCCCGGATGGGCCCGATGAAGCGGCGGCGCGGGCAGCTGAAGAAAACTCCGAGGAAGATGAGCTGCCCGAGTATATAGAAGAGCCCGCGCTGGGCGATGCCACGCTGGAGGAGGAGCCCGAGGATATCTGGGCGGAGGAACCGCAGGGCGCCGAAGCGCCGGAGATTCCGGAGGGCGCGGAGACAGAGCCGGCGGATCTGCCCGCCGATCGGACGCCGGATTCCGCTGAGGCGGGAAGTTCCAGTCCGGACCGGAATGCGACCGCAGCGGCCGGGGCCCAGCCCGATGGGCAGGGATCGGAGGAAGAGCCTCTCCTGGGTCCTCCCACCGCCCGCCTCCTCGAGTATCTCAAATCGCTTTCCGACCAATTGCCCCCGGAGAAACGCGAGGAATTCCATTCCTCGGGCCTGGACGACAAGATAGACGGTCTAATCAAGGAACTCGAGAACGAAGAAGCCCCCGAGGAAGAGCTCGAACCGAGCCTCCTGGCACGGGGCGCCCAGAAACGATCCGGCGGCACGGAAGCGGCCCCGCGCAGAAAGGCGGACCCTCGGCGCTCCCCCCTGGGGCGTCGCGGCGGCGCGGAACGACGGCACTCCACGGAGCGCCGCCAGAGCGAGCGCCGCCAGGCGGACCGGCGCACCACGCCGGAACGCCGCGCCGGCGCCGAACGCCGCGATGGGGACCGACGGGTCCCGCCGCCGGTCGTGGACATAGCCGGGCCTATTCCGGCCGAGTCGGTTTCGGTTAAGGTCTCTCCCAGCGGCATGCCCACCGAGATTGCGGGCATCCCCGTGTCGCCACGGCTTGCCCGTCTCATCGAAATAGCACGCCGGGAAAAGGGGCAGAGCAGTGACTGACAACCTGAAACGGGTGCGCGAGTATATCGGCGGCATGCCCAGCCTGCCGACGACCGTCGCCAAGGTCCTCGAGGTATGCAACAACCCCAAGACCAGCCCGATAGACCTGGACCGCGTCATCCAGCTTGACCCGGTGCTCATGGGCCGGGTGCTGAAACTCATAAACTCCGCCTACTACGGGCTCGGGACGCAGGTCACCAGCCTCGTGCGCGCCATAATCATGCTCGGGGTCAACACCGTGAAGAACCTCGCCCTGAGCACCGCAATTCTCGACCGCGTGTCGAGCAAGAAGGACTTTCGGGCCCTCAACATGGAAGGGTTCTGGAGACACTCGCTGTGCGTCGGGGTGACCGCCAAGCTCCTTGCCCGGCGACGCGGCATAGACGCCAAATCCGTGGAGGAATACTTCGCGGCGGGGCTTCTGCACGACATCGGCAAGATTCCCCTGAACAATGCGCTCGCCGACGACTACATCCGGACGATGTCCCTGGCCGACCGGGAGGGGCTCTCGCTCTTCGCGGCGGAACGGCGGATCCTGAATGTCGATCACTGCGAATCCGGCAAGATCGTCGCCGAGAGCTGGCGACTGACGGGCGCGATAGCCGACACCATCGCCTGGCACCACGACCTGGCCAACTACGGCGGCGCCAACGGCGACATTCTCCGCACGGTCGCGGTCGCCAATTTCTTCGCGGACCGCGAAGGCATCGGGTTCTCGGGCAACCTCTATCCGGAAAGGCCGGCCCAGGAAGTCTACGAGCTGCTCGGGGTCGACAAGTCCATCCTCGAAGAGCTCGAGGAGCCGGTCAATGCCGAAATAGAAAAGGCGAAGGTGTTTCTCAAGCTTGGTGGCTAGGAGGGCGCCGACAGCGGCGGATGCAGCCCTGTCGGCAGCCGGCCCGAGGCCCGCTTCGGAGGTCCGCATGTTCAGCGTGAAGATTTGGGGCGACCGCGGCTCGATGCCCACACCGGGACCGGACACGGTCATCTTCGGCGGCAACACCTCCTGCCTCGAAGTTCGCTGCGACAACCGGCTCATCATCATCGACGCCGGCTCGGGCATCCGCCAGCTCGGCGACAAACTCATGCGTGAGGATATCCGAAAGGGGCCGATCTCCGCCGACATCTTCATCACGCACACGCACTGGGATCACATAATGGGCTTTCCGATGTTCACGCCGATCTACGTGCCCGGCACCACGTTGCGGATACGGGGCCCCATCAGCTACGAGGACGACAGTCTCGAGAAAGTGATCGGCTCGCAGCTTTCCTACCGGTACTGGCCGGTCCGTCAGGAGGAGCTGTCCGCCAAAATCGAGTACGAGCAGATCAAGGAAACGACCCTCGACCTGGGTGACGGAATCTTCGTGACGACCAAATACCTGAACCATCCGATACTCTGCCTGGGCTACCGAATCGAGTATCGGGGCGTCGCCTTCGTCACCGCCTATGACAACGAGCCCTTCACCAACGTCTTCCCCACGAACCCGGCCGACCCCGACTACGACGAGGATGCCGCACGGGAGGGGGAAGAGGCGGCCCGGGAGGAGAACGAAAAGCTGCTCCGTTTCTGCCAGGGCGCCGACCTCCTGATACACGACACGCAGTACACGGCCAAGGAATACAGCGCCGGGAAGATCGGCTGGGGTCACTCATCGTATGAATATGCGATAAACGTCGCCCACAAGGCCCGGATACGCCGGCTCGTGCTGTTTCACCACGATCCCAATCGGACGGACGCCGAGCTGCAGGAACTCGAGCTCTTCTACCAGGAAAGGATTCGGGGCAAGACGCCGCTGGAGATCGAAATGGCCCGGGAGGGCAGGACCTTCACGTTTTAAGGATTCGCGCTTGACCCTCGGGGCCAGTCGCGGGATAGTGTGCTCTCATGAAGCGAAACCATAAGCCATCGACGGCCAAGGGAAGGAATGCTCTTCCCGCCAGACAGAGCAGCGGGAAGGTCGCGCGGATTCCCGCCGTGTTGGCCCTCGCGTGGGCCGCCGCGGTCATCGTATCGGCGCTGCTCACCGGCTGCCCCGCATTCAACGGCCTCTACGCCGCCTATCTGCTCGTCACGCTGGCGCTCGTCGGTGGGGAGCTCGCTTTCCTCTCGGCGATATACAGAGACGGTCGAACGACGCTCTTTCCGGCATTCAAGAAGTTCATGGGCTACGGACTGGTCGCGCAGTATGTGGCGGCCGCCCTTCCCCGCGTCGGCTGGTCCAATCTGGGAATCATCGGGTCGGGCAGAGTCGCCGTACTGTTCATTCTCGCCATCGTCTGTCTCGTCTTCGGACTGGCGTTCTTCTTCGTAGCCTCGCGCCCCTCCATCCATGCCGCTCTCGGCCTCATCACCCAGCAGGAGCTCGAGGACCGGGCCCTGCTCCGCAAGCATCGGAGCGAGCGCAAGAAGGGAGCGATCGGGGTCATCCTCGAGTGGGTCGACGCCCTCGCCTTTGCGGCCATCGCGGTCATTCTCGTGAATATCTTCATCTTCCAGCTCTACGTGGTTCCCTCCGAATCGATGGTTCCCGTGTTTCTCTCGGGAGATCGTCCCTTCACCTCCAAGTTCCTGGCCGGCCCGCGCATTCCGCTCACGGACTGGCGGCTTCCCTTCCTCAGAGCTCCGCAGCGCGGAGACGTCGTCACGATAGCCAATCCCCGGTATCCCGAGAATCACCGGGTCGATCTGAAAAAGTACCTTTCGCAGCTCGTTGCCATGGTCACCTTCACGGCTGTGAACATCGACACCCTCCCCGACGGAACTCCCAAGGCCGATCCGCTGGTCAAGCGGGTCGTGGGACTTCCCGGCGAGAAGCTGATGATGGTGGACGACGTGCTCTACGTCAAAAGGAAGGGCGACAGCGGCTTCGCTCCCCTCGCCGCCGACCGCGCCTTCGCCCGGATCGATCTGTGGAAGGAACCGGATTCGGTGCGCGCGCGGATTGCCACGATCCGCGTCGACGAAGCCGCCAGGAAGGTGCTGGGCGCCATCGACGAGCGCAAGCGCAACGCCGATCCCCTGGCTCTCGCCTCGGACGTGTCCGCCCTGGCCGCGCGGATCCGGCAGGATATCGAACGGAGCGGTCCGGCGATCACGCAGTTCGAGCAGCACGAACTGCCACGGCTCAACCAGCTTGTGATCAGTGCCCGGGACAACCTCGTCTCGCAGGCCGCAGGCGGCGCCCGATCGCTCACCGTGTTTTCCCACACCGGCCTCGGCGAGGCCGATGAGGATCTTCCGCTCGCCCTGGCGCTGGCCAGGTCGCAGGAGCTGCGCAGTCAACTGATGCAGTTCAGCCTTCCGCCTCCCGCGCTCGGCTCCGACGTCAACGGTTACGTCTGGGGTACGCGCATCTTCGATCTGTTTCTCAAAACCAATCTCCTGTCGAGGATCGAGCGCGACATCCAGTTGATGGCCGCGGGTGCGAAGATCGAGGACTTCCTCGCGGACAAGAATCGCACATCGCTGAAGGCCGAGGCCGGTGATCTCGCCGCATATCTGAGCCTCTACGATTTCCGCAATTTCCCGGAGTTCCCCTCCGGCTCCGCCTATCTCGGGCCCCACGAGTACTTCGCGATGGGGGACAACCGCTACAATTCCCTGGACTTCCGCTTCCGCGACGAGCGTCCGGCGGAGCGCCTCCTGGACGCCAGCGATCCCAATTCGGTGACCTACATCTCGAACATGGAACCCTTCGCCCTGGACCGGCGCTTCATCGAAGGTTTCGCGATGTTCAGGATCTGGCCGCCGTCGAGGATCGGACCGATACGATAGTCCCGCATCTGCCGTTGATCGCGGTTCCGGACGCTCGCCGGGCTTGATTATCGGCGCGATACGTCCAGACTAGTACGCATGGACAACGATGGTACTCCGGCCGTGCTCATAGAAACCGGCGACGGCATCGAGCGCGACGCCCTTGCCGATGCCGTCCGCAGGGCCGGTCTCGAGCCGGTCTACGCCTTCGATGAGGCGACGGAGGGAGTCGAGAGCGCGGAAGCTCTCGACTGGGCAGTTCGGGACAAGTCGGCGGACTTCCTCCTCATCGATTCGGACCGCTGGATGGCCGTTCGAGACCTCCTGCCACTGCCGCCGAGGTCATACCTCGTCATCATCATACTCCCCCCATCCAAAGAGGGCGGAGCCGCCGCAATCCTTGAGTCGGGCGCTTTCGACTATGTGCTGCGTGGGGACAGTGGTTGGGAGAGTAATTTAATCGGCTATTTCAGGGCCCTCTCCGCGCTCAAGAGACGCTTTGTGGGGAAGTTCACGGCCCTAGAGCGTCGCTACGAGGACCTCGTCCATTCCCTGCCCGATATTGTGTACGAGCTCGATGCGGATGGGCGATTCACCTTCATCAACAATTCGGTCCGGCTCCTGGGCTACGATCCTGCCGATCTTGTCGGAAAGCATTTCTCCGTCCTTCTCCACGAGGAAGACGCCTCGGTCGTGGACAGAAGCCGCGTGCTCGAGCTCTTCCGGGGCTCTCGTACGGGACCGGCGCTCAGTCCCAAGCTCTTCAACGAGCGCCGGGCGATAGACCGCAGGACCGAGAATCTCGAAGTGCGACTTCGCAAAAAGCCGGGGACGAGGTCGGGAAGCGACGACATGATAGTCACGGTCATCTCCTACGGCGAGGTGACGGCCGCCGGAGAATACAGCCGGCGGGAGGGATCCCCTTCCTTCGTCGGTTCGGTGGGCGTCATTCGCGACATCACGCTCCGGCGCAAGTCCGAGGAGATGCTCAGGAAGCTCTACCAGGCGGTCGATCAGCTTTCAGCCGGCGTCCTGGTCGCGGACCGGGCTTTCACTGTGGAATACGTAAATCCGGCTTTCTTCCGGATTTCCGGTCTGTCGCCGCAGGAGGTGGTGGGGGCGCAACTCTACTCGTTCTTCGATCTCTCCGAGACACGCGCCGAGGAGCTGCGTTCACTCGTCCGCGACGGCTTCGATGTGCGGGATGAGGTACGGCTCCGCATGCGGCCATCGGCCGGCGCATCGACGGCCGGCGCGGCGGCAGCGCAGGATCGAGCCACGGCGGAGGGGATCTGGAGCGCAATCCACGCATCGCCGGTCCGCTCGCCCTCGGGCGGCATCACTCACGCGATCCTGATCTGCGAGGATATCAGCCAACGCAAGGCGATGGAGGAAGTCGTCACCATGGCCCGCGACGAGGCGGAGCGCGCCAACCGGGCCAAGAGCGACTTCCTGGCCTCGATGAGTCATGAGCTCAAGAGCCCTGTCGCGAGCGTACTGGCCGCGGCCCGCCTGATCGAGATGGGCGGGCCGGAGCCCGAACGGCGCGCCTCGGCCATCATCGCAAGTGCCCAGGGTCTGCTCGAGGTGCTCGGGGACATCCTGGACTTTGTCCGCTTCGAGACGGGGACGGGGACCGTGCGCAAGTACGCCTTCCCGCTGCCTGCCTGGCTTGGCCGGGCCTGCGAGCCATATCGGAAACGTGCGGAGGAAAAGGGCCTCGATTTCACGCTCTCCGCGGTCCCGGAGGAGACACTGCTCTCCGATCCCGATCGCCTGGAGCGTGCCTTTGTCGCGGTGCTCGACAACGCACTGTCCTTCACCGAAAAGGGCTTCATACGGGTTGAAGCGGCTCTCGAGCGACGCGAGGGGAACGTCCCCTACCTCCTGCTCAGCGTGGTCGACAGCGGGGAGGGGATCGCCGCAGAGGACCAGGGCAGAATATTCTCGCCATTCGTCCAGCTTGCCTCGCCCTACACCAAGCGCGGTGGCGCCGGCATCGGTCTTTCCCTCGCACGTAACATCGTGCGGGCCCTCGGCGGAGAGATCCGCATCCAGAGCGAGCGGGGCAAGGGCTCGGCCTTCACCATCCTTGTGCCCGTCGGGGAGCCGATGGTTCCCGAGTCCCATCGAAGCGGCATGCGGCGGGCCTATCGGCTCCTTGTGGTGGATGACAACGAGGTGAACCTGGAATACATGGCCACCATCCTCTCCAACGCCGGACATCGACCCGACACCGCGGCGAGCGGTGCCGAGGCCCTGTCGGTACTGGAGCAGCGACCGCCGGACGCCGCCATCCTGGACATACAGATGCCGGGCATGAGCGGGATCGAGCTCGGTCGCAAGGTCAGGTCCTATGCCGGCAATCGCTACGATCCCGCTCTTCCGCTCATCGCGCTGACAGCCTTCGATCCTGAAGAAGTCTCGCGCTCCGGAGTGGACTTCGATGCCGTCTTCGCCAAGCCGGTCGATGTTGCCAAGCTCCTGGAACGGATCGACGAGGCAGTGGACCGGCGCGAGAGTCTCGACTCCTCCCTGTATCGCGCACGCTGGACGGGAAGGGGAAGGGAGGCGGGATCCTCACTCTCGCTTGCCGAGGACGAGGTGCCCCGGTTGCTTCAATCGCTCAAGAGCGCGGCCAGCGGGGGGGAGACCGAGGCTCTCCGCCAGACGGCCCGCGACCTTGACGCCCTGTTCGTACGCCTCGGAGCGGACCGGGCCGCCATCTCCCTGCACCGTCTGGTGCTCGCGCTGAACGACGAGGACCGGAGCGTGGCCCTGAGCCGAGCAACCCGCCTCGCGGCGGTCTGGGAACAGCTGCGGACCGAGCTCGGCTCCGATGCCGGGAATCCGGATGCGGGCGGGCCGGGAGGCCGGGCCTGAATGCGCATACTCGTGGCCGAGGACGATACGCAGAACCGCGAGATCATCCGCCGTCTCCTCGAGCGGCTCTCGGCGGAGGTCGTGACCGCCCGTGACGGGGCTGAGGCCGTGGAGCGTTTTGAGCGCGACGGGGCCTTCGACCTGGTACTGCTCGACCTCTCGATGCCGGGATCGGACGGGTACATGGCCGCCGGCGCGATGCGCGACATTGAACGCAGGCGAGGGCGGCCGCGCAGTCCGATCATCGCGCTGTCCGGCTCGGACGACAGCCCGTCCATAGGACAGGCTGGATTCGACGGTTTCGTCCAGAAACCCGTCGGCTCGGCCAGCCTCAGGGAGATTCTCGATCGCTGGGCCCGCGGAGGGACGGGCTAAGGGCCTGCAGCGCCACCGGCCGGGCTGCAGCCGGCAGCGCCACGGGTCTCAGCGCTCGCAGCGAGTTGGCGACGGCCGCGAGCGCCACCCCGACATCGCCGACCACGGCAAGCCACATTCCGGCCGCACCGATCGCCCCAAGTGTAAGGAGGACCAGCTTGGCGGCCAGGGCGAAGCCGAGATCCTGGATCACGATGCCCCGAGTGCGCCGTGACTGCGCCAGTGCCTCCGCGACGCGGGAGGGCTCGTCGGTCACCAGCACGGCATCCGCGCTCTGTATCGAGATCTCCGACCCTGAGCCCATGGCGATGCCGACGTCGGCGGCCGAGATGACCGGAGCGTCGTTGATGCCGTCGCCGACGAAGGCGGTAAGCCCACCTTCCGCGCGCGTCTCCTCGACCATGCGAAGCAGATGCCTGAGCTTGTCCTCGGGGAGGAGGTCGGCGTGCAGTTCAGCGATGCCCAGCTGTTCCGCCACCGGTCCGGCGGAGCAGGCAGCGTCGCCGGTAAGCAGGGCGATGCGCCGCACGGCTAGCCTGCGCAGGGCCCGGACGGAGGCTTCGGCGTCGTCCTTGACCTGATCACCCAGCAGGATCGTTCCGACAAAGAGCGAATCAAGCGCAACGTTGACCGCGGAGCCATCGGGCTCGCAGGAGTCGTGGGCCACGGACTCCCTGTGGAGCAGGCGGTCGTTTCCGGCGACGATGCGGCGTCCGCCGAGCCTCGCCACGACTCCCTCGCCCGGATATTCGCGGTATTCGGAAACCTCGTCCTCCATGCCGATAGACAGGCCGCGGGAAGCTGCCGCTGCGCGGATGGAAACGGCCATCGGATGAGTGGAGAGGGATTCCGCGGCGGCGGCCAGCCCCAGAAGCTCCTCTTCGCCGCGCCCGGCGACGGGCCTCATGTCCACCACCCTGAAGCTCCCCTCGGTCAGGGTGCCCGTCTTGTCGAAAACGAGGGTGCTTACCGCGGCCAGTGCCTCGAGAGTCTGGGCGCCCTTCACGATGATGCCCCGCCGCGCGCACGCACCCAGCCCGCAGAAATAGGCGAGAGGGACGCTGAGAACGAGTGCGCAGGGACAGGATATCACCAGCATCACCAGGGCCCGATACAGCCAGGTCGTGAAGTGCTGCCCGGGAAGGAGGAGCGGCGGGAGGATGGCCACGCCCGCCGCCAGGCCCACGACGATGGGGGTGTATACCGAGGCGAAGCGACTCACCCAGCGCTCGGTTCGAGCCTTTCTTCCGGCTGCTTCCTCGACGAGGCGGGCGATCCGGGCCACCGCCGACTCCGAGGCGGGACGGAGCACCTCGATCCGCAATGCCCCATCGAGGCTGAGACAGCCGGCCAGGATTTCCGACCCGGCCAGCACGGGACGGGGCTTCGACTCGCCGGTGAGAACGGAGCAGTCGAGGAAGGCCTCGCCATCGACGATTCTGCCGTCGAGCGCGATACGCTCGCCGGGCAGGAACAGAAGCTCGTCGCCTTCGCAGACGAGGTCCGGGGACATTTCGACCCACCTCTCGCCCCTTCTGACCCGCACCGTTTCGGGATTCAGGCCGAGCAGGGAGGAGATCGACGCCCGGCTCCGCCTCATGGCCGCGTCCTGGAGCAGCTCGCCAAAGCGGTAGAGCACCATGACCGCAACCGCTTCCTCGTAGTAGCCGATGGCGAGGGCGCCTATCGTCGCGACCGACATCAGGGTAAGTTCGCCGAAGACTCTGCCGCCCGCCATGGAGCGGGCCGCGCCAAGCAGCACTTTCGTCCCTCCAAGGAGATAGGCGGCTGCAAGGAGCAGGCGCGAGGGAAGGGCGGACAGGTTCGGCAGGAAGGATAGGGCGGCCAGTAACGAAGCCAGTATCAGGACCGCGAGCTCAGCGCGGACTGCCGCCGACTCAGAGGATGGTCGCGGCCCGGATTCGACCGTCGGAGGCGGGGATCGCCGACAGCCGGGGCAATCGAGGTCGGCGCAGCTCGGCTCGCCCCGGCTCATGACTTCCGCTCGCGTGCATGTTCGTAGCCAAGGAGCAAGAGCGCCCCGACATGCGAGTCATCCAGGGAATAGTGGATCGCCCTGCCCTCCCTGCGACCCTTGACCAGTCCCGCGGCCCGCAACGTGGCAAGGTGGTGGCTGAGGAGAGATTGGCTCGCGCCGAGGAGCTCCTCGAGATCGCGCACGCACAGCTCGGCCTTGGCGAGGGCGAACAGAATCCGCAGCCTTCCGGAGTCCCCGAGGACTTTCATGAGTTCCGCCTGTGCGCACAGCGACTCCTCTTCGGGCATGCTCCGCGCGATTGACGCCAGCCGTGCCGCCGTCCCACCCAGGGGCTCTGTCCATCTCCGTGACACGCGCCGGCCTGACCTGTCTGCGGGAGCCTTCACAGTCTGTGAGGGGATCATCGTTTTCTCCTGTCCGACGACATATGAACAACTATTCATACGATATATCCCGGTCGGGGTCAACGGCGTTGCCCGATCGGCAGGGATCGCTTCTATGCATGGCAGGTCGGGCGACGCTACTATTAGGGTACGCAGCAGGCAAGGAGAAAGTCCCATGGACATGCTCGACAAACGGACGAAGATCGTCGCCACGCTCGGACCGGCCTCCGAAACGCCAGAGACGATTCGGACACTCCTGGCAGAGGGGGTGAACGTCTTTCGGCTCAACTTCTCGCACAAGTCGGCCGAGGAGGCGCGCTCCGCCATCGCGATGGTCAGGGCGGCGCGCGCGGAACTGAAGCGTCCCGCGGCGATCATGGCCGACATCAAGGGGCCGGCAGTCCGCGTCTACGGGTACTCGGAGGCGCTGCCGCTCGAAGCCGGCACGGTGCTGACCATCGAGTCGCGTCCCCCGGACGGCATTGAGACTCTCGTCTCACCCGAACCGCTGCGCATCTACACCAACCTCCCCGTGATCGACAGTCTGTGCTCGATCGGCCAGAGGGTGCTCCTCATGGACGGCTATTTCAGCGGCGAAGTGGTCGCGAAAGGCGAGGGTGTCGTTTCAGTGCGTATCGGCAATCCCGGCGCGCTCCGCCCCAAGGCCCATCTCACCATTCCGCATGTCGACTATCCCATTCCCTTTCTCTCGGACAAGGATATCCGGGACATAACCTTTGCGGTCGAGCAGGAGGTCGAATACATCGCCCTTTCCTTTGTCCGCGAAGCGACGGACATCGAGGAGGTGCGGAGGCTGGTCCAGCGCTGCAAGACCGCCTCGGGAAGGAAAAGCGCCTGCAAGCTCATCGGCAAGATCGAGAGCGCCAAGGGACTCGCGAACGCCGACGAGATCGTGGCGGCGGCGGACGGTATCATGGTGGCGCGCGGGGACATGGGGGTGGAGATTGCGATCGAGAAGGTGCCCATCGCCCAGAAGCGGCTGATCCGCACCGGATATCTTGCGGCCAAGCCCGTCATCACCGCCACGCAGATGCTCGAGTCGATGATCGAGAGCCCGATGCCCACCAGGGCTGAAGCGAGCGATGTCGCCAACGCCTGCTTCGACTCGACGAGCGCGGTGATGCTCTCCGGGGAGACGGCGATGGGGCGCTATCCGGTCAAGGTCGTACAGACGATGTGCGCCATCATCAGGGAGGTGGAGTCCACCTTCGACTACGCCGACTATCATCGCCGGATGCCGCCCGAGGTGAGGGTCGGAGACCTGCCCACCATCATGTCGTACAACGCGGTCTCGGTGGCCTACGAGTGCAAGGCCGCGGGCATCGTCGTCCTCACGGAGACCGGGCACGCGGCCCGTCTGATTTCCCGGCTCCGGCCGAGCATGCCGATATTCGCCTTCATGAAGGACGAGATGGTCTACCACCAGCTTGCCATGAACTGGGGCGTGTACCCCTTCCTGCTCGCCGGACCGATAGAGAGTCTCGACGCCCTCGTGGCGGAGACGATCGACACCTGCACGTACGCCGGCGCGCTCCGCTCGGGTGACCGGGTCGTCTTCGTCGCCGGACTGCCGCTGGCCAAGCAGGGGACCACCAACATGATGCGCGTGGAGACGATCGGCTAGACCTTCGGGCTCCGGGCGACGCTGCGGTCGCGGCCGAGCGCCTTCGCTTCGAGAAGGGCTTCGTCGGCGTTCTTGATGGTCAGATCGATCTCCTCTCCCCGATTCTCCGCCGACCCGGCGCTGATGGTCACGCGAATCGCGTGATTGTCGTACATGGTCGCGGTGGAGGCGACCAGTGAGCGAAGCTTCTCGGCGGCGACGGCTGCGCCGAGTATGTCGGTGTCGGGAAGCACGATCAGGAACTCCTCTCCCCCCCAGCGCACGCAGATGTCCTCGTGCCGGAAGCAGGACAGGATCAGGCGCGCCATCGTCCTAAGGACTTCATCGCCGGCGGCATGGCCGTACCGGTCGTTCACGTTCTTGAACTCGTCGATGTCCGCCATGATCGCGCAGATCGAGCGACCGTGCCGCCGGGCCCGGGAGAGCTCGGCGGAGCTGCGGTCGAAAAAGGCGCGTCGGTTGAGCAGCCCCGTCAGATAGTCCGTCCGCATGGCCTCGTCCAGGTTCTCGTTGAGCTCCTTGAGCCGGAGCTGATAGCGATCGCTGATACGGAGGGTCTTCATAAAACTGCGGAACATTTTCGTGTAGCGCACCGCGAGGGAGCGGTATCGGGGGAGGAGGGGATCGCCCGCGAGATCGGCATCCTCGAGGACGGAGCGTATCTCGGCCAGGCCGGGGTCCTGAGCCTCGCTCTCGCGCTCGGTGCTCATGACGCGCCCTCCTCCAGCAGCACCTCGAAGGGCATGTCGATATCCTCGCCGAACTCCTGGGCAGATTCCTGCGCCCGCTCGTTCCTCCGGTCGCAATACCAGCTTACCCGGACGTCCCGACCCTTGCCGTAGGCTTCATCGAGCTCATCGAGTATGTCGACAAGGCACTTGGTGCTGCTCGTATTCAGGTAGCTGAGCCGGATCTGGAGTCGAAGTGCGGCGCTGCTCTCCGCGATGAAGCGGCGAAACCAGAGACTGATCGGTTCGTAGAAATCGAAAGCGTTCTCCGGGTAGGACTCGCCGCCAAATTCCGCGATCCCGCTTTCCGCGTCCAGCCGGACGCGAGGAGAGGAGGTGCTCGCCTCGATGATCAGGTTGTCCATGGTTCACCTCTCCTATACCAGAACGGTAAGGCTGAAGAAAAGATGCCGATCGTCGATCTCGCTCGCGCGGTAGCGAAGGGGCTCGGAGGCCCTTCGGGCGACGTCGATGAGCCCCAGCCCGGCCCCGCCCTCGCTCGCACGAGGGGCCCGGAGCCGCTCCTTGTACAGGCGCTTCAGGCCGTCCTTGTCCAGTCCGCGGAGCGCTTCCAGCCGCGCGGCGAGCGGCTCCATGTCGGCGCGGGCCACGACGTTGCCCGCACTCACGAAGAAGCGGGCGTCGGTCCGCCCGATGACGAGGGTGCCGGCGTCGAAGGCGCGGAGTCCCGCTACACCCTTCAGCCGGTCGGCGTATGCCTGGACATTCTGCGCAAGTTCCACGAACACCGCGAAGACGTCGGTGCTGGCCGAGGGAGGCGTCTCGCCGCTTTCGAGGTAGCTGCGGATCGCAAGTCCTATTTCTTCGATGATGCTGTGCGAGAAGGGGCCGTTGAAACAGATGAGGATGTCGTCCTCCATCAGACTCATGCGAAGGCGGTACAGGTCGAAGCCATCGCTCATCGTGCAACTCCTGGCGTCACGGCAAACGCGACCACGGAGATGTCGTCGCGCTGCGCTTCCGCGCCGCGCCACGAGTCCAGAGCGGCTTCGAAGTGCGCGCGACGTCCGGGCCAGGGCAGGGCCGAAGCGCCGCGGACGAGGTCCATGAAGGAAGCGGCCCCGTAGCCGAAGCCATGTGCCCCGCCACCCTGGTCGAGGAACCCGTCGCTGCACAGGTAGAAGTCCGATCCGGAGAGAGGGAAACGGGCGGTCAGAGGAGTCGGGCTGCGCCTGGGCGAACGGATCCGCTCGACTTTCCCCTCCCTGGCGACGAAGAGCTCCATACCCGCCGCGGCGTAGTCGAGACGGGCCGAGGCGGGCGAGACCAGGCACAGGCCGATGTCCACTCCGCGCTCCCCCTCGAGCCCCTGTGACTGGCTCGCAAGGCCGGCGCGCAGACGGTGACGAAGCTCTTCGATGATCGCCGCGGGTTCGGGATCATCGGGGGCCACGAGCAGGGGTTCGAGAATACCCTCGGCAAACATGGTCATGAGGGCGCCGGACACGCCGTGACCCGTGCAGTCGGCCAGGCCCACGAAGAACTGCTCTCCGCGGTCGTGGAAGAAGTAGAAGTCGCCGCCGACCCGGTCGCGCGGCCGGTAGAGGACGAAGCTGTCCGGCAGGCGTCGGCGGAAGGTTTCGTCCCGGGGAAGGATCGACCGCTGCACTATGTAGGCGTAGTCCAGGTCGGCCAGCATGCGGCGATTGGCGACGGCCAGCTCCGCCGTCCTCTCTTCCACGCGGCGCTCGAGACTCCCGGTGAAGGCGCGCACGTCGTCGGCCATGGAGCCGAAGGAGCGGGCGAGCGTCCCGATCTCACCGACACCGGAGGAAGGGAGGGAGATCGAGTAGTTTCCCCTGGCTATCTCCCCGGCCGCCCGGGAGAGGGCTGCAAGGGGCTCGAGGAGGAATCGATCGGCAAACAGCGTCAGGGCCGCGAGTGAAAGGATGAGCGCGGCGAGGAAGGCGAGCGGGATGAGGGCAAGCGACCGCAGATCGACCATGGCCTTCACGTCGACGCTCGCAAGGATGATCCAGTCGATGCCGGGAAGGTAGGAAGCCGCGACCAGCGCCGTTCCGTTTCCGATGGCTATCCGGGCACTCCGTACGTCATCCGGAGCGCCGGAGAGCCCGCGGATCAGGCGCTCGACCGCATCCCGGTCCGCGGGGCTCTGGGCGAGATCGGCGACGTTGACCTTGCGGCCACCCGAGTTCCAGGCTCGCGCGTTGCGCTCCATGATATCGAGATCCGGATGGGCGGTGATGTTGCCCGAGGCATCGAGCAGCATCAGGGACAGGTTCCCGTTGCGTCGGGCGGTCAGCCCCGACACGAGGCCGGAGATGTCCAGCCCCGTCCCCGTGAGGGCCACGGTCCGGTCGCCTTCGTTGACGGCGCAGTTGATCCAGACCTTGGTGGCCCGAATGTAGGGGTTGTAATCGAGGTTGAGCGCACAGTCGTGGACTGAAGCGAGGCTGTCGAAGAACCAGTGATCCGAGGCCCGTGCGGGGTCGAGCGTGGCGAGGGTCAGACCGCCCGTGGCCGGCTGATTGTAGTAGTGACGGGAGGAGGCGATGGCCACGAAGTAATTGGCGTCCTTGAAGACCGAGCGATAGCTCTCCAGTTCCGCCATCGCAAGGCGCCGCTTGGCCGCGTCCGACTCGTCGAGTATCCACTGCCGTAGCACGGGCGAATGGGCGAGGCTCAGCGACAGGGCCGATTCCCGCTCGATCTCGCCCTGGATGCGGCTCTTCGCGAGCCTGATGTTCGTCTCGGCGAAGCGGGTGCCGAGGTCCTCCACGATCGACCGTGAGGCAGCCACGAAGAGCGCAAAGGACACGAGGCCGGTGCAGAGGAAGATGACCACCGCAAACAGCAGCACTCGGGGTTTGAGTCCCCACGCCCGCATGTAGGCTCCGACGAGGAAGGATATCAAATACTACGGGTCTTACGGCGAGGAAGCAAGACCGGAGAGCCGGTCCGATACCGGAGCTGCGCTCAGCGAATCAGGCAGCGGGGACCGGGACCTATGAGGTCGGTGCGGCCCGCACGCTGCAGGGCTTCCCGGACGAGTTCCCGATTCTCGGGTTTTTTGTACTGCAGCAGCGCCCGCTGCATGGCCCGCTCGCGTTCGCCCCGGGCCACCGTGACGGGGGTTTTTGTCAGGGGATCGATCCCTGTCCAGTAGATCGCCGTCGAGAGCGTCCCCGGCGTGGGATAGAAGTCCTGGACCTGGTCCGGCACGAAACCCGAGTCGCGGAGGTACTCGGCCAGCTCTATCGCCTCGTCCAGTCCCGAGCCGGGGTGCGCGGAAATGAAGTAGGGTACGAGATACTGCTTCAGTCCCAGCTCGCGGTTAAGGTCGGCGTAGCGCCGCGAAAAGGCATCGTAGACCGCCCGTGGGGGCTTGCCCATGAGGGCCAGGACCTTGTCGGACACGTGCTCAGGTGCCACCTTGAGCTGCCCCGAGACGTGCCGCTCCACGAGTTCATGAAAGAAGGTTTCGTCGGGGTCGAGCATCAGAAAGTCGTACCGTATTCCCGACCGTATGAAGACCTTCTTGATCGTGGGCAGCTCGGCCAGGGCCCGGAGGAGCCGGAGGTAGTCTTCGTGCCCGGTCCGGAGGGCGGGACAGGGTTCGGGCGCCAGACAGCGTCTGTCGAGGCAGGCTCCCTCCCGGTCCATCTTGTCGCAGGCGCTCCGTCGGAAATTCGCCGTAGGCCCGCCGACGTCATTGATGTAACCCTTGAAACCCGGAAGCCCGCAGAGGATACGCGCCTCACGGACGATCGACTCGTGACTCCGGGCGGAGACCGCCCGGCCTTGATGGAAGGTCAGCGAGCAGAAGGAGCAGGCGCCGAAGCACCCGCGGCTGGAGACGAGGGAAAAGCGCACTTCCGACAGCCCGGGGACACCGCCGTAGGGGCCGTACATCGGATGCGCGTCGCGTTCGAAGGGCAGATCGTAGACGCGGTCGAGCTCGGTTCCGTCCAGGGGAAAGGCAGGCGGCTCCTGAATCACCCAGCGGCCGCCTGCTTCCTCGACGAGGGCGGCGGCGCTGTGAGGGTCCGTGTTGCGGTACTGGAGGGCGAAGGAGTCGGCAAAGACCCGGCGGTCCGCGGCGGCCTCCTCGAACGAGGGCAGCGACACCGATCCGGGGAGCTCGGGCGGGGACGAGCTGCGCCACGCAGTACCGCGAATGCCGCGCAGTCCCTCCGGTCCGGCGCCGCCGGCCAGGCGGCCCATGATCTCGAGCACGGCTCGCTCGCCCATGCCGTACACGAGGATGTCCGCCTTGCTGTCGAGAAGAATGGAACGGCGGAGGGAGTCGGACCAGTAGTCGTAGTGCGAGAGGCGGCGGAGCGAGGCCTCGAGGCCGCCGACGATCACCGGGACGGCCTTGAAGGCCTCACGGCACCTGGTAGCATAGACTATCAGCGCGCGGTCGGGGCGCGCCTGCCGCCGGGCCCGGACGCCGATTCCCAGTGAGGCGTCGCCGCGGAGGCAGAGGTCGGCGCGCCCGCCGGGGGCATAGGCGTCCTCGCTCCGCGGCTTCCGATTGGCGGTGTAGGACGAGACCATCGAGTCGAGGGCGCCGGCGGTCACGAGGAAGGCCAGACGTGGCCGGCCGAGGAGGCGGAAGGCTTCCACGTCGTCGGGGTCGGGACGGGCAATTATGCCGACCCGGTAGCCTTCGGCTTCCACCAGTCGCGCGATGAGGGCGGCCCCGAAGGAGGAGTGGTCTACATAGGCATCGCCCGTCACGATCACGACGTCAAGTTCGCCGGGGAGGAGGCCGCGGGCCGCGAGATCGGTGGGCAGAGCGGGAAGAAAGGACATCGCGGCAGTATAGGCCGGGAGCCCCGCATTAGTCAGCAGTGCGGCCGCCTCGACGCGCCTTCGGCGGCAGACTATGCTCGGATGCCATGAGTCCCGAGTACTTTACGCTCCGGCCGGACGGAGTCTGGCTTCTGGCCCTCTGCTTCCTGGTCTTCGTGCTGGTTGTCGCATTCGGTTTGGTCCTCGGGTATCGGGCCGGCAGACGCTCGGGCCGGCTCGAGGCCGAGCGGGATCTGCCCGACCGCCTCGCGGCCGAGCGCGGGGACGCGGTCAGGCGGTCCCGGGCGGTGCTCGGCGGTCAGATGAGCGAGCAGCTCGCGCCCTATCTCCCCGGCTTCCCCTTCGATCCCACCGAACTGCGGTTCATCGGAAAGCCCGTGGACTTCATCGCTTTCATAGGCGCGTCCGCGGGGAAGATCGAGGAAGTCGCCTTTGTCGAGGTCAAGACGGGCGGTTCGTCGCTGAGCGGCGTGGAGCGCAGCCTGCGCGACGCGGTTCAGGCCGGCAGGGTCCGCTGGCTCGAATATCGCGCGCCCTGAGCACGGTGCAGAGGGTCCCTGTGGCATCCGGCCCAGGGGCAGGGTCGAGCCGGTGAATATCCACGCAATCACGTGGATCGGACAGAAGTGGATGCTGTCCCGGTAAGCACCTTCTATTGACGCCGGCGCGGAAATGCGCGTCCATTGAGGGGGGAGGCAGGGATGCCGCGATCACAGGGCAGGCGACTATTCCTCGCGTGTGCCGTCTCGGCTGCTGCGGTCCTGGGTTGCGGACGGCCGAGCGTTACGGTGGGCTTCGTGGGCCCGCTGACTGGTTCCTCCTCGGCGATCGGCATCGGCTGCCGCAACGGTTTTCTCATGGCCCTCGGCTCGGGTCCGGCTGCGGCCCCGGGACACATCCCCCGGCTCCGGCTCCTCGTCAAGGACGATCGCAACGACGCTCAGCGCTGCCTCGAGGTGTTCAATGAGCTCAAGGCCGAGGGTTGTTCGATCATCGTGCTCGGAACGCCCAGCCAGACCGCGGGTCTGGCCCTGCCCTGGGCCATGGACAACGGCGTCCTGGTCATCTCGCCCACCGTATCCACTCCGGTGCCGGGCAGCTCCAACGCGCTCTTCATCCGGGTGAACATGTCCTCGATGGAATATGGGATCGCCCTGGCGCATGTCGCCCATGATCGTTACGGCGCGAACCATGTCGGCATTGTGGGAGACTCGCGAAACGCAAGCTATGTGGACGCCGTGGAGCGGGCCTTCGTCGCCGAGTACGCGCGGCTCGGGTGCAGGCCGGCCTTCGACCGGCGCTTCGACTCCACCAAGGACAGTCCCTATGCCGACCTTGTGGCCGCGATCCGCTCCACGCATGCGGACGGGCTGTTGGCCGTGGCGGCGAGCACGGAAGTGGTGCTGATGGCCAAGGAGCTGGAGCGGGAGGGCGAGCGGACACGGCTCTTCCTTCCTCCCTGGCCGCTGACGCTGGATCTGATCCAAAACGGGGGCAAGGCCGTCGAGGGTGTCATTGCCGTCTCCATAGCCGACCTGGAGTATCGGACAGCTGAGGGACAGGCCTTCGAGCAGGACTATCGCCGGGAGTACGGAGAGGAGCCGAGCTTCACCGCGATGTTCGGGTACGAAGCCGCGTCCATACTCAGGGCCGCCCTCGCTTCATCGGCCTCATGGCTTCCGAAGGCGCTCCGTGACCGGGTGATAGCCATTCGGGAGTTCTCGGGACTCCAGGGGCCGATACGCTTCGACGCCGACGGCAAAGCCCAGCGGACCCTCTTCCTGTTCACGATCGATCATGGGGCATTCAAAAGGCTGGACTAGATGAACAGGAACGTCCGGCTCTCCCGGTACCTGGCGGGGAATCTCGCTCTCATTCTGATCCCTCTCCTCCTCGCGGGGCTCTGGAGCCTCTTCACGCTGAATCAGGTGATCAGGAAATCCTTTCTGGACATGAGCGCGCTGAGCGCGAATTCGATTGCCTCCCGATTCGACGAGTTCTTCTCCCGGCCCACGGATGCCCTTTCGGGCCTATCGGCGCTGGTACGGCGGGGGGATCTCTACCCGCGCCCCATGCTCGAGCGATATCTCAGCGAGGCGCTCAACGAGTTCCCCTTTCTGGACGAGATCCAGGTCGTGGGCAGCGACGACCGCGTCGAGGCCGTGGCTCCCCCCTACGCGGAAATCCTGGGCATGTCGAGGGCGGGCGAGCTGGTCTATGAGCGGATCCACAAAGCGGTGGGCATCGGCTGGTCCGATTCCTACATTTCGCTTCGCCACAACGACCCTGCCCTCAGCTTTGGCACGACAGTGGGCGCCTCGACCATCATCTGCAACCTGAACCTGCAGTGGATCGAGCAGTTCACCTCCCGCATGCACGGAGACGCCTCTCCGGCCGTGGAAGTCTGGGTGACCGATGGCCGAGGCATCTTCGTCTCGCATCCGGACTGGGACAAGGTGATGCAGCGCGAGAGCCTGATTGACTTTCCGAGGCTCAAGAATCATGCCGGCGAGCGTGAGGTGCAGCAGCTGAGCGATGGCGGCAGGGTATGGCTCGTGTCCTCCGCCAGGATACCCTACCCCAACTGGTACGTATTCGTGCTGTATCCGGCGGATGCGTTCACACGGCCGCTGGCCGAGGTGCTCGGCGAGCTCGTGGGCCTTTTCTGCCTGTTCGGGATTGCCGGCATGGCATGGTGGCGCACGCGGTTCAGGAAGGTATCCCATGCCCTGGACGCCATATCCATGGAGGCCGGCCGCATTTCGCAGGGCGATTATGCGCCGCTCAAGGATTTCGGAGAAGGCTTCGTCGAGTTCCGCGACGTGGGCCTGAGTCTGGATGCGATGATCGGCGAGATCGGAAAACGCGAACGGACATTGAAGGACCGGGAACGCGGATTTCGCGAAATTCTCGAACACATCGATCTTCCGGCCGTCAGCGTGGACAGAAGGGGGCTGGTCAGCTACGTCAACCCCTGCATGCTTCGTCTCTGCGGACGCGAGCGGCGGGACTTCGAGGGCCGGCCGCTCATCGATTTCATGGTCCCCAGCCCGAAGGGTTGCCCCTTTTCCCGGCTCCTCGCCGACGAAGAGCTCCTTCCGCTGGAGCGCTGCGGCATGGCCACACGGGATGGCGGCACGCGTCTCATCGACTGGAGCATCGTGAGGAATCTGGACGCCGAGGGCGGTCTCGCGGGACTCACGGGGGTCGGACACGATGTCACCGAGATCGTGCAGCAGCAGGAACGCATCGAGGCTTCCCTGAAAGAGAAGGTGATTCTGCTGCGCGAAGTGCATCACCGCGTCAACAACAACCTGCAGATCATCACCAGCCTGATCGCTCTGCAGGAATCGGACTCCCTGGACGAGGGCGAGCGTCGGGCCCTCGCGGACGCCGGCGATCGCATCCGCTCGATTGCCATGGTCCATGAGCTCCTGTACGAATCGGAGGACCTCGCCGGCATCGAGTTCGGTCCCTACGCGGAATCCCTGGGCATGCGGCTCTTCGATCGCGCGGAGGGCGAACGAGTCGCGCTGAGGTCCACGCTGAATCCGCTTTCCCTTACCGTGGGCGATGCCATTCCGGCCGGGCTCCTCCTCAACGAGGCCCTGATCGGCATCAACAAGCGGCATGCCGCCGACGGAGGGATCGCCGGACATCAGGTCGATCTGGAGGTCGGCCGGACCGCCGATGGTCTTGCGCGGGTCTTCGTCCGCGATCGGGACGGGGGCACGGGATCCTCCGGCGACGGCTTCGCCCGGCTCGCGACCCAGATCATGGAGGTGCTCGCGCAGCAGCTCGGCGGCAGCCTGCGAATTTCGACGGCCGGGGCAGCGGAAGTCGAGCTCCTGTTCAGGCCCCGCCCCTCCTGAGCGCCGCTCAGTTCTCGAGAATGGTGATCTCCACGCGCCGGTTCCTCGCGCGGCCGTCCTCGGTGGCATTGTCCGCTATCGGCATCGTGTCGCCGTAGCCGATCGCCCGGATCTGCTCCGGCGTGCGGGCGCCGAGCTGGATCAGGCGGTCGACCACCGCACGTGCCCGGTCCTCCGACAGTTTCTGCCTCCCGGCGGCGTAGCCCGCCTGGGCGGTATGTCCCGCGACCAGAATGTCCCGATCGGGATACTGCTTCAGAATCTGGGCAATGCGCCCGAGCTTGTCGAGCTCCGCCGGGAGCAGAACCGCGGAGTCAGGCTCGAACTGGATGTTCTCGATGCTGATGGTCACGCCCTTGTCGCTCTTCTGGACGCTGACGTTGGGCAGTCCCTCGACCGATTTCTGCAGCTCGGCCTGAAGCTTGTCCTTGTCCATCGGCGACGCCTCGATCACCTTGGAGCCGGCGGTCCCGCGAAACTCGATGTTCGTGCCGTTCGACCAGTCGAATACCAGGTCGAATCGCTCCTCATAGGCCACCGGCTGACCGAGGACAGGATCCCAGTAGATCTTCTGTTCGGAGAAGCCGGCAATCTGCACCGGGTAGATGGAGTTGTACTGCCGCGGCGGCGCCGGGTGGGCGAAGATCGTGTAGCTGACGGTGACGATTCGCAGGTCCTTGCCGTCCACCTGGGTCGGCCCGACGTATTTGTAGCGCGCCTCGAAGGGAATGGCGTAGGGGTCGGGGATGCCAAAGCCCCTCCTGAAGTCATGGCGCTCCTCGCCCGGGGCCGTCCAGGTGTCGCCGACTGCCAGGTCCTTGTCGGGGAATACCGGAACGTCCCGGACGACCGGCATGTAGTACTTGTCGTCGATGTCGTAGTGGCCGAACCTGTCGCGCTTGAAGCTCGAGTCATAGCTTTCGCTGATCACGTAGGCGAGGCTGCCCGTCCCCTGCTCGGAGGTCTCGAAGCTGCCGGAGAGGAGTCCCCACGAGGAATCCGGCGCCGCGTCGTCTACCCCGAAGGCAATGCGGTTGAGAATCTTGGCCCCATATTGGAGCTGATGATTGATGTACACGTCCTCGTCGGTTTCGGAAAGCACCCTGAACTTCTCGCCCTTGACGTACATGAACACAAATCGTTCGGACAGCGCGGGCGATATGGCCATCAGGAGGAGGCCCAGGGCTATCATCAGTCGCTTCATGCCGCACCTCCGCCCTAAGTATCGGCCCCTCTTCGTCCCGGGAGAAGGGCTATGGCGGAGCCCGCCACGATGAAGGCGATGCCCGCGGCCATGGCAAGGGTCAGGGACTCGCCGAGAATGATCAGCGCGAGGATCGGAGCGAGGGCGGGCTTGATGAAGAACACGATGGACGCGGTCGAGGCCGAGCTCGCTTCGATGGCCATGAAGTAGGCGGTATAGCCCAATCCGGTCACGCAGATGCCGACATAGAGGAGGCCGGGCAGGCTGGCCGGACCTATGCCGCTCAATATGGGGATGTCGGCGAAGAGCCCGAGCCCGGCGCTCCGAGCAAGTCCGGGGATCGGTCCCAGGCGCGAGAGGAACATCAGCGCCAGCAGTTCGATCGATCCGGCTGCAAAACTCAGACAGGTCACTCCCGCCGAGCCAAAACGGGGACTTCGCGTCGAGCCGAGCACTCCGTAGAGGGCGAAACTGAGGGCCGACAGGAGGGTGAGCGCTA
>DATJQN010000114.1:0-20763 GCA_035505775.1 Rectinemataceae bacterium | reverse complement strand
GTGGGGCAACAAGTACGTGCGCTTCGGATGGATCGATTTCATCGATGACTTCGAGGTGGCCGAGGCCCTGCTGCGCACGGTCGAGGATTGGGCGCGCTCCAAGGGCATGGAAGGCGTGCACGGCCCCCTGGGTTTCACCGACCTCGATCGTGAGGGCATGCTGGTCGAAGGCTTCGATCAGGTCGCCACGCTCGCGACCATCTACAACCACCCCTACTATCCGCAGTTCCTCGAACGGCTGGGCTACGCCAAGGACATAGACTGGATCGAGTTCAAGGTCAAAGTGCCCGATTCCATCCCCGAGAAGGTACTGCGCGTGCAGGACCTCATCGCCAAACGCTCCGGCGTGCATCTGTATCCCTGGAAGAGCAAGAAGGAGCTGCTCAGTCGCTACGCCGACGATCTTTTCGCGATCCTCGACGAGGCCTACGCCCATCTCTACGGCACGACGATGCTCACGGAGCGGCAGGTCAAGAACTACATCTCGACCTATCTCGGTTTCGTCGACCCTCGTTTCATGAAACTCCTGGTTGACGACAAGGACAAGCTGATCGGTTTTGGCATCTCCATGCCGAGCCTGTCGAAGGCGCTGCAGAAATCGAAGGGCAGCCTCCTCCCCTTCGGGTGGCTGCGTCTCCTCCTCGCGCTCAGGCATCCAAAGGTCATCGACATGTACCTCGTCGCCGTCAAGCCGGAGTATCAGGCACGGGGCGTGATCGCCTTCATGATGACTTCACTGAACCAGAGTGCCATCGAAGAGGGCGTCCAGTACGCCGAATCGAATCCGGAGCTCGAGACCAACGTGGAAGTGCAGGGACTGTGGAAGGGCTACGAGCGCACCCAGCACAAGCGCAGGAGAGTGTACCTGAAGCATCTCTGATCGGAGCAGCCGCCGAAGTCGCCCCGGATGCGGGACGCGGCGGCTAGTCCGCGTTCACGGCGTGGATTTCCCTGAACTCCGGCTCGATCGAGAGAACTATATCCACCAGCTCGGGGTCGAAGTGCACGCCCCGCTCCTGGCGGATCTTCTGGATGGCGACCTCGTGGGGGTAGGGGGCCTTGTAGGATCGCTTCATGCGCAGGGCATCATAGACGTCGGCCAGCGTGACGATGCGTGCGGCCAGCGGTATCTGGGTCCCCTCCAGGTTGTAGGGATATCCCGAGCCATTCCACCATTCGTGATGGGAAAGCGCTATTTCCTTGGCCATCCGTTGCGGATAGCTCGAGAGGATATAGGCGCCGTTGATCGTGTGCTCCTTCATGACCTTCCACTCGAATTCGTCCAGGGGCCCTTCCTTGTTCAGGATATCGTCCGGCGTGCCGATCTTGCCGACATCGTGCATCGCGGCCAGGAATCCGATGTTCTCGATGAAGTCGGCATCCACCTGCGGCCAGCGCGGTTCCTTGTACAGCGCCTCTGCAAGCCGCTTCGAATAGAAATTGACGCGCCGGACATGATTTCCCGTGTCGCGATCCTTCTGGAGCGAGGCGCGGAGGAGCGATTCGAGATTCATTCTCAGAAAGTTCTTGTTCTTGTCCGTCTCGTCGTCCAGGTAGACCAGATAGGCCGAGGGCCTCGTGTCGAGGTTCCGTTCCGACCAGAAGGGCATCACGTGCACCTCGGTCACGACGGTGCCCGCTTCCTTGCGGAACACATTCTTGTGCGAGACCGTCTCCTTCCACGCATAGCCTCTGTCGGGACTGGCGAGGGCTTCGAGGAAGTCCTTGCGCTGCTCGCTCTCGAAGGCGGTGTTGAAGGTCTTCAGGAAGGAGGACGATTCCGGATAGGCGAACTTCCTGAGGAAGTTCCGGAACTGGGGATTTACATAGACGAAACTCTGGGTGGAGTCGATCAGGGCGAAGGGCTCGGGATACTTCTCGAAGCTGCGGACAAGGCTGCGCGGCCCCGGCTCGGCGAGGAGGGGGGACTCCGCCGGTTTGCCGTTTACATCCTGCTCAAGATCGGAGAGTTCATCGACGCTCTGCAGCTCCTCGATTTCATCCGAGGGGCCGGCCCGATTGATTTCGTCCATCGTCGTCGCTCTCTTCCTACTGGACCTCGCCGCTCGCTGCGCGGCGTGCAGCCGCAGATTCTTCGGCCTCGCTCGGGCGAAGATAGAGGGGGCCGGCATCCGCGGGTGTCGGCCCCTTTTCGCTGAATTGCCGCATGCCCAGCTCGGCAAGTGCCCGGGCGGCCCCGGTTCCCGCTCGTGGATCGATACGGAAGCCGCTCCGTTCCCCCGCCACCGAAGACAACAGTTCGGCGTCGGGTCCGGTGATCAGCACATCGTTGTAAGTATCGAGCAGTCCCAGGAGTGACGCAAGGGGAAGATCCAGCCAGCCGCTTGTACGCCGTCCCCGCTCGTAGAGGGCCGAATAGAGCCGGCCCTTCTTGCCGTCCATGACGGGGACCACGACTCCGGCTGCCCATTCGTGGCCCCAGGCGAGGCAATCGAGCGTCGGCACCGCCACGAAGGGCTTGCCGAGGCCGATCGCCATGCCCTTGGCGGTGGCCATCCCGATGCGCAGCCCCGTGAAGGAGCCGGGCCCCAGCATGCACGCGACCAGGTCCAGCTGCTCCGGATGCATGCCTGCACGCTTCATGCAGGAGTCCACGAGCCCCATCAGGTGCTCCGCATGTTTGAGACCCAGATCGAGCGAGGCTTCGGCCCAGCCTTCATCGATCCTCAATGCGACGGAGAGCACGTCGCTCGAGCAGTCGAAGGCGAGTACGTTCATTGCAGCAGAGCCTCGAGCGCGCCTCCGCTCGTGCGCAGCTCCCGGGCGCCGTCCGGACGAACGGAAAGCTCGATCCGCAAGACATCGGCGGGGAGAACTTCGGCAATGCGGTCCCCCCATTCGATCAGGCAAATCCCCCCGGCGTCCGAAAGAAGTTCCTCGGCGCCCACGGAGACGAAATCCTCGACCCCGGAAAGTCGATATGCGTCGATATGGTGGAGGCGCAGCCTGCCTTCGTACTCCGAGACGACGGTAAAGGTCGGGCTGGTCACTTCCTCCTCGATGCCGAGCCCGCGGGCAACACCCTTTGCGAAGGTCGTTTTGCCGGCGCCGAGATCTCCGTTCAGCGCGAGCACGGTGCCGCCGGGAACGAGCCGTCCGACCCGTTCACCGAAGGCGATCGTATCTTCAGCGCTGGCGAGGTGGAAGGACCTCAGGGAAGTCTCCCGCTTTTTTCCAGGTCAAGTATGTGCTCGCGAAGCGCCCGCACGATCGGGAGCAGTGGCCAGTCGATGGGATCCATGACACGAACTATGAGGTCGGGCGGCCCGAGCGGTTTGTGCTCGAGCGTGAAGGAGATGTCGGTCTCCGCTTTGAGCGTGCCGGAGTCGAGAATGGCGACCCCGGTGAATTCCTTGATGTAATGCACCGGTGAATCCCTGCGGTTGAGCTCTCTGAGCTCGACGACCTTCATGCTCCAATTGTAGGTAGGGGCCCGGGAGAGAGTCAAGTTGGCGGGAAACCCGTCCTGCGCCAGCCAGGGAGGCGGAAGGCGGCTTCCGCTGCCCCGATCCCGCTTCCCGGTCGCGCTTCGAGGCCGCGAGGGAGGCTGTGGGCGATCTCAGCCTTCGGAATTAGTCCGCGTAGCCATAGACCTGCGAAAGGATGGAATTGAGCGTCCGCCTCGAAATTCGGACGAACTGGATGTGCATGATTCCGCCCACCGCTCGGAGCCTGTTCATGCGCACCACCTTTCCGAACGCCGCATGACTGGCCCCGTCGGGGTTGAACTCGATCTTGAGGAATTCCCCCGCCTGCAGGGGATTCGCGCTCTGGATGCCCACGCCGCCCGCAGAGATGTCGATGATGGTGCCGGGGAACGGAATGTTCTCGACACGCGCCGTCGTCTGGGTCTTTCCGCGCGACTTCGCCGAATTGACCATGACGCGGAAGAACGAACAGGGCGACTTCATCTCCCGCCGGGCATTTCTCCGCGCCGGCAGCGCGGACACGGTGTCGCTGTGGGAGAGGACCATGACTTCCTTGGTGCCGATCCGCTCCCATCCCACCACCCGAGCCGGATACTGGTAGCCCTGGTGACCCGATGTGTAGAAATAGCAGCTGAGCTTGGTGCCTTTCCGGAATCGCATCGCCTCCCCGTAGGGATCGCGCACGGGCTCCACGGCTATGCCGCCCGGCTCCACGGCAACGATCACGGAGGGGTAGGATTCCTCCCCCGGGGCTATGAAGGTGAGCGGGAGATTCCTTCCGAGCTGCCGCGTGGAGGTGACGGGCCGACCCATGGCGTTCTGTCGGGTAAGCATCTCGCGGGCCGCGAAGAGCCGCGCTTTCTCGTCTTCGGCGGTTCCCTCGCTCTCCGAGTTTTTCTCTATGTAGCGGTACACTTCCTTGAAGAAGCTGTCGAGCTTGGACTGATTGCGGAACAGGAACTCGGGGTTGCTTACGCCGAGAGCCTTCCCGTAGCCTTCCAGGAACCGTGTCTCCTCCTCGGCCAATCCCACACCGCGCGCCGCGCGCCTGAAGCTGCCGCGGTTGAATGTCGCGCTCCGTCCGAGCGTCGAGGGTCGCCGGGAACCCGATTGCACCCCCCGCTGGATGAGAACGATCACCAGTATCACCGCAATGAAACCGACTATGAACCAGAGGACGTGACTCTCTCCCTGGGAGGCTTGTTGGACCCAGAGACTCGAAGGCGTCTGTGCCAGGAACAGGTTCGCGGTCATGATAATGGCATCACCTCCTTCAGTGCGGCGAAGAAGCTCCGCATCCGGGGCAGGACCTCGTATTCGGCGAGGTCGCCGATCAGTACCGCGTCCTTGTGCTCAAAGGCCTCGGTAAGCTGCCTCAGCACGCCATTGAAGGCAGCATAGAACGCAGACAGGTTCTGTCCGTCGATCCTCACGTCCTGAGTCGGGACTCCGCTGCGGTCGAGCTCGGGCATGAGGCGTATCACCTTGTTGAAAACCTCGATGAAGTAGGTCACGGCCTTCATGGCCCGCTCGTCTTTCCCCGTCTGCAGCAGCACGGGCAGCTCGGCGAGCTCCGGGGCCTGGGTCTCGAAGACCGCCGCCGCAGCCCGCATCTCGGCGACGGGATCGGTCAACTCGGCAAGACGCTCGGCGAATATGAGTTCCAGGCGCTCGGCCTGGGCCGCAATCTCGATGCGTTCCGAAGTGTCCGGCTCGTCCCCTGTCCTCGCCAGGAGGTCGGCGAAGAGCTGGACGAAGGAGAGTTCATCCGCGGCGAACAGACCCGAAAAGGCATCCCTGATATCGGCGGCTCCCTTCCTGAGAACATGCCAATCGCTCGGCTCGTCGTCGCGCGCCGCCTGGACGGTCAGTTTCAGCAATTCCTGCAGGGTTTCCAGGCTCCGGATGCGGATGGTGGCGGCGGGCTCCGCCGCGATGTCGATCTGGCCGAAGTCCGAGGACGGTCGCTCGGCGAACGAGCCGTAGTTCTCCGCGTCCACGATGTGTCCGTCGACCTTCAGGCTGACGATGACCCTGCCCGCCTTCTCCAGGAGATCGTCGGCGCCGGACAGCGCCTCTCCCAATGTGCCGTTCGGTCCGTGTTCCAGGACAATCGCCTCGCCGTTTACCAGGATGTTCACGCGCTGCTCCTTGGGCCTTACTGTCCGCCGTTCTTGGCGAAGTTGTCGAGCGAGTTGGAGGTGCTCTGCATCTGGTTGAGAGCGCCTTCCATCTGGCCGTATTTTTCCTTGAGATCCTGCTGCTTGGCGGCCAGCTGGACGTCGAGGTCGTCGATCGTTTTCTTCGTGCTCGTGATCTGCTGATCCAGGGTCCCGGTCTTGAGGGAAATGATGCCGCCGGTTTCCACGTAGGGCTTGAGCAGGCGGTCGAGGGAAAAGGCAACGCCCGAATCAACGATGAGACTGCCCTGGCTGTCGTACCCGAAGAGCTGCTTCACCCCCACGAAATGGTCCTGGAGGGCCTTCTTCAGCGCGTCCTCGTCAATCTCGAGATAGCCGCGCATCTTGCTCACGTCGTAGCTCTTCCCGCCCCCCGGTTTGCTGGCGTCGGTGGCGATGCCGATCTGCGCGAGCAGGGCAAGTGCACTTCCCTCCGCCGTCGGGTAGGAGTTCATCATGATGCGTTGAAGCGAAGATCGAAGCAGGCTGAGCGTCGGGTCGCCCTGGAGCTCCCCGAGATGCTCGGCCGCGCTCTTTTTCTCGTCGTCCGTGAAATAGGTGATCTCGGAGATCAGCCGGTCGTCCTTGCTCGACAGGATGTTGATCTGGGCCATCAGCCGGTTGTAGTTGCCGACCATGGCGATTATCGCATCCTTGGCCGCGTCACGGTTGGGCTCCACCGTGAGCCTGACGGGTTTGTCGGAGGGGGCCTTGAGGGTGAGCGTGACGCCGGGCACGGCGTCGGAGATGTCGTTCGAGGGGCGCTGGATGTCGATCCCGTCGACCGAGGCGACGGCATCCTGAGCCGTGGAGATGGGCTTCAACGGGCGGTATCCGCCCGTCTCAGAAGGATCGTAGACGCGGGCGGATACGATTTCGAGCCGTCGGGTGGTGTCGCGGACGCGGAAGGCGATTGCCGAGATGTCGGGAAGGTAGTCGCTCAGCCTGACGCTCAGCGTCTGAATTCCCGTACCGTCCTGGAGCTCCGGCAGCGGGACGGCACGCCCGTCCGCAGTGAGCAGGCTTGCCATGGCCTTGTCCTCGATCCGGGGCGGGAGGGGAGGGGGGCTCCAGTCGGGCAGGGCGGAGGCGGAAGGGGCTCCGTTGACGGTGATGCCCTCGTAGGTTGCGGAACCGATGCTCTTGAGGCTTGGACCGGGAGGAGGGACGGCGGCGCTCGGGGCGGAGAGGGGGACGAGACGGTACTTGAGCTCGAGGGTCAGGCCACCCGATTTGGTCGCCGTAGGCAGCGCAAGTTTGGCCTCTCCGGGAGCGGAGCCGGCGACGATGGCAAGGATTTGGGCGCTCGCATTCAGACCAAGCTCCGCGGGGGCCTGTGCCACCTTGACCAGGGAACTGTCGATCCCGGTGGTCCAGGCGGCGGGTTTGGAGGGATCGAAATCCTGGCGCGATGAGGACACCCGCTCGACGATATGGGTGTCGAGGGCCAGTGGCAGGGCGTCGGCGGCGAATCCGAGCTTGTTCACCGCCCCGGTCTTCAGCGATTCCACGACCAGGGAGAGCGTGGTCGGCTGTACGGCGATCACTTCGGCCCGAATCAGGTCGCCGCCCTTTCTGGTCAGGGCGTCGGCAAATTCCTGGAGACTGCCCCCGCTGAAGCGCAGATCCAGGGATTTCCCGCCGACCGTGAACGAATAGGTCCCCGCGGGCACGCGGTAGTCTTTCGGCAGCTCCGATGAGATGAAGCGGTCTGCAGAGGCCACCTGCTTCACGACGATTGTCCGTGTCTGTTCCAGCGCCTCACGGGTGGCAGTGGCCGTCAGCGAATCCTCGTTGGATGACTTGGCGAGGCGATCCGCGAAGGGATTCTTGAATGAAAAGAGATCCTGCGCGCTGCCCCTGAGGGTCGAGAGGCGCTGGTTGAAGTCGAGCCACACCGCGCGCTGGTCTTGGAGGGTCTTCAGCCGATCGGCCTCCCGGTCGCGCGGAACGCGCTCCAGTTTCATGAGGCCCTCTATCAGTTTGTCGGACCCGTACTTGTCAGTGCCGACGCCGGGAATGGAAATATCGGACATGAATGCCTCGCGGGAAGGCCCGTGCCCCCGCGCCAAGGCAGCGCGAAGGTTATGCCTTCTTGTCGAAAAGGAGGCCGATGACTTCGCGGATGCGCTCGTACACCCGCTGCAGCTCCACTGGCGGAATCTCCCTCACCACCTTATCGGTGTCAGAGTCTATCACCTTGACGACGACCTGACCAAGCTTCTCGTTGATGCTGAAGGAAAGCCGGCGATTGAATGCCTCGCTCACCTTCTGCATGTCGTGAATCATGCTCTGGAGCTGGGCGGGAGGGATGGAGCCGGACTCCGTGCTTTGGGCTCCCGCATAGATCGGCGTGCCCGTGGCCGAAGCGCCATGGTGCAGGGCCTCCAGAGCGGCGGGGGGTGAGGATTGGATGGAAGGAAACTCTATGGACATAATAGCCTCCAGCGCGGAAGCCGCGGGGCTCATGCTTTTTGTGGCAAGGTCCCAAAAGGGAAAAACGACGGGAGGGGGGCGCGATCCCCCCCCGTCGAAAGTCCGCACCCGTTGACGGGCGCGAGGGGAATTAGAGAGAAGACGTCCAGAAGTCTCTCCTCACCCCTGATTCGAACGGTTTATACGTCAGCCGAGAAGTGTCATCACATTCTGGGAGCGCGTGTTCGCCTGGGCGAGCATGGCGTTGCCGGCGCGGTCAAGAATCTGATTCTTGACGTAGCTGACCATCTCCGAGGCCATGTCGGTGTCGCGAATGCGGCTTTCCGCGGCCGTGAGATTCTCCGCAGCAACCGACACACCCTTCGCCGCCATTTCGAAGCGGTTCTGGTATGCGCCGAGGTCGGCACGCTGCTTGGATACGATCTTGAGAGCGTTGTCGAGGACGCCGATGGCCCGGTTGGCGTTGGAGGGATCAGAGATGGAGACCAGACCGCTGGCTGCCGTGCCGCCCTGTCCTCCACCGAGGAGGGCCTGGGCAGTCATGGTGCCGATGAAGATCTGCTTGTTCTGATCCATGTTGGCGCCGACCTGAAGCTGCATCACCTGCGTGCCGCCCCGAGCGAAGCGACCGGTGAGCAGGTTCATGCCGTTGAACTGGGCGTGGCTCGCGATGCGGTTGATTTCATCGACAAGCTGCGACACCTCGACCTGGATCTGCATGCGGTCCTCGGAGGAGTAGATCCCGTTGGCACCCTGAACCGCGAGCTCGCGCATGCGGTTGAGAATGTCCTGGGTCTCCTGCAGGTAGCCCTCTGTTGTCTGGATGAAGGACACGCCGTTCTCGATGTTCTTCGTGGCCTGGTTGAGACCGCGGATCTGAGCCCGCATCTTCTCGGAGACCGCGAGTCCCGAAGCGTCGTCCCCGGCGCGGTTGATCCGCATTCCGGACGACAGCTTCTCGATGTTCTTGCCGATGTCCTGGTCGGTGATGCCGAGCACGCGATTGGCGTACATGGCGCTCAAGTTGTGATTGATGATCATGTGACCCTCCTTGAGGTGTATGCGCGGCGGCTTTCCCTGCCGTCGTTCCTTGCGCGCACGCTACAATCGGGGAGGGGGCTGTCTTCGCGCCGCCCCCATCCGTTCATCCCCGTGCGGCAAGGAGCGCGCCCCTTCTGATGGGCGCCCTCTATGCCATGTGCGCGCGGGAGGGTATTTGTCAAAGATCGACGGCGGGAGGCCCCCCGAGGGAGCCTCCCGCTGCTAATGATACTACCTTACTGGAGCAGCTGCAAGACCGATTGCGTTCTCTGGTTGGCCTGGGCCAGCATGGCTCCGCCAGCCTGGACGAGGATTCGGTTCTTGGTGTATTCGACCATTTCGTTGGCCATGTCGGTGTCGCGGATGCGGCTTTCGGCAGCCTGCATGTTTTCCGCGCCCACATCGATGCCCTTGATGGCGTGTTCGAGCCGGTTCTGGTAGGCGCCGAGGTCGGCACGCTGCTTGTTGACCCGCTTCAGGGCCTCGTCGATGACGCCGATGGTCCGGTTGGCACCGTCGGGGTCGGCGAGGGATACGATCGTATTGTCCCCCACGGAACGCATGCCGAGGGCCTTGGCGGTCATGGTGCCGATGTACACCCTTGTGCGCTGGTCCATGTTCGCGCCGATGTGGAGCCACATCGAGCCCGTCACGACGTTGGATCCCGTATCCCGGGCGAAGCGTCCGGTGAGCATGTTCATGCCGTTGAACTGGGCGTGGCTCGCGATCCGGTCGAGTTCCTCGACCAGCGAGGAGACCTCAACCTGGATCTGCATGCGATCCTCACTGGTGTAGACCCCGTTCGAGGACTGCACGGAGAGTTCGCGGAGGCGCTGCAGGATGTCCTGGCTCTCCTGGAGATAGCCCTCTGTCGTCTGGATGAAAGAGATGCCGTTGGCCGCATTCTTTGAAGCCTGGTTGAGGCCGCGAATCTGGGCCCGCATCTTTTCGGAGACCGCGAGTCCGGAAGCATCATCCCCGGCGCGATTGATTCGCATGCCGGAGGAGAGCTTCTCCATGTTCTTCGCGGTCTCGTCGTTGGTGATCCTGAGCTGCCTGTCTGCGAACATGGCGCTGAGGTTGTGGTTGATGATCATCTGAATCCTCCTTGAACGTACGTACGGGGCATCCTTGCCCCGCCGATGCCAAAGTCACCGCGCCCGGCACCGGGAACCGGTACCCGGATCCCCTCGACCGACGCGTTTGCGGAAGATATTCCCGTGGGCTCCTCCTCTGCACCTCCTTTCACGGCATTTCGCCGAAAATGCTAAAGCCTTGAGTCAGCTCGCCGAAAATTGAGAAGGAAGGGGGAAATGCTGCCCCGGGGGGTGGCATTTCCGAGTTCCCGGTACCTCTCCCACAGTATCGGCGCGGCAGTCCCATAACTTGAGCCCTTTCTGCGCCCTCCCTGGGCCGCCGTTTTCCGCTTGTCCCCCGGGATGGCCCCATTTACAATCCATACGTACAGGACAAGGTGGCTCGATGATGCGAGAGCAGAGTTTTGTCCATCGCGCTTCAGACGGCGCTTCGATCCAGGTCCATCGCTGGCTTCCTGACAGAAACCCCAAGGCGGTGCTGCTCGTCGCCCACGGAATGGCAGAGCACGGCGCCCGGTACGGGCGCCTGGCGTCGTCCGCCACGGACCAGGGCTGGGCCGTCTATGCCCCCGACCATCGGGGCCACGGCGGGACGGCCGCCGGGGGCGAATTGGGTTTTCTGGGCGATCGAGACGGATTTGCGCGGGTGGTCGAGGATTTGCACGAGATAGCCGGCTTTGCGTCGGCAGAGCAGCCCCGTCTTCCCCTGGCCCTCCTCGGCCATTCCATGGGCTCGATCCTGGCCGAGCTCTATGCCGCCCGCCATGGCGAGGAGCTCCTCTGCTGCGCCCTGTCCGGGGTCGTGGCACCGGCACCGCCCTTCTTGCATCGTGTGGCCGTGCTGCTGGCCGGACTGGGCTGTCTCTTCAAGGGAAGCCGGGCCAGAGCGCCACTGTTGGCGGCCCTGTCATTCGGCGCCAACAACAAGGCTTTTCAACCTTCGCGTACTGCCTTCGACTGGCTGTCCCGGGATCGGGCAGAGGTCGACCTCTACGTCGAGGATCCCAAATGCGGGTTTGTGTGCAGCGTCGGTCTCTACCGGGACCTCCTCGGCGCGCTGTCAGCGCTCTACGCCGGCGGGGGGCTCGTGGAGAAGATCCCGGCTGCGCTCCCCGTCTACATCATGGCCGGCTCCGAGGACCCGGTGGGCGGAGCCAAGGGCTTCGCCGGCATGCTCGAAGATCGGATGCGGGCAGCGGGGCTGCGGGACGTCGAGACCCGACTCTATCCCGGGGCCCGTCATGAGATTCTCAACGAGACCAATCGGGACGAGGTCACCGCCGATCTCCTGGCCTGGCTGGGGCGGAAGTTGGGCGGTCGGGGCTAGAAGCGGCGGGAGCTGCTGGAGGCTGTCCGGGCCCGCCGCGCCGCCTCAGACGGGCGGACCCCTCCCCGTTGACCGGACTCCCGGAATGCGGGCTATACTACTGCAGCGTTTGTTTCAATACCGTTCGCGCGACGAGGCTTATCCTTGCTCATTCGCTATCGTAGAACCGAAGACGGCCGGCCCGTGGCCAAGGCCCTGGTGTACACACAGAAGGAACATCACATTCAACGTTCCGCGCTCGATCCGGACGCCGTGCGCATCGTCGAGCGGCTCCGGGAAAGCGGCCACGAGGCGTACATTGTCGGCGGCGCGGTTCGTGACCTCCTTCTCGGCAGGCGGCCGAAGGATTTCGATATCGTCACCTCGGCCGAGCCGCCGCGCATCAAGCGGCTCTTCCGGAGCGCCCGCATCATAGGCCGGCGCTTTCGCCTGGTCCACGTCTACGCCGGGTCGAAGATCTTCGAGGTCTCCACCTTCAGATCGATCGCGAACGGCACGATCGGCAACGAGTACGGTACGGTCGACGAGGACGCGCTTCGCCGTGACTTCACGCTGAATGCCCTCTACTACGATCCGCTCGACTCGATCCTCGTGGATTATGTCGGCGGTTTCAGGGACATGGAGGCCCGGCGCATCCGTCCGGTCATCGCTCTCGGCACGATCTTTCGTGAAGACCCGGTCCGAATGATCCGCTGCGTCAAATACGCGGCGATGGCCGGGTTCGGCATTCCCTTCTCGCTTCGGCGCAGACTGCGCAGGGACTCCAAGCTGCTCGTGTCCGCCAGCCCCTCGCGCCTCACGGAGGAATTCCTCAAGATCCTGACCTCCGGCTCGGCAGCCGACATCGTCCGGGGACTGAGGAAATTCGATCTCCTGCGGCACATGGCCCCCCAGGCCGCCGAGCTGGCCTGCTCGAATGCCGCCTATGGACTCGCCCTGGATGCCGCGCTTGTCGAGATGGACGAAGCCGCCCGGGACAGGAGCCACGAGCGACGACTCGCCCTTCTTCTCGCGCACTACCTGCGGCCCTTCCTCGAGATCGATGCTGGGCGTTTCAACGACACGCCGGACGCATTTCGGGACGCGGTGCACGAGGCGAGGCTGTTCCTGGCGCCGCTCAATCCGCCGCGTGTGGAGCTGGAAGCGGCCGTCCTCATGCTGTTCAAGCGCAGGGGTCTCTCTCCGTTGCAGAAGCCGAGACGGAGCCCTGCCGATCGCGCAGCGGTCTCCGGTGAGCGCCGCTCCGCGAGTCAGGCCGAGCGTCATGGCACGACCAAGAAAGAAGGCCGTGACGGGCATGCGACGGGAGCGGAAGCGGAGACGGTGCTTCGGCGCCGGAGAAGAAAACGACGGAGAAAGCCGACGGGAGGAAACCTTTCGGGTCCGGGTGCGACGCCGTCCCCGCCGACGGTGCCCGAGTCGCCCTGAGCTCTCCCTCCACGACCTGCCGGTGCCTGAATCCGGCCTTGACAAGTATTCTTCTTATTTTCCAGAATGAATACGTGAACTCCGAGAAGCTTGAGTCCCTGTCATTGGAAGCACTCTGCGCGCTGGCGGAGAAGATGGGGCTCGATCTTCCGGCGGGCCTCGATCGCCCCTTCGTCGTGGAAGAGATCCTCGATGCCCTCGTCGAGGACTCGGAGGATCGCCGTTCGGCCGGGGACGAGGCCGTTCACGTGGACGAAAAAAAATATTCAGGATCCGAGCTCGATGGGCTCGACGCCCCGAAGGATGACGTGCCGGGACTCGAGTCGCGCTACAACGAGACCACGATTCGCGCCCTGGTTCGCGATCCGAGCTGGGCTTTCGCCTACTGGGATGTCTCGGACAGCGAGCGCGCGGCTTTGGCGGGCGAGGAGTCCGCAGCACCGCTCTTCCTCCGTGTCGTGGACCTCAGCTCCGGATGCGAGGATGCCGCCTGCGAGCACTTCGACATCCCCGTCTCGGCCGATGATCAACAATGGTACATCAACCTACCGCACGGCGGCATGCGCTTCAGGATCGACCTCTGCACCCGCAAGGCGGGCAATCATTCCGCGCGCGCACGCACCCTGGCGCGGTCCAACATTCTCAGCTCTCCACGGCAGGAGCTCCATCCCGGGCCCGGGGGCATAGACCAATCCTCGGCCCGGCTGCTCAACCTGTCGGGGATCAGCGATCTCCGCATCCAGACTATTGAGCCGGACAACCCGCTGCGCATCACCTCCCCGGGCGTCGAGCTTCAGCCGGGAGACGGCGACTAAGGAAGGATAATGGCCAACGGACAGCTTGCGCTCGTGCTAAACGCACATCTGCCCTTTGTGCGCCATCCGGAATATCCACGCTTTCTCGAGGAGCGCTGGTTCTTCGAAGCCCTCTCGGAGACCTACCTGCCACTGCTTCGCCTCTTCAGGCGGCTCGAGGCCGACTCGATACCTTTCAAGCTGACGCTGACCATATCCCCCACCCTCGCGTCGATGCTCGGGGACAAACTGCTCGGCGATCGCTACCTCCTGTACCTCGAAATGCAGTCGAGGCTTGCGGCAGCCGAGGAGCAGCGGCTGTCGGGGGATCCCACCTTCCAGCCGGTCCTTCGTCTCTATTCCGAGCTCTACCGGCAGGACCGGGAGGATTTCGAGACGCTCTATGGCCGCGACATCCTGGGGGCCTTCGACTATCTCTACAAGAAGGGGCGGATCGAGCTCATAACCTCCGGCGCGTCCCATGCCTTCCTGCCCATGTTCGTGGACTGTCCCGAGGCGGTCTCCGCCCAGATCGAAACCGCCATCGTCGCGCATCGCCGGCTGTTCGGAAAGCATCCGACCGGTTTCTGGCTGCCCCAGCTCGGGTGGCATCCGGGACTCGCCGATGCGCTTCGTTCGTATAACCTGCTGTATACCATCATCACGACCCGCAGCGCCCTGCTCGGCGATCCCACGCCGCATCGGGGCTCCTTCGCGCCGGTCCAGTGCCCCAACGGGCTCACCGTCTTCATACGGGATGCCGAGGCGACCAAGGCCGTCTGGTCGGAATCCGAAGGTTACCCTGCCGACTCCGCCTACAGGGATTTTTACCGGGACATCGGGTTCGACCTGCCGATCGACTACCTCTCCCCCTACCTCGAGGAGGAGCATGCCAGGATCTTTACCGGATTCAAGTACTGGTCGGTGACCGGGCCCACCGAGGCCAAGTCGCCCTACGATCCCGAGCGCGCGGCCCGGCGCGCCCGGGAACATGCCGCACACTTCCTGGCCGCCCGTGCGGCTTCCGCGGGTCTGGCGTCCCGGTGGATGGACAGGCCTCCGCTCATGGTCTGCCCCTACGACGCCGAGCTCTTCGGCCACTGGTGGTTCGAGGGGCCTCTCTGGCTCGAAGCCCTGTTCCGGCAGGCCGAGGGCGGCCCCCTCGACATCGTCACCCTCGGCGAGTACCTGCGTCAGTTCCCGGAGAACCAGGTGTCGATGCCGGAGTTCTCCTCATGGGGCGACGGGGGCTACGCGGAGGTCTGGCTCGACGGCTCCAATGACTGGATCTACCGCCACCTCTTCAAGGCCATCGAGCGCATGACCGAACTCGCCGAGCGTTTCCCCGACGAGTCCGGTCTCCGGGAGCGGATCCTCAACCAGGCCGCGCGCGAGGTCATTCTGGCGATGTGCTCCGACTGGGCGCTCATCATGCGCGCCGGCAAGGCGCACGCCTTCGCGCGCCGGCAGGTCGAGGACGCCATCGGCAATTTCGGGAAGATATACGACATGCTCTGTTCCAACACGGTGGGCACGGAATGGCTCACCCGGCTGGAGAAGAGAAACAACATCTTCCCCGATGTCAACTATCGCATTTTCAGAAAGAAGAGATAGACGATGAGCCGCCGGTCGGATCGGGCTTCGCGCCGCGCCCGACTGTTGGAGGAGCCGACATGCAACTGACCCGGGTCCCGGGCGAGTACTCGATCTGCAGACTCGATGCCGATGCCGAATCGCCTCCCTGGGCGAACAGGGGCTTTGTGAGCATCACCAGAACCGAGGACGAACTCTCGATAGTCTGCCTGAGTTCGCTCCTACCCTCCGACGGCTCGGTTCCCGGTCTCGCTCGCGAAGATGGCTGGGGCATGATCAAGGTGCTCGGCCCCTTGGACTTCGGGCTCACCGGCGTCATCAGTTCCATTGCCGCTCCGCTCGCCGATCACCGCGTCAGCATCTTCTCGATTTCGACCTACGACACCGACTACTTTCTGGTCAAGCAGGAGAAGATGGACCTGGCCCTGGGCCTGCTCCGGAGCTACGGCTTCGAACTTCTGTAGCGCGGCGGGCCGTCCGCCGGCGACGGCGGGCACTTGATCAGCGCAGCCGGGCCATGGCAGTATTGCCCATGGAGACCCGCGAGATCTTCGAAAATCTCTCCCCCCTCGATCATCGCTACTGGAAAGCCAACGCAGCCCTCTTTGACGCCCTCTCGGCCCGGCTCTCCGAAGCCGCGCAGCTCCGAAGCCATGCCCGCGTCGAGGCCGCCCTCCTCAAGACCCATCTCGAACTCCGGGGCATGGCCACGGAGGCGCTCCATCGCAGCATAGACGCGGTCGTCGACGCACTCGAGCCTGAGGAGGTCTATGCCGAGGAGGAGTCGACTCGCCACAACATCCGGGCCCTCGTCAACGTCCTCCAGCGCAAGCTTCCCGGGGAGCTGCGCTCCCTCGTTCATCTGGGCGCCACGAGCGTGGACATCCTCGACACGTCGCGTTCGCTCACGCTCCGCTCGGCGGTGCGCGACGTGCTGCTCCCCCTCCTGGGACGACTGGAAATCCGGATCTGCACCCTGTGCGTGGACGAGTCGGAGACTCCGCAGGTGGGGCGGACCCACGGCCAGCATGCGGTTCCCCTGACCTTCGGCTTCGCGATGGCCGAGTATGCGAGCAGGCTCGGATCCTCCATCCTGCGCGTGGAGAACCTGGCCGGGGACCTCCGCGGGAAGCTCTCGGGAGCCGTCGGGGCATACAACGCCCTTTCGCTGCTCTATCCCGATCCGGAAGAGGTTGAACGGACCTTCCTCGCCAGGCTCGGCCTCGAGCCCTCCGGGCATTCCACCCAGCTCGTAGAGCCCGAACCCGTGCTGCGGCTGCTCCTTGAACTGAACGTGGCGTTCGGCATCGTTGCCAACCTGGCCGACGACCTGCGCAACCTGCAGCGCACCGAGATCGGAGAGTTGCGGGAATCCTTCGGAGCCGGGCAGGTCGGCTCCTCCACGATGCCGCAGAAGCGCAACCCCTGGAACAGCGAGCATGTGAAGAGTCTCTGGAAGACTTTCTCGCCTCGGACGATGACGTTCTTCATGGACCAGATCTCGGAGCATCAGCGCGATCTCACCAATTCGGCGAGCGAGCGCTTCGTGCCGGAGTTCGTGGCCGGACTCTGTGCGGCCGCCAACCGCATGCTCGGCGTCCTCGACGGCCTGGTGGTGGACCGGGCGAGGATGGCTGCGAACCTCCGGATGACCGGGGGATCGATCCTCGCAGAGCCCGCTTACATACTGCTCGCGGAATCCGGCCGACCCGATGCCCACGAAATGCTGCGTCGCATAACGCTGCATGCGGAGCGGGAGGGGCTCTCACTCCACGAGTCCCTCGCCCTGGATGCCGAGGCCATGGGCGCGGTGCGAGCGAGGCTCGAATCGCTGGGGATCAGGGATCCCGAAGCCTTTTTCTCCGCACCGGAACGCTACCGGGGCAGGGCCGCCGAGAAGGCGCGAGCGCTGGGAACCAAGTATCTCGGGCTCATGGAGAAGTACGCCGCCTCAGGCGCCGCCGCGGGCGCCGCCACAGGCACCGCCGAAGGCGGCTGACACGAGGGGTCCGACCGGCTGCGCCGGCCCGGACCGGCGGCGGTGGGACGTGGATTGAAATCGCCGGCGGGTCGCACATCCCGACCGGCCGCCCGAGCCTGATTCGGGCGCACGTGGATCGGCACCGGGAGCCGACCGCACCGGGAGCATGGATGTTCGAAGAAAGCTTCTCCTACGATGATGTTCTGCTGATTCCGGGGCATTCGGAGATTCTCCCGCGCGACACCGACCTGCGGACGCGACTCGCGGGGGACCTGCAGCTCAACGTGCCCATCCTTTCCGCAGCCATGGATACGGTGACCGAGGAGCGCATGGCCGTGGCCATCGCATTGCAGGGCGGGGCCGGCGTGATTCACCGCAACCTGAGCCCCGAGGCCCAGGCGGAGCAGGTCGCTGCGGTCAAGCGCTACCTCAACTGGATCATCGAGAATCCCGTGACGGTCGAGGCCGACCGGACGGTCAAGGACGTGCGTTCCCTCATGGAGCGGCACCGGGTCAGCGGAATGCCCGTCGTCGACATCGAGGGACGGGTGGTAGGCATCATCACCGCCCGCGACCTGCGGTTTCGCCGCGACGAGGCGGCCCCGGTGCGTGAAGCGATGACCTCGCCCGCCGTCACCGAGCGGCTCGATGCCACCCCCGCGTCGGCCCGGGCGAAGTTCGACGAGCACCGCATCGAGAAGCTCCCCGTGGTGGACGCGAGGGGAAAGCTCGCGGGACTCATCACCGTGAAGGACATGGAGAAGCACGAGCGCTACCCCAACGCGGCCACCGACAAGTCGGGGAGACTCATCGTGGGCGCCGCCGTCTCGCCGCAGGACTATGAGCAGCGCATCCCGCTGCTGTGCGGCGCGAAGGTCGACTTCGTGGTGCTCGACACGGCACACGGCGATTCTCGCAACGTCATGGAGGCGGTGCGGGGAATCAAGCGCGCCCACCCCGAGCTCCCTGTCGTCGGCGGCAATGTGGCCACGCGCGAAGGCACGCGAAACCTGATCGACTCGGGCGCGGACGCTATCAAGGTGGGCGTCGGCCCCGGCTCCATCTGCACGACCCGGATCGTCGCGGGGGTCGGTGTCCCCCAGTTCACGGCCGTGCTCTGGTGCGCGGAGGAGGCGGACAAGGCCGGCGTGCCGGTGATCGCGGATGGGGGCATCAAGTATTCCGGGGATATCGTGAAGGCGATCGCCGCGGGTGCCTCGGCGGTCATGGTCGGCAACCTCCTTGCCGGACTCAAGGAAGCCCCCGGCCGCGAAGTGCTCTACGAAGGGCGGATCTACAAGGAATACCGGGGCATGGGCTCCCTCGCCGCGCTCAAGGACGGCGCCGGCGATCGCTACGGGATTTCGAAGGATGAGACCCCGGTTCCCGAAGGCATAGAAGGTCGCGTGCCCTACAAGGGCGAGCTGCGCCACTTCCTCCATCAGCTGAGCGCGGGACTGCGCAAGGGCATGGGCTACTGCGGCTGCGGAAGACTCGAGGAGCTCCGACACTACCGGCGCTTCGTCAGGATCAGCGCAGCCGGGCTCCGCGAAAGCCATGCGCACGACGTGGCCATCACGCAGGAGGCGCCCAACTACTCGAGACCCTAGGGGCCGGATATACTCTGGCTGCTCCCGAGGGAGCGGCTCGCAGGCGTGGAGGTGGAGAGATGAACATAGCAGTGATCGGCGCTCAGTGGGGCGACGAGGGCAAGGGCAAGATCGTGGATTATCTTGCCGCCGACGCTCGATTCATCGTGCGCTTCTCCGGCGGAGCGAACGCCGGCCATACGATCGTCCTGGGCGGCCAGCAGTACGCCCTGCATCTTGTGCCCTCGGGCATCCTCTATCCGGACAAGACGGTCGTTCTTGGCTCGGGCATGGTCATCGACCCGGAGGCTCTCTTCGCGGAACTCGCGGGCCTCGAGGAGAAGGGGATCGACTGGAAGGGGAGGGTGCTCATATCGGACCGGGCGCACATCGTCCTCCCGCGCTATCGGCGCATCGACAAGGAGATGGAGACCCGGCGGCGCCGGCCGATCGGAACGACGGGACGCGGCATCGGCGTCGCCTATGCCATGAAGGCGTCCAGGGACGGCATTCGGCTGGCCGATCTCGGCGATCCGGCCCGGCTCGAGAACCTCGAGGATGAGGATGTCGCCTTCATCAACGCCTGGCGGGACCGGCTGCTCGGGATGTCGGTGGATCTCGTACCCCTCCTCCGCGCCCATCGGCACGCCTACGTGCTCTTCGAAGGTGCCCAGGGCGCCCTCCTCGACCTCGACACCGGCACCTACCCCTTCGTATCAAGCGGAATGTCCTGCGCGGCAGGGGCGGCGGCCCAGGGCGGCATCGGCCCCCGGGCACTGGACCGGGTTCTCGGCGTCTTCAAGGCCTACTCCACCCGTGTGGGCAACGGTCCCTTCCCCACCGAGTTCGATCCGGCCTCTCAGAGCGCCCTCGACCGCTATATCCGCGAGACGGGGCGGGAGTACGGGGTGACCACGGGCCGACCCCGGCGATGCGGCTATCTCGATCTGGTCGCCCTGCGCTACGCCGCCGCGGTCAATTCCATTGACCGACTCGTGCTCACCCATCTCGACGTCTACGATGAGCTTCCCGAATTCGAAGCCTGCGTCGCCTATCGCATCAACGGGAGGCTGGTCGAGGACTTCCCCGCTTCGGTCAGGGACCTCACCGAGGCCGTGCCCGTCCTGAGGAAGTTCCCCGGCTGGAAGCGCGGCATCGGTTCGTGCAGGGCTTTCGACGACCTCCCCAGGGAGGCCAGGGACTATGTCGCCTTCATCGAGGAGTTCGCCGAGACAAGGGTCTCCATGGTCTCGGTGGGCTCGGACAGAAACGCAACTATCGTAAGGGAGAGCCCGTGGACACGATCCTGATTCTGGACTACGGCAGCCAGTACACCCAGCTCATCGGGAGGAGAATACGCGAGCTCGGCGTCTACGCCGATATCCTTCCCGGCGACGCCCGGATCGACCAGGCGCGGCTGGCGGATGTGAAGGGAATCATTCTCTCGGGTTCGCCGCACAGCGCCTACGAAACCGATGCGCCACGGCCCGATCTCGCACTGTACGAGGCGCAGCTCCCCGTCCTGGGGATCTGCTACGGCATCCAGCGGATGACCCTCGATTTCGGGGGCGAGGTCTCCCGCCTTCCCGATCGCGAATACGGTCGCAAGAGCGTCGAGCGGGACGAGTCGGTCGCCGACCCCCTGCTCGATGGCCTTCCGGGGACCTTCACCAGCTGGATGAGCCACGGAGACTCCATCTCCCGGCCTGCACCGGGCTTCGAGGTCCTGGCCCGATCCGATGGAGGCATTGCCGCGGCATTGTGCTGCCGGACGCGACGCCTCTGGGGCCTCCAGTTCCATCCGGAGGTGAGTCACTGCGAGGGCGGCAACCGGATCATCGAGAACTT
>DATJQN010000113.1:0-5502 GCA_035505775.1 Rectinemataceae bacterium | reverse complement strand
TAAGGTCGAGCGCCCGATGGTGGAAAAGGCCGAACATCTTGGCCGGGAGCGGGCGCTTGCCGATGCCGAAATGACGGTACAGTCCGGCCTGGGCGCCCCAGCAGATGTGGAGGGTGGACCAGACGTTGGTCCGGCTCCAGTCCATGAGGGTCACCAGCTCCTCCCAGTAGTCGACCTCCTCGAAGGGCAGGGTTTCGACGGGGGCGCCGGTTATCACGAGGCCGTCGAAGCGCTCGTCGAGCACCCGCTCGAGCGGCTCGTAGAAGGCATCGAGATGATCGGAGGGCGTGTTCCTCGATTCGTGGCTCTCCATGCGGATGAAATGGATGTCGACCTGCAGCGGGGTGTTCCCGAGCAGCCGGAGGAGCTGGGTCTCGGTGACGATCTTCGTGGGCATGAGGTTGAGCACGGCGATGCGCAGGGGCCTGATATCCTGGTGGATGGCCCGGTTCTCGGTCATGACAAAGATGTTCTCTTCCGCAAGGACCCGTCGCGCGGGCAGATCGTCGGGGATTTTCACCGGCATGTGGCTCTTCCTTTCGAAGTGGCGGCGGGGCCCCGTGGCCTCGCCTGAGGCGTCGCCTTCGGTGTCGCCTCAGGCGGCGCCTTCGGCGGGCCCGCGACGAGCTCCGTCCGGACGCGCTCGAAGAGGCTGGCGAAGACTCCGCAGGCGTAGCAGGAGTCGGCCTGCCCGCTCTCGGCCTGGCTGCACAGCCGGCCCGTGAAGAACCAGCAATACCTGCCTTCCTTGGCCAGCCAGGCGACGCAGTTCTCCCGGCGGGCATCGGGACAGGCGGTCGCTTCCCAGCATGGTGCCTCGTCGCGGAGAGACTCCTCATTCACCTTGAACAGCAGGAAGTAGAGGATCCGCTCCACGGCGGCCGGCACACGTCGCCAGCCCTGCTCATAGCTCTCCACCGCCTTGACCGAGAGTCCGAGCACATCGGCCAGCTCCCGCTGGCTGCGGCCGAGAAGTCCGCGGATGCGCGCAAAGTCGGCGCTGCCCATCCTCCCCGGCTGCGGTGCCGCGTGCGTCTCCGATTTCTTCTTCGACGCGGAAGGTTCCGGACTCGCTGCTTTCCGCTTCGGCATGGAACGCTTGCCTCCATCCTGCCATGGAATGGCAGTACCACAGTGTGGTACAAGGCGCGAGGAAGGGCAAGCCCTTGTCGGAGACTCGGCGGCCGGGTACCCGGCGGGCACGGCGCGGCGGCCTATGGCGCGGCCTAGGCGCAGCGGCGGTCGCCCCGGCCATGTGCGGCGCGGCGATGTGCGGCGCTGGCCTCAGCCGCCGGAGACGAGATGGTAGACGTCGACCGTGTCGCCCTCGCCGACTGCCTGGTTCGCGTACTGCGAGCGCTCGACCAGGGTTCCGTTGACGCGGACTATGAGAAGGGGGAAGGAGTATCGAAGGGCATCGAGGAGGCTGCGCACCGTGGCGCCGCCGTCGGGTAGCGTGCGCGTCTCGCCGTTGACCGTCACCGTCATGACCGAACCGCCTTCTCCTTCATTTCACCGTCAGGTTGAACACACCGTCCCACGAGGGGCCGGGCGGATTGCTGGCGAAGAGCTTGATCCTGCCGAGGAACACCGTGCTCGTCTCGTCCTTGAGATCGGTGGCCAGCTTGGTGAAGACCCGCTCCGCCGTTTTCCAGTTCTGCTTGCGGTACTGATCGAGACCCTTCTGGAAGAGCTCGGCGAACTCGACAAGCCGCGGCGCCGCGCTGCGACGCTCCTGGAGTATCTCGTAGATGCGGACTGGCTGCGACTTTCCCTTGACGGTCAGCAGATCGATCTCCCGGCACAGCAGCTCGTCCTTCACCTTCTCATGGACGGCCTCGGTGATCAAGGACTTGGTCCCGTAGGTCTTGTTCGCCCCCTCGAGTCTCGCCGCGAGGTTGACCGTGTCGCCGATGCTCGTGAAGTCCATGCGGTCGCGGGCGCCGACCGAGCCGAAGACCACCGGCCCGGTATTGATGCCGATCCCGATCGCGACCACGTTCTTGTTGGCCGCCTCGGCGAGCTGTTTCTCCTTGGCCATCGCGGCGCGGATCGCGATTCCGGCCCTGCAGGCGTTCAGTTCCTTGGACGGCCCCTCGAACATCGCCATGATCTCGTCTCCGACGAACTTGTCTATGTCGCCGCCGTTGGCCATGATGACCGAGGACTGCAGCTCGAGGTAGTGATTGAGCATGTTCACGACCTCGGCCGGTTCCTGACCTTCGCAGAGCGTCGTGAAGCCCCGAATGTCCGTGAAGAGGAAGGCGAGTTCCCGCGCTTCCGTGCTGGGGACGTCCCGCTCGGAGTGCTTGAGCGTGGAAGCCGACACGTAGGGCAGCACGCCGCGGATGACGGTGGTCATGTTCCCTATCTCGAGGCTCAAGCCCTTGATCTCGTCCCGCGTCAGGACCCGGTCCTTGTAGCGGAGGAGCTCGGCGGAGATGCGCTGGCTGCCCTTGATCATGTCCTCGAGGGTGCGGGCTATCGCGTTTACGCTCATACGAAGGAAGAGGATCGGGAAGACTATGTTGCGGCCGAACAGGTAGGTGATGAAGACGGAGAGGTAGATGGAGATCAGGGCGATGATTATGACCTTGATCTGCGTGCGGAAGTAGGGGGCGAGGATGACATCCTTGTCGTAGTCGACCGACACGTAGCCCAGGAATATCGAACTGAGCGTGACCGGCGAGAGGAACTCGATCCGCTTCCCCGAATCCGAATCACGGTACATGGTGTCGGTCAGCTTCAGGTCGGAGGGCGGAAGCTTCTTCCCCCGCAGGGCCGGCGAGGTGCTCGCCGCCACCACCATGCCCCCGGTCTTGGGATCGCGGCGGTAGAAGGAGAGCGAGTCGAAGGGGAAGGCGGCGACGGCGTTCTTCTTGGCCTCCAGAGTCAGATAGTCATCGATCGCGATGGAGTCCCCGAGCGAGGTCTTCACGACACTCGCGGCCCGGTCGGCCAGGCCCTCCCCGTTCGCGATGACCGCCTCCATGATGGTCCTGCCGAAATCGCTGAGCAGCACGGCGCAGATCACCACGATGATGAGGAGGACGATGCCGGAGAAGGAGAGCACGAGGCGTCGCTGGATGCCGCCCGAGCCGAGGAGTGCCTTGAAGCCGCGGGCGGTCGAGGGGAGGCGGCGCTGGAACTCCTGGTATTCCAGGTAGGACTCGTCCCTGGCGCTGGAGGATCGGATGAGCGCCACCAGCGAATATGCGTTGTACCCGAGGGACACGACGCCCATGGCCCACATGATGGGCGAGGACACCAGGAAGTAGCCGTAGCTGGTGGCGAAGCTCGCGGCGTGGGCCACGTGGCAGATCAGCACGAGACTGGAGGCCGCGAGGCCCACGAGCACCGAGCCCGCCCGCGTGGGATCGGTCCATACCGGGAACCTGCCCCCCAGGAAGAATGCGGCAACCTTCCACAGCGCGAGCAGGGGGATGGACCAGGAACCCAGGGCAAGGGCGATGAAGAGCACGGGGTGCTGGCCGAGGCCCTTGGCCACCGCGAAGGGGAGGAGGGGCGGCGACAGGGTCCCTGCGCGCCTGAAAATCAGGGGGAGAAAGAACCAGAGCAGCAGGGCGAAAGCATAGACGAGTTCGATCACATGATAGGGGAGTCTGTCACGAGCCGGCAGTTTCATGGCGTGGTCTCCGATCCCTGTATCCGTCAATACTGGTCGAGCAGTTTCTGTTTGGCCTTGGCCTTGTCAAGGTAGTCGGCGGCCTGCTGGTACCCGGCATCCACAGCCACCACCGCCTCGAGGAGGTCGATGGCGTCGGCGAACTTCTCCGCCTTGTAGAGATCGACGGCGCGGGAGTAGTCGTCCGCCACGGCGGCGCGAATTTTGGCGCGGCGGTCGTCGAGAATGGCCGTCTTCGAGGAATCCACGGTGTGGGCCGCGAGGTACTCCACGCCGCGTTGTGCGGACCCGAGATCCCCGCGTCGGAGTGCCGCGTCCACGATCTTGATGCCGTCCTCGAAAGTGGCGCCCCGCTCGGCCCTGCTCCGGTCCGCCGAGATCTTCTGGAGCAGGTCGAGCGCCTCGGGCCCGCGTTTGTAGGCGAGGGCGGCGTTGAGCTTCAGCTGGGCGCGATCGAGCGAGCGCTTGCCGTAGTAGTAGCTGCCCCATTGGTAGTTCAGACTGTATCCGGAGGCGGCGATCTGGTCGTCGAACTCGCCGCCGAGGCTGTCGTTGAGGTCGCTCACAAAGCCGAGCTGGGCGTCGGCGGCGCTGAAGCTACCCTTCTGGGCGAGGCTGTCCACGGTCCCCAACCGTCGCTTGACCAGGTCGCTGATGTCGGAATGGAGGCGGATCTGCATGAGCTTTCCGGACAGGTTGCCGGGATCCACGTCCATGACCTTGGTCGTGTTCTGGAAGGCGTCGATGTACAGGGGCTCCTTGGCGGTCTCCGAGCTCGTCGTTCCGATCTTGTCCATCGAGGTCTTGGCGCGCGAAAGGTAGAGGCCGGCCAGCGATGTGCGTACCGGCTCGCTGTCCTTCAGGAGCTTGACCACCTCGGCGTTGTTGCGGTCGATCCGCGCTGCCCGCTGGGCATCGACCGCGAGCCGGTAGCTGTCGTCTTCCTGGCGCGGGTTCTGGGCCAGGAGTCCGCGAGCCTCCTTCAGGCTGTCCCGGAGCCTCGAGCTCACGAAGCCGTCCGTCTGCACGAGGTAGTTCTGGGCGGTCAGGTTCGTGGGGTCATAGCGCAGGGCGACCGTGAAATATTTCTTGATGGCCTCCACCTGATCGAACTGCTCGCGCTTGACGAGGCGATCGTTGTAGGCCGCGATGCCGGCCTCGGTCAGCGCCTTTGACTTCTGGGAATCGCTCACGTTCTGCACGAGGTAGACGGAATCCGTAAGGCTGGTGCAGGCGGAAAGTCCAAAACAGAGGGCGGCCACCGGAAGGAAGATCGAACTTCTTTTCATAGCTTGTCCTCGCCATGGCGAATATATGACTGAATGATACTGCAATCTGTGGCGACAATCACCTGATCTCGTGCGCCCATCGTCGGGAAATGTCGAGTCCGGCGTCGCGGGACCCGGGACCGAAGAGCGCCTCATGGGCGGCCCGCAGGGCATCCGGACCGCACGCGGCCTCCACGAGCACCCGGAACGAGGACCCGCCTCCCCCGGCGGAGAAGGCCTTGGCGTCGAGCCCCCGCTCATGGAGGGCGTCGAGGACGGCCACCGCCACCCTGCTCGCCGAACCCTCCCCGGCCACGGTGAGGCGTGCGGTTCCCCGCGGACCCCTGCCCAGCGCAATCGCCCGGGCCGCCGGCGCCGAACCGGAGCTGCTCGGTCCCACGAGTGTGGCGGCTCCGTGACGCCGGCTGCCGATGACGCGCAGCGGGACCTTCGCCGCCTCCAGGGGCTGGACGGCCCGCGGATGGATGATGCGCGCGCCCCCTTTGGCGAGATCGGCGGCTTCGCGGTAGCTCAGCCGCTCCACGTGGAGGGTGCCGGGTACGAGCTGCGGATCGGCGGTGCGGATGC
>DATJQN010000112.1:0-2177 GCA_035505775.1 Rectinemataceae bacterium | reverse complement strand
GCGGATAGAGGTTGTCAAGGGCAGGGGCGGCTCGAGCCTGACCCTGGTTCACTGATATCGGCGTTCTGACTTTCCCATCAGGCCTGCGGGGGCTATACTGACCGCCGTGACCAGGAACCGAGAAGGTCCCCGCGTGCTCGGGACTCCATTGCGCCGGCCCCACCTCGAAGCCAGAACGCTCATCGAGACGGCGATGGCCCTCCTGACCCTCCTCGCCCTCGTGATATTCTCCCAGGCCATTCTCCGTCCCCAGATCGCCTTTGCCAGCGATCGCGTCGCGCTCATGGCTCTCCGCGAGCAGTGGCTGCAGGCGGCCACGGGCTTCGGACTTAGAAGCGTCCCGCGGTCGAGGGAGGATTTTCTCACCGAATACCGTGTCTTCACCGCCCGCCCCTCGGTTCGTCGCCTGCTGGCCATCGACCAGCAGTTCGCGGCCCTCGCGAGCAAGGCGAACTACGCGTTCTCGCGTCTCGAGATCGCCGAACTGCGCGGAGACGCCGGAGCCACGCAGGCTGCCGCGGATTTCGATGCTGCCCTCGGGGGAATGGCGGCGCGCGTCGGAGACTACGCCCAGGACCAGCTCAGATCGTTCTGGTCCTTCTTCTTCGTGGTGGCAGCCGGTCTGGTCGCCAGCGTGGTGGGCTTCGTGTTCCTGGAGCTGAGGCTCAGAGCGTCGAGCGCCGGCGAGGCTCGGAACCGCGCCCTCTCCCGCGCCCTCCTCGCAGCGCAGGAAGGCGAGCGCCTCCGCATATCCCGGGAGCTGCACGACGCCGTGGCACAGGACCTCGCCGCGGCCAAGCTCTATCTGGGGCTCGACGGTGGAGTGGAGGCGGCGCGGGCCAGCGAGCTGCTCGAGCGGGCGATCGAGGAAGTGCGCAACATCTGCTACGGTCTCAGGCCGGCCGAGCTCGATCGCCTGGGCATATCGGAGGCGGCCTCACGGCTCTGCGCCGAGGTGGCCAAGGAGACGGGTATCGAGATCAAGTTCATATCGGAAGGGCTCGGCAATCTCGCCCTCGAGCCCGAGACCGAAATAAACCTCTACAGAATCCTGCAGGAAGCGCTTTCGAACGTGAAGCGACACGCTGCCGCGCGACACGTCCGCATCGTCCTCTTCGGCTTCGGCAACTATGTCGAGCTCACAGTCGAGGACGACGGCAAGGGACCGGGAGGGACCTCTCCGGGGCTCGGCCGAACGGGCATGGAAGAGCGGGCGCGCATGATGGGCGGAAGTTTCCGCTTCGGTTTCGGCCCCTGGGGAGGTTCATCCCTCAGAGTCACGGCCCCCACGCACCGTAAGGAGGCAGTATGAAGCGGGTCTTCATCGTCGACGACCACACCGCGATCCGGGAGGGCTTCAAGGCCATTCTGGAACGTTCCCAGCGCTATCTGCCCGACGGCGACGCCTCCTCGGGAGAGGAAGCGCTGACCGTCCTCGAGCGGGGCTTGAGCGACCCCGAGCTGTTCATCGTGGACGTCAGCCTGCCGGGGATGAGCGGGCTCGAGCTCATCGCCAAGTTGAGGCGGGCCAGGAGTTCCGCGGTGGTTGTGGTGAGCATGCACCGCCGTTTTGACTACATCGCCGGAGCCTTCCGCGCGGGAGCGTCGGCCTATGTCTCCAAGGATGCAGGCTCCGATTGCATCCTCGCCGCGCTCGACGCCGCGGCAGGCGGCGCCTATTATCTCGATCCGGCCTCCCTGAAGCTTTTCGTCGACGAATCCATTCTCGGTCCGCCCGTGACCGGTGCCGGTCGGCCCGGGTTGGCGGGGCTCTCCGACCGGGAACTCGAAGTGCTCAGGCTTCTCTCGGCGGGAAAGCGGGCCGAGGAGATCGCCGACAGCCTCGACCTGAGCCAAAAGACGGTCGAGAACCATCTTTCCAACATCACCGGGAAGCTCGGCGCGCGCGATCGCTTCGAGCTCTACAGAATTGCCGCCCGCCTGGAAGGGGTCTGAGCGCTCCCATATGGAAGGGAGCCACTTCGGGCATCGCAGGATGATTTGGGACGGATTCCCGGTGCCGCTGAGGGAATGTCCTGATTTTTTCCGACCTGATTTGGAGCGCGTTCGTCAGGAAATAGCTGATGGGCGCAAGCTAAAGCCTTATAAAATGGTTATATACGGCAGCTGTTCTTATAGGTAAGTTTCTTCTCCATTTTCCCAAGACTCACCAAAAA
>DATJQN010000111.1:0-14355 GCA_035505775.1 Rectinemataceae bacterium | reverse complement strand
CGCCAAGGAGAAGGCGGTGACGAAGAACAAGGCGCCAAGAACGTAGGTGAACCGGACCACCACATTGGTGGACCGAGATCCGAAGGCACTTCCCGAGCCTCCCGCGAAGAGGCCGCCGAGGGAGTCGGAGTCCGAATCCTGGATGACGACCATGATGACGAGAAGCAACGAGACGACGACGAACACGACAAGAAGCGCTATTCCAAGGACGCCCATGCTTGATACTCCGAAGTGGCGGTGCCGGAAGGAGCTTCCTCCTGCCGGCCTATATGCTGATCCTACCGGAAAGACAGAGGATTGGCAAGGCCTTCGGCCTCCGAACGGCCTCGGGGCCGCAGGAAGCCGCTCAGCCCCGGAAGCGGGCTATCGGCACGAAGCTCTCGGCCTTCAGACTCGCCCCACCGACAAGCGCGCCGTCAATGTTGGGTTTGGCCATGAGCTCGGCCGCGTTGTCCGCCTTCACCGAGCCGCCATACTGGATGCACAGTTTCGTGGCGGTCGCCTCGCCGTACAGTTGGCTGAGCAAGCGCCGGATATAGGCGTGAACGGCGTCGGCATCCTCCGGGGTCGCCGTCTTTCCCGTGCCGATGGCCCATACGGGCTCGTAGGCGATAGTTACCGTGGCAATGGCCTCCGGGCTGACGCCGGCCAGGCCGGCTCGCAGCTGCGTTTCGATGACCGACTCCAGCGCCCCCGCCTCACGCTCATCGAGAGTCTCGCCCACGCAGAGGATTGGCTCGATACCGTGCTTGAGGGCCAGAAGGACCTTCTTGTTTATGAGGGCGTCACCCTCGCCGTAGCTGTGTCGGCGTTCCGAGTGACCGAGGATGACCGCCTTGACCCCGAGGTCCTTGAGCATGAGCACCGACACTTCACCGGTGTGGGCGCCCGACTCCTCGGGCCCCATGTTCTGCGCGCCCAGCAGGATGCGCGAGCCCTTGACGATCTCGGCCACTGCAGCGAGGGCAGTGAAGGGCGGGGCCACCAGGAGCTTCTCTCCGCAGCCAGCCAGGGCAGTGACGAGCTCGCGCGCGAGCGCCTGGGATTCCCCCACCGTCTTGTGCATCTTCCAATTGCCGGCGATGAAGTAGTTTCGCATGATGCCACCCTTCCGCGGGCCCGGACCTTCCCGGGCCCACAAGCACGTCAAAGACGAAGCATTTGGGCCCCGCTGCGCAGCGGGGAGGGCAAATGCCGCGCCTGGCAGGGAACCCGCGTCCCAAGGCTCGGGACAGGGTTCCCGCTCAGGTTTCTAGCCGCGACAGACTTCAATGCCGGGAAGCTTTTTGCCCTCCAGCAACTCGAGCGAGGCGCCGCCGCCGGTGGAGACGTGGGACATCTTGTCGGCGAGCCCGAACTTGTTGACCGCGGCCACCGAGTCACCGCCGCCGACAACCGTGATCGCCCCGCGCGCCGTGGCGGCGGCGACAAGCTTGGCCACCTCGCCGGTCCCTCTCGCGAAGGCGTCAAACTCGAACACCCCGACGGGGCCGTTCCAGACCACACTCTTGGCGCTGGCAAGGACGGTGGCGTACTCGGCAAGAGTCTTGGGCCCCACGTCCATGCCCATGAGACCATCGGGGATGTCCACGCCATCGATGGGCCGCGGCTGGGCAGCGGCGTCGAATTTGTCGGCGCAGACGTGATCGACGGGGAGGACGACCTTCGTGCCGGTCCGGGAAGCCGCAGCAAGAATGGATGTGGCGGTATCGATCTGGTCGTCCTCCACGAGGGAGCTGCCGATCGTGTGACCCTGCGCCTTGAGGAAGGTGTAGGCCATGCCGCCCCCGATGACAAGGGCGGCCGCATTCTTGAGCAGGGATTCCAGCACGGCGATCTTCGAGGAGACCTTGGCGCCGCCGATGATCGCGACCATGGGCTTGGGCGGATTGCTGACCATGGGCTCCAGGTAGTGGACTTCCTTTTCCATGAGGAAGCCGGCGACCGACTCCGGAAGGAACTTGGCCACCGAAGCGGTGGAGGCGTGGTCGCGATGGGCGGTACCGAAGGCGTCATTCACGAAGACTTCCCCGTAGGTCGCCAGCTCCCGCGCGAGCTTGTCCCGCTCGGCAGGATCCTCGCTCGTCTCTTCCTTGTGAAAGCGGGTGTTCTCCAGCATGATGACGCTTCCGTCGGGCTGGGACTCTATGAAAGCCTTCTTGCCGAAGCATGAATCCTCGCCGGCAAATATCACCGGGGAACCGAGCTTCGAGGCGAGATAGTCCGCCACGGGCTTCATGCGATGCTTGCCGGCCATGTAGGAAGCCTCGTCCCAGGCCTTGCCGTCCTTCTCCGCCTTCTCCTTGGCTTTCTTGGAGTCTTTCTTGGGATCGCCAAGATGGCTCATCAGGACGAGACTCCGGGCCCCCTGTGCCAGAATGTACCTGATCGTGGGAATCGCCGCGACGATGCGCGTGTCGTCCTGGACTTTCCCGTCCTTCATCGGGACGTTGAAATCCACGCGCATGAGCACCCGCTTGCCTTTCAGGGCAATATCTTTCACGGTTTTGATCATCGCCGGTCTCCTTGGGCGTATTCCGCTCTACTTCTTGGAGGCCATGTAGCGCAGGAGGTCGACGACGCGATTGGAATAGCCCCACTCGTTGTCATACCAGCTGACCACTTTGAAGAAGCGCTTCTCGCCGGGGAGATTGTTCTGCAGCGTTGCGAGGCTGTCATAGATCGAGGACCGCGGGTCGTGAATGAAATCCGTGGAGACGAGTTCTTCGTCGCAGTAGCCGAGCAGATCCTTGAGGTAGCTCCCGGACGCCTTTTTCATGGCCGCATCGATCTCCTCGATGGACGTGTCCCGGGCGGCAGTGAAGGTGAGATCCACAACCGAGCTCGTGGGAACCGCGACGCGGAAGGACATCCCGGTGAGCTTCCCCTTGGTCTCGGGGAGCACTTCGCCGACCGCCTTGGCGGCCCCGGTGGTGGAGGGGATGGTGTTGATGGCCGCCGCCCGTCCGCCGCGCCAGTCTTTCTTGGACACGCCATCGACCGTCTTCTGGGTGGCAGTGTAGGCGTGAATGGTGGTCATGAGGCCCTTCTCGATCCCAATTCCTTCCTTAAGAATGACATGGACGAGAGGCGCGAGGCAGTTTGTGGTGCAGGAGGCGTTCGAGACGACGTTGTGCTTTGAGGGATCGTACTTCTCCTGGTTTACGCCCATGACAAAGGTCGGGATCTTCTTGTCCTCGGACTTGGACTTGGCGGGAGCGGTGATGATGACCTTCTTGGCTCCGGCGTCGAGATGTCCCCAGGCCTTTTCGTCCGTGAAGAGACCGGTGGACTCGATCACGTACTCGATTCCAAGCTTGGTCCAGGGAAGGTTTTTGAGCTCCTTCTCCGCCATGACGCACTTGATCTCATGGCCGTTGACCACGAGGATATCATCTTCGGCCAGGGACGGGTCGCTTTTCTTCGTGCTGATGGCGGCCTTCATCTTTCCCTGGACTGAGTCGTACTTGAGCTGATAGGCAAAATACTTCGCATCGGTCGAAATATCGACAACGGCTGCCACATCCACCTTGTCCTTGCCAAGGAAGCCCTGGTCGACAATGGCCTGGAACACGAGGCGGCCGATCCTCCCGAACCCATTGATGGCAACTTTCATCTAGTCCCTCCTGAAGGTGATATGGTAGTGAATCTATATTTTTATATTGAAGTCATACCCAAAAACCGATTTATCTGTCAACAACCCGGTTTCTCCCCGCGATAACATTCTTGCATACCTATGCAGATTGGTCGTATGTAAACTAAATCCGCAGCTTTGCCTCCGGCAAGCGATTCGCACTTTAAAAAGATCCGGAAGAGCATTAAAATAAAGATGCCCGGTGCCGATATACATGATGTCGGATCCGATCATAGTTCCCCTCCCAGTCTACTATGGTACGTCCGACACCCATTACGGGCGGGCCGGTTTCCCCAAGCCGGCCCTTTTTTTGTCCAAAGCCGCGAAGGCCCCGCCGGTCTCTCAACTTGACCAAACGCGGGGCCTTCGCATAGGCTGTCCCCATGTCTTCCGACTCCAGGCCGGCAAAGGTCGCGCGGATATTGCTCGCCTTGGCCTTGCTGGTCGCCCTCCTCTTCGGCATAGCAGCCGGAGTCGCAATCGCCGCCACGCGGAACATCCGGAACAGCGAGAACTTCACCGATTTTCAGCCCGCCCTCCCCACCAAGATACTCGACGTCAAGGGCAGGCTCATAACCGAGTTCTTTTCCGAGGAAAAGCGGGAGATGATCTCGATCAAGGAGCTTCCCCGCTACCTCATCGATGCGGTCATAACCCGAGAGGATCAGTCCTTCTACCACCATCACGGCTTCACGCTGAAGGGTATCGTCCGGGCCTTCCTGGGCGTCCTGACCCATCGTGACCTCGGAGGCGGCTCGACCATCACGCAGCAGCTGGCCGGCACCCTTTATGCCGATCGACGCGACATCAGCATCAAGCGGAAACTGGTCGAGCTGTGGTGGGCCCTCCAGCTCGAGCGCCGATATACCAAGGAAGAGATTCTCGAGCAGTACCTGAACCGCATGATCATGGGCTCCGGCGTCTACGGTGTGGAGGCTGCGAGCAAGTATTTCTTCGGGCACTCCGCGCGGGACCTTACCCTTGCGGAATCGGCCGTCCTGGTGATTCAGCTGTCGAGCCCCACCAAGTACGATCCCTTCAAGAACCCGAACAACGCCCGCGCACGATCCCGGGAAGTCCTCGATCAGATGGTCAAGCTCGGCTATTGCACCAAGCAGGCCGCCGACGACTCCTTCAACGACTACTGGGACAATTTCGACTACACCCGGGTGGCCGCCGGGGCCTTCTACATGCGCGACGACAAGGCGCCGTGGTTCAGCGAGTACGTCCGCAGACAGCTCGAGGACATGCTTTACGGGTCACTGGATCTGTACAAGGACGGGTTTACGGTCAATACCACCCTCGATCTCGACCAGCAGGCGGCGGCCGACGCCTACATGAAAATCGGCATCAATCAGGCCAACCGCGACTACAAGGCATCCAGCAGCCTCAGCCTGGGGCAGGCGGAGAACGCCTACGTACCCATCGTGGAGCTGCTTGGCCTCTCCTTCGATCTGAACCAGATGGCGGTATCCGACGAGAAGACCCAGAACAAGGTCTTCGATTACTTCCAGTCACGGGTCAATCCGGCCATCGACGTCGCCTCTCTGCTTTTCGGACTTTCCGACCTCAAGGCCATGGCCAACGCGGAGTCGGGGAAAGTCAAGAGCGATCTGGAAAAGAATACGGTCGAGGGCGCCCTCATCACGCTGGAAAATGACACGGGCCACATCACGGCCCTGGTCGGCGGCTCCAAGTTCGACCAGTCCAACCAGCTCATCCGTGCCACGCAGTCGCTGCTCATGCCGGGTTCCTGTTTCAAACCGCTCTACTACTCCGCGGCCATCGATTCCAGAAAGTTCACCGAGGGCACGCTCATCTACGACAGCCCGGTCGTCTTCTACAACGATGACGGCACGCCCTACATTCCCCTGGACTACAAGGGCGAATGGAAGGGCCCGGTGCTCACATGGTACGCCCTCGCCCATTCCATGAACGTGCCTTCCATAAAGGTCCTCGACGGCATCGGTTTCGATGCGGCGATAGATCGGGCCGCCCTCCTTCTGGACATCACCGATCCCGAGGAGATCCGAAGAACCTTCCCGCGCGTCTATCCCCTTGGTCTGGGCGTCATAGGAGTGACCCCGCTTCGAATGGCCCGAGCCTTCTCCGTATTCGCCAACCAGGGCAAGGCCGTGACGCCGATTGCGATTCTGTCCGTGGAAGACCGCAACGGTCGCGTCATTCTGGAACCGGAAAAGGACCTGCGCACCCAGCAGAAGCGCCAGGGATCGGCCCTGCAGATAATAAGCCCACAGAATGCCGCAGTTATGGTCGACATGCTCCAGCGTGTCGTCAAGACCGGCACGCTCGCCGGCCCCTCCGGCAGCGGTTCGTTGTTCGCTTACACCGACGCGCAGGGCAAGAAGTTCACCATGCCCGCTGCCGGCAAGACCGGTACCACCCAGAACTGGGCGGACGCCTGGACTGTGGGCTTCACCCCCTATATGACCACGGCCATCTGGTTCGGTTTCGACCGGCCGGGAAATTCGCTCGGTGTCAATCAGTCGGGCGCGGCCTTGGCGGGCTATATATGGTCCAGCTATATGAGGGATATCAATCGCGGCCTGCCCTACAAACCCTTTGTCCGACCGCAATCCGGCCTCGTGGAAGCCACGGTGTGCGCCGTTTCAGGGCTCCTCCCCACACCCGCCTGCAACGAAGGCCTCGAGACTCTGCTCTATCTTGACGGCACCCAGCCCAACCAGCTCTGTGACATCCATCAGCCCGGAGGAGTGCGCGACCAGAGCCTGCTCGACAAGCTCGGGAACCAGGCGCGTTTCTCCGGCTCAGCTCCTCGACCGGACTCCACGCTCAAGGTCGACATTCCGGGTCTGGACCTGGGCCCCCCGCCGTCCGGCCCCCCATCGGGTACCCCGTCGGGACAGGCACCCTCCACCACGGCTCCCTCCCGCGGTACCGAGCCCTCCGGCCCGGCGCCGGCCGGAGGCGGAAACACCGACAACCAGAGCGGCCTTCTCAACTAGGGCATGACGCCGCGGCCACAGCGGCGATATAGTTGAGACAAGGAGAATCGGGATGCGCGCTGCCGCCGTCGTGGTCCTGGCGATGACCCTGGCCTTCTCTGCCGGAGCACAGGAGTCCCAGCGCGTCCTCAGAGTCCGGCCTTTTACCGGAGACGCCCTGACCTCGGGGGAGTCCACGGCGCTTTTGAATCTGGTCACAAGCTATGTCGTCGAACTTCGGTCCTTCAGGGTCATAGACAGCTCCGGGCAGGAGCTGGCAATGAAAGAGGCCGAGACAGCGGTCCAGCTCGGCGTCCCCAAGGATATAGATCCCCTCTCCGCGGATTTCATCCTGTCCGGCGACGCGAGTCTGGCCGGGGGCGTGATCGTTTTCACACTCGCCGTGACAAAGGTATCGAGCGGCGAGAAGCGCAGCGTTTCCGATACCGCAAACAACGTCAATGAACTGATACTCGACAGCAGGGGGCTGGTACGCAACCTCTTCGAGCAGGCGACGGGCCCGACTGCCCTGGCGACCGCTTCGCCGCCCACTCCTCCCGGAACGGACGCGTACTCCGGCAGTCCCGGGCCCGGTGCCGCGACGGCGCCCCCACCGACCGCAACCGGCGGCAGCTCGCCCGGCGCAGCGGAGGGATCTGCACCGTCAGGCCTCAGCTTCGTCACGCAGCCCGAACTGAGCAGCGTCGCCGGCGCATGGAAGGGCGACAAGGGTATAGACCGGATCTCGCTGTTCGGAGACGGCAGAGGGATTGCAATACTGGCTTCCGGGGCCAGCATGCGCGTGCGGGCCGAGGTGCTCGGGCCCACGATCGTCGTGACGCAGGACCAGCCGAGCATCCCAGACTACTATCGAAGCCCCGGTCTGGGCTATTCGGCTGCCAAGCACGTTGCTGCCCTGGCGCGGCCCTGGAAATGGATTCTCTCGCTCGCGAGCGACGGGAACAGTCTCATCGGGATCAAGGAATCGGTGTTCGTGAAGGTGGATGGCGCCGGCACTGTCAGCGTAGACAACAACTACGTGCGCGATGCGGTCTGGACCCGGCTTTTTCGCTAGATAGGCACTCGGCACCCTGAACGGCCGTACCCTCGGCACTCCCGGGTCCTTGCGTTGCGGACGCCGCCCTACGCATTTCTCTTTCTGCGCCCAAAAAGTCCTGCCGCGAAGGCAGTCAAGCCTATCCCCGCCGCAATTTCCTTGAGGAGCCTGTCGGGAAGCCCCGCGGATGGCGGCAGGTTGATGACCGACCCCGTTTCCGGAGGGGGTTCATGACTGTCCATGCCGGACAGGACGACCTCGGTCTCGCCGGGACGGAGGTAACCGAGGCTGCGAGCCTCCCTGGCTGCACGGTCGGCGTCCGAGCGCAGGGAATCGACATCGCTGCGCAGGCGGGCGTTCAGAGCGCCGAGGGCATCGAGGTTCCGTGCGATGCGCGCCTGTTGGCCCTGCAGTGACCCATAGGCGAGCAGTCCGGCCGGGCCGGCCAGCAGGGAAAGCAGACAATATGCCACCAGCCCGAAGAAACAGGCTATCAAGCTTCTGAGACCGAGCGAGAGTCCGGAAGACGCAGAGCGCCCTGACCTGTTCCGTGAGTCCATCGCTTCTAATTAACGGCCGGACTGCACCGAGCCTTGACCCGCGTACGTCGCTTTTCCGGCCGATTATTGACAAGTGATTCGAGCGCGCTTAGAGTGAAGTTCGGTCCGTTAATGCGCAGCGTGAACCTGCCGATATACTACTAACGACCGCCCGTAACGGAGTTGCCATGGCCATACGTCCCGACACCGATTCCAAAAGCCCAGCGTCGCGTCCCGGGGCCTCCAATGGTGAGCTGGAGCAGTATGGCGTGTGGGTGAAGGCCGAGCCCCGCGATATCACCGACGAGGGAGTCGTCGCTGAGACCGCCGACTTGGATTTCGACCTTCCGGTCGAGACCGCGTCGCTGCCCGAAGAGTCCTTTCTCTCCGAGGATGAGGAGAAGCTCCTGGGCTCCTTCGATGCCGACTTCGAAAGCAACTCGAGTTCCGAAGCGCCGAGTTCCCTTCCCGACATCGAGGACCTTCCCCCCTTGGACGAGCCGATGATGGAAACGGTACCCAGGGCCAAGGCCTCGGGACCCGAGATCGAGGACCTCGATTCGGGCACCGTGGATATTTCCCTCGAGGAGCTTGAAAGCTCCACCGAGCCCTCCCCCATCAGCCCTTACGCCGAGATCGACGTGGAAGCGATCGAAGGGCTCGCCGCCGGCAGCCGGCCTGCCGAGCCGGTCCGGCAGGCCTCCCCAAAGGCCCCGGCAGCCATGGAGGATGTCTCGGCCGAATTCCTGGACTCCATCGAGGAGGCGGCGCCCGCCGACGCAACAGAGAGTCCCCTGGCCACCGACGATGTGACGGCGGAGTTCCTGGACCTGGAAGAGAGCGAAGCGCCCCAGCCGGCGCAAGCGCCGGCAGCGGACTTCGAACCCATCGACATCGATCTCACCTTCGACGATACCCTGCCTTCCGAAGAGGGGGCGGGCACAGCCGTGCTCGAAGCCTCGTCGGCGGGCTTCGAGGAAGTCACGGAGTTCGATGACTTTCTTGCCGAGCCCGAGGAACTCTCCCTGGCCGCAGCGCCTGCTGGAGCCGATCAGGGAAGTTTCGATGATCTCGCCGCGGTCGAGCGCGACCTTGCCGCCCCTCCCGCCGCTGCAGCTTCAAAGGCGCGGCATGAAGCGACCACCTCGCCGGACATTCTCCAGAAGATAGCCGAGGAACTCTCCTCGATCCGCGGGGAGCTCGTCTCCCTGAAATCGCAGCTCAATCAGCTCAGACCCGAGGGCGGCGCGGCGCCGACCGGGGAGAGCAGCGCCGAGGCAAAGGCGGCCGGCGGCTTCTTTGACGAAGAAGAAGATGAAACGATCGCCCTCACCGGCGATGAGCTGGACAACATCCTCAATACGGCGGATTTCACGGAAGAGGTCGCCGAGACACATGCGCCTTCGGACGAGGATGACACGCTCGAGGACCTCCTCGACCAGCCGGCCCCCCAGGACATCTCGATCCTCGACGAGAGCATTCTGCCCGAGTCGGGAGATTACGCAGAGACCGCAACGCCCGAGCCTGCGATGGAAGAGCTGCGGCTGGGAGAATCGGTTGCCGTGGAACATCCCGAACCTGTGGGACTCCCCGACGCCGAGGAGATAGCCCTCATGGCCGAGGAAGGGGTGCACCCCATGACCCCGGCCCCCGAGGACACGAGCTACCTTGAATCCGCCGAGGCGGGCACAGCCGACGTTTTCGGAGAAGCCCCCCCTGAGGAAGCACCCCTCGTCGAGCCGGACCTCTCCGAGTTCGATCTGGAGTCCGAGGAGCTGGGCAGCCAGGAGATGATCGAGATTGACGAGGAGCTTCCGGTCGTCGAATCCGCCGAGACGGACCTCGAAGAGCTGACGCTCGGCATGGAAGCCGGACCGGGATACGGCGAGGAAGCGCCCGCCGAGATCGAAGCTATCGAACCGCTGCCTGAGATCGAAGAGACCAGCCTGGAGGAGATCGATCTCCACCATGAAGAGCATGGAAAAGCCGAACGAGACATGGAGGAGCTGCCCGAGGTGGAGGAGTTGAGCGGCGCCGAGGAAGCGGACATCCTGGCCACCGAAATAGAGGAGCGAACCATTCGCCCGGCCGAGCCGATCGGGCTCCATCCCGACGAGATTCCCACCAGTCTTGACGACAGTTTCTTCGTGGGCGAAGAGACTCTGCCCGCCGCGGAGAGCCCGCTGGAGACCGAAGAGGAGCTTGTGCTCGACATGGCTGAGGAGCCCGCCCCTCCCCCGCCCCGCAAGGGCGCGCCGATCCCCGTCGAGCTGCCGATGGCCGAGGAGATGGTCGAAGGCGGGGAGGAGGGCGCTCCCTCCCCCGGCGATGAGCGCCTCAAGGCCGAGATTCGCAGCGTCCTGGCCTACCTCGACAAGCTTCTCGACTCCCTCCCTGAAGACAAAATCGAGGAATTCGCGAAGTCGGAGCACTTTGACACCTACAAGCGACTCTTCGAGGAACTGGGCTTGGTCTGACGATGAGTCTCCTTGAAAAGGCCCTCCGCGGCGCAAAACCCGCTGAGGTTCAGGGCGGGCTCTTTGCGAAGGCAGTCGCTGCCAAGGCCGTCAGGCATGAGGCGGAATCGCTGCCCGGCGGCGACGAGCCTGCTTTCATTCGGCCGACTCCTGAGGAGGAGTCGGTTTTCGTACCACCGGAGTTTCCGTTGTCAGCCTCGGACCTGGCCGCCGTGGAGTCCGAGATTCTCGAGTTCAAGGCCTCCGGCGACTATCTTCTTGCCGTGTTTGCGCGAATCGCGGAGACCCTCCCTCTCGAAGCCCTGGCGCTCTTTCTTCCGCGGGGAGAAGGCTTGGCGCTGGCGGCCAGCCTGGGCTTCCCGGCCGCGATGACCGACTATATCCCTGAGTCGGTCGCCCGCCGTTCCGGCTCCCCCGGCTCCCCGCTCTCCGAAGAATCGAAGGCGGCCATCTCATCCCTGCTGGGCGTATCGCCCACGCTCATGCTGAGGGGCGCAACGATGTATGGCCCCGCCGACGCGGTGCTCGGGCAGTGGGTATTCGCGGACGGCGTGCTCGAATACGCGGACCAGGAACGCATCGAGGCCGTCGGAAGGCTGTTGCGAGCTCCGGGCCGTCGAGCGAGCCCTGCAGTCTCGCTTCAGGAACCGAGTTCCCAGCCGGGCAGCGGCCTGGTCGCCCAACGCCATGGGCAGCGCTTCGCGGTGGCTGTGGCGCTCGACCTCCGGAGCAGCTACATCGAGCTCGACATGCGCGTGCCGGGGATTCTGCCCCAGGCGTTTTTCTCCGTGGTACTCGAGACCGCGCAGCGGATTCTCGGTCCCTCGGGAGCCGCGGTGCTGACCGAAGCCGGGCAGCTCGCCGCCCTCCTCTATTCAGCCTCGGAACTCGATGCCGATCTCGTCCGCTTTCAGTTCAGGAAGTCGCTCAAACGCGCCCTCCCCATTCTCGAGCCCATCGAGTTATCCGAAGGGAAGTCCCTTCTTTTCGATCTCACCGACGCCGGATCCGAAGCCGCGCTGTCCCGCTTTCTTGCGGAGTGAACGATGGATCTCGTCTGCGCCCCCTCGCGCACGGGACCGAGCTTCTGCAGCGTCGGCGGGATTGCTCTGCATTCGCCCTACGATCCGGAGCGCGAGGCCGCCCGATGGCTGGACTCCCATGATCTACGGAAGAGGATCACCTGTTGCGTGCTTCTCGCACCCTGCCTCGACTTTCTGAGCCCGTTGCTCAGGCGTCGCAATCCGAGGCTGCGGATCGTCACCATCCAGCCGGATGCAGGCTTTCGAGGCAGGGAGCAGGAGCGCAGCGACGCCGCCTGGTACCCCGACTCGCCGCTTCCGCTCGCCCGCTTTCTCGATGAGGCGATTGCCGAGGACGAGGTCTCCGGCGTCATGGTGCTTGAATGGCCCCCCGCTGCCCGCGTATTTCCTGCCGTTCTCGAAAACCAGAGAAAGATCCTCCGCGACTCGATAGACAGACTCGTCGGGTCCGCGGCGACCATCAGGACCTTCGGGAAACGCTGGTTCATCAACGCCTGCAGGTCCTTCCTTTTGATCGAGGAGATTCTGCAACCGAGGCCCGTGGCTGAAGCCCTGGTTCTCGCCGCCGCGGGGCCCAGCCTCGACGATTCCTTGGCGGCGCTCAGACCATTCTCCGGCAGATTCCGGCTGCTGGCCGTCTCATCCGCGCTCAGCGCCTGCAGGGCAGCCGGACTGGAGCCCGACCTGGTTGTCACGACCGACGGCGGCCAGTGGAGTCGAAACCACCTGGAGCCCCTCGCACGGCAGCGGGCTCCCCTGGCTGCCCCGCTCACGGCCTTGCCCTCATCGCAGATCTGGCCCCAGTCGCCCATCGTGCTGCTGGATCAGGGCTCCTTTGTCGAGCGGCGCCTGGCTCCGGAGCTCGGCGGCGGCGTGCCGATTCCCCCCCATGGAACCGTGGTTGGCAGCGCGCTCAGGCTCGCGGCGACGCTCGGCTCCGGGCCGATCCTCCTCGCGGGACTCGACCTGGCCGTCGACGGCGATCGTGAGCACTGCTCGCCGCATGCTTTCGACATTCTTGAAGAGCAGAGCGGGGAACGCAGGCTGCCGCTCTCGACCGTCCGGTATGCGCACAGCCGCCAGAACGCGCCGCTCAGGTTGGGCGAGGGAGCCTGGCGCGTTTCCCGAAGCCTGTCCACCTACGCCTCGGCCCTCGCGGACGAGACCCCGACTTTTTCGGGCCGGCTGTTCCGCCTCTCGCCCTCCCCCGTCGAACTTCCCGGATGCGAGTCCGTCGAGCCCGACATGCTCCCGGGAGTTCTGGGGAGGGCCCGCGGCAGGGATCATGGAACCGAGGGCTGGCCCGCGGCGGAAAGCCCCGACGACCGCAGGGTGAGTGACGGAGAACTGCGGCTCGCGACGCCGGGCCGGCTGCACCTTCTCTCCTGGGCGCTGGATGAATGGAGCCGTGAGCTCCGAGGCGCCTGCGAAGGCCTCGCAGCTGGTCTGCTGCCGGCCGACCAGCCCACGCGGGACCTCCTGCGTTCGCTTGACCTCCCGGATTGGGCCGCATCCAGGAGGGCCTGTATCGGCGGCGAGGATGCGACGGCTGCGGCGCTCGCGCTCCGGAAGCACGTGGAAGCCATCCTTTCAGACACAAAGAGGAGACTCACCGAGTGAGCGATCTGGTGTTCAAGCGCAACCTGCTGGCCCTTTCGCGTTCCGACCCGAGCCTCGGAGACAGACTGCTTTCAGTCGAGCCCGATACGCGCCTGATCCTGCGCAGCGCACGCAGTGGGGCGGCCGTGCCCGTGCTGCGGCTCGCCGAACGCGAAGTCGCATTCCATTCGCTCATCGATCCCGAGCGGGAGGCGGAACGCATGGTCTCGGCCCAGCCGCCCGGCGGCTTCATCGTCGCCCTCGGATTGGGAGCCGGCTACCTCCTGCGCGCCTATCTCGCCTCGACCTCCACCACCGGCCTGGTCGTCGTGGAGCACTCGGCGTCCCTGCTGCGGGCCCTCCTCGAGCTCATCGACCTGTCCGAGCTCTTCATCGATCAGCGGTTTTCACTCATGCTGGATCCCGAGCCCGACGAACTCTCTGCGCAGCTGTTGACCATGTACGTGCCGCCCCTCGCCGGCGATCTGAGGAGCCTTCCCCTGCGGGGACGCGTGGATCTCGACAAGGATCGGTTCCAGCGGAGCGCCGATGCAGTGCGCGATGTGCTGGGCCGGATCTCCGACGACTACAGCGTTCAGGCCTTCTTCGGGAAGTTGTGGCTCAAGAACGCGGCGCGCAATCTGTTCTCCTCCGAAGGGGCGGGAGCGGTCCTCCCCCCGGTTCGCAGGGCAGCGGTCGCGGCCGCGGGACCTTCGCTCGAAGCTTCGATACCGCTCCTGGCCCGGGCGAAGGACGGGGGGGCCTTCATCATCGCCACCGACACGAGCCTGCCGGCGCTGCTCGGCGCGGGGCTGGAGCCGAACGTGGTCATATCCATAGACTGCCAGCATATCAGCTACTACCATTTTCTCGGGGGCTTTCCCGCCGCACTGCCCCTCGTGCTCGATCTCTCCTCACCCAACCGGATCGCCCGCATGGGGGCACCCGTTCGCTTCTTCTCGTCGGGGCACCCGTTCTGCGCCTATATCTCATCCCGGCACCGGGCCTTCCCGGCACTCGACACCTCCGGAGGCAACGTC
>DATJQN010000110.1:0-3254 GCA_035505775.1 Rectinemataceae bacterium | reverse complement strand
ACTCGTCGCTCGCACAACGCGGGGCAGGGTTGCCACCGCCGCCGCATATCGCCACCTCAACATGGAGCCCCCGAGTGAGGACGGACGACTTCTCTTTTGACCTTCCCGAGGAGCTGATCGCCCAGTTCCCGCCCGAACGCCGCGGCGAGTCCAGGCTCCTCGTGCTGGACCGGTTGACTGGCGAGCGCAGCCACTGCTGGGTGCGGGATCTGCCCGCACATATCGAACCGGGCAGCCTCATGGTGTTCAATGATTCGCGGGTACGCAAGGCGCGTCTCTATGGCGAGGCGATCGACAGCGGAGCCCGGGTCGAGTTTCTGCTCATCCGCCGCCGTGAAGACGGGAGCTGGGAGGCCGCCGCCACCAAGCTCAAGCGGCAGCGTCCGGGGAGGCGCTATCGCTTCCCGGAGGGGGTCGAGGGAGAGATTATCGAGAAGGAGGGAGCGTGGGGCCAGGAGCGGGACGAAACCCGACTCCTGCGCTTCATCCCTCCCATCGATGAAGACTACTTCGAGCGGGTGGGTCACATCCCCCTGCCGCCCTATATCCGACGCTCCGACGCGCCCGGCGATGCGGACCGCTACCAGACCGTCTACGCCAGGGCCGCCGGATCCGCCGCCTCTCCCACTGCGGGTCTCCACTTCACCGAGGAGCTGCTCGCGGGACTTCGCGAACGCGACATTTCGATGGCCATGGTCACGCTCCACGTCGGGTTGGGGACGTTCCTGCCAGTGCGCAGCGAGCACATCGAAGAGCACCGCATGCATGAGGAAATCTACAGCATAACCCCCGAAGCGGCACTCCAGGTGACGCGGGCCAAGGCCGAAGGCAGACCAATTGTCGCGGTCGGCACGACCAGCCTCCGCACCCTCGAGTCGGCCTGGAGCGATGACGGCCATCTTGTGGCCGGCGACGGTGCCACGAGCATCTTCATCTACCCGGGCTACCGCTTCAAGGTAGTGGACAGGCTCTTCACCAATTTTCACACGCCACGCTCCACCTTGCTGATGCTGGTCTCGGCATTCGCCGGACGCGAGCGCATACTTCACGCCTATGAGGAAGCGGTGAGTATGCGCTATCGCTTTTTCAGCTACGGGGACGCGATGCTCATTCTCTAGTCGGGCCTCTTCCTCTCCGGCCCAGGTGCGGGCACGAGCGCCCGCGAAGGCCCCCTGCCTGCCCGTGCGGCGGGCCCAGCCGGCGGCCCAGGTCGCGGCCCAGCGCCCGGCGCGGATGGCTCCCGGTCCGACGACGCCAGCTCATCGACCGCGAAGAAGGCTATGCTGTCGGCGAGGATCGTAGCCTGCGCGGCCAGCTCCTCTGCGGTGGACGCGAGCTCCTCCGAGGTTGCGGCGTTCTGCTGCACAACGTTGTCCATCTGACCGACACCGGTTGCGATCTGATCGGCGCCTCCAGCCTGCTCCGCGGAGGCGGCCGCGATCTCCTGGATGAGTTCCGCCGTCCGCTTTATGTCGGGGACCAGCTGCTCGAGCTGGGCGCTGGCGCGTGCCGCCACGTCGACGCTTTGCTTCGACAGGGCATTGATCCCTCCCGCGGCGCTCTGGGAGCGCTCGGCGAGTTTGCGGACCTCGCTCGCGACCACGGCAAAGCCCTTGCCCGCCTCGCCGGCCCGGGCGGCTTCGATTGCTGCGTTGAGCGCGAGAAGATTGGTCTGTCGGGCGATCTCTTCGATGATGGAGATCTTGCCGGCGATCTCCTTCATGTTGGAAACCATCTCCTCCACGGCCTGACCTGATTCCACTGCGCTTGCCGCGACCTTCCGCGCGAGAGCGTCGGCCTGACCGGTGTTGTCGGCGTTCTGCCTGACCGTGGAAGCGAGCTCCTCCACCGACGAGGAGAGTTCCTCGATGTTCGCCGCCTGCTCCGAGCTGCCGCGGGAGAGGAGCTGCGCGCTGTTCGCAAGCTGGGCCGATCCCCGGCTCACCTGCCCGGAGGCGGAACGGATGTCCCTGACGACGGTCGAAAGACTCCCGGCCAGACCTTCGACAGAGCGGGCGGCATCGCCCAACTCGTCGCCTCGGCGGATCACCCGATCGGCCATGTCGCCGTCGACCCCGCTGAGCTTCAGATCGCCTTCGGAAAGCCTGCCCAGGCTGGCTACCATGAGTTTCAGCGGCCTGACTATGGAACGGGCTATCAGCATGGAGACAAGGATGGATATGAGGAATCCCAGGACGAGCACCACCAGGAGGAGCTGGATCAGCGAGACCGTGGTCTGGTTGATCTCACGCGAGGGCATGGAGAGTCCGAGAATCCAGCCCGGCGAGCTGGGAACCCTCGCATAGTAGGTCGTGATGGGTACCCCCTTCTCGCTGACATACGAGGCGGAGCCGCCCTGACTCTGAAGCATCACCTTGGCCGCGGCATCGAGTCCCCGGTATCCGGCCTTGTCGCCCTCCGTTATATTCAACGTGAGAATGTCCTCCTGTACCGGGTGGGCGATGATGAGGCCATTCTCATCGGAGATCCAGCCATAGCCCTGAACGCCGACCTTCACCGACTCGATGATGTTCGTCAGCGTGGCCAGCTGCATCTCAAAGCCGACCAGGGCCCGGATTTTCCCATCGACTCCCTTGATCGCTTTCGTGAGGATGACCGCGGGCTTTCCGCTGCCTTTCGAAATGACGGCGTCGCTTATGAAGCTGTCGGCGCCATTCTGGAAGATCGCTTTGAAATAGGGCCGCTCATGGACATCCACATAGACGCCCTGCGGCGTGGTGGCTCGGCCATCGGGCCATGCGAGAAGCACGATCGAGATGTCGGCGCTCACGTGGCCGTTCATCGCGCCTATGTAGCCCTCGGCCGACCTGGCGTCACCCCGACGGATAGCATCGGCCTGGGCAAGGATGGAGAGCTCGGCCAGATGCATGTTCAGGAGCCGGCCGATTTCCGCCGCTCTCGCCTGGGCGATCTGCAAGTTGTCGGCGCGGACGAGGGCGGCGACCGAGCTGCTGAGCCGGAAACCTATGATGCTGATGGTCACGGCCAGGAGCGCCGCTACGGAGAGTGAAACGACCAGACTGATTCGAAACGAAAGCGATCTGCGCCTTGCCATCCTGTCCTCCATCATTCCGCGCAGCAGCGAAGGTTTATCCAAGCCGGTCCGGCTGGGCCCGATCATCCGCGGCGACGACGAGTTCGCGGCTGCTGTCCTCCACCCTGAAAAAGGCGACGGTATCGCGGACTGAATCGGCCTGGCCGGTCAGCTCCTCCGCCATCGAGGCCAGCTCTTC
>DATJQN010000109.1:0-3962 GCA_035505775.1 Rectinemataceae bacterium | reverse complement strand
CGCCTCGATCTCGCCCCGCATCGAGACGAGCATCCGCGCGACGGCCGGCATGCCGATTATGTTCCGGCCGAACTGGGAGCGCTCGCCCGCGTAGCGCAGGGCCTCGCGGTAGGCGGCCTCGGCGATGCCGACAGCCTGGGAGGCGACCGCGAGGCGCGCCCCGTTCATCAGGGCCATCGCGCAGCGCATGAGCCCGAAGCGGCGCTTGCCCACGAGGATGGCCGGCGTGTCCTTGTACTGGATCTCGCAGGTCGGGGAGCTGTGGATCCCCAGCTTGTTCTCGATGCGGCGGAGCCTCACCGTGGAGTCCCGCTCGACGAGGAACATCGACAGGCCCCGCGCGTCCTTGGTCCCCTCCTCGCTACGGGCGAGGACGAGGTGGATGTCCGCGTTGCCGTTCGTGATGAAGCGCTTCACTCCGTTGATGCGCCAGGTACCGTCGGCTTCCTGCGTGGCGCGGCACTGCACCGAACCGAGGTCCGAGCCGGCGTCGGGCTCGGTGAGGACCATCGCGCCGAAGACCTCGCCTCGGGCGAAGCGCGGCAGGATGCGGGCCTTCAGGGCCGCGTCGCCGAACTCGTTTATGGTGGAGGCGATCTCCTGCAGGCCGAAGATGGTCATGAGGCCGCCTTCGGCGCGCGAGACCATCTCGATCATGGCCTGGTACACGGTCTCGGGCAGGTTGAGTCCGTTGTACTCCCAGGGCAGCATGGCGCCGAGAATCTCGGACTTGCGGAACGCCTCGATGGCCGCCTGGGTGGCCTTCGCGTAGGTGACCTGACCGTTGGCGTAGTGGGCGCCCTCCTCGTCGGCCTCGGGGGCCCGCGGGGCGATCACGGTGGCGCAGATCTCGCCGAGGATCTCCAGCACGAGACGCCAGTTGTCCTGGGCGTCGGCGTAGTCCCGCGGAGCCTTGCGCTCCTTCGCGGCGTAGGAGTAGCCGTGCTCCTTGATGTCGACGATCTCCTCGAGGCCGCAGTGCTTGACGCGGAACTGGAGATCGGGGTTGTCGCTATAAAAGTTCTCTGCCATGTCTCGTGGTCTCCTATTTCGCCTTTTCGCGCAGGGCGCTGATGAGGAGGGGAATCACCTCGTTGAGGTCGCCGACGATCTTGTAGTCGGCGATCTGGAAGATGGGCGCGTCGGGGTCCGTGTTGATCGCGATGATCTTGTTGGACTCGGCCATGCCCGCCCGGTGCTGGATGGCGCCCGAGATGCCGGCGGCGATGTAGAGCCGCGGACGCACGGTCGTGCCGGTCTGCCCGACCTGGTGCTCCTTGCCGATAATGCCCGAGTCGACGGCCGCCCGCGAGGCGCCGACCTCCCCGCCGAGCACGTGGGCCAGCTCGCGGATGAGCTCGAAGTCCTCCTCGCTCGCCGCACCGGCGCCGCCGGCGACGATCACGGGCGATTCCTTGAGCTTTACCGTGGAGTGCCGCATCTCGCGCGAGAGGATGGTGAGGGCGAAGTCGGAGGGCTCGAAGCTGCAGGTCACGCGCTCGATCTCGCCCTTCCGTCCGGAATCGGGCGTCTGGACACGCATGACACCCTCGCGCACGGTGGCCATCTGGGGCCGGTGGTTGGGGTTCACGATCGTCGCGATGAGGTTGCCGCCGAACGCCGGCCGTATCTGGAGGAGGAGGTCCTTGAAGACCTTGCCTTCCTTCTTGGACTCGAAGTCGCCGATCTGCAGATCCGTACAGTCCGCGGTGAGACCGGAGCGGACTGCGCTCGCGACGCGGGGAGCGAGGTCCCGGCCTATGGGCGAGGCGCCGAAGAGCAGTATGTACGGCTCCCGCTCCCTGACGAGGGTGGAGAGCACCCGAGCATAGGGCAGCGTGCGGTAGAGCGTGAGCTCATCGTGCTCGGCGAGCAGGACGCGGTCGGCCCCGTGCGCGATGGCCGTCCGCGCCGCTTCTCCGATGCCCTGGCCGCAGAGTACTCCCCAGAGCTCGCTCTTGAGGGTGGAGGCCAGCTCCCTGCCCTTGGCGAGGAGCTCGAGACTGACTTCCGCGATCTTCCCCTCGTCCTGTTCTATGAAAACCCAAACGTTCCTGCTGTCTGACATCTTCCGCCTACCCTACGATGTATTCCTGCATCAGCTCCTGGATGAGGGCCTTGATGCCGTCGGGCGTCGGATGGACGTCCTTGGACTCGCCGCTTTCCAGCACGACGAAATTGATCTTGTAAACCTGGGTCGGCGAACCCGGCATGCCGAGCTTCTCCTCCTCGGCGCCGACATCGGCGGCCGACCACACGGGAATCCTGAGTCCGCGCTCGGCGAGATAGGCGTCGAGCTCCTCCTCGCTGGCGAAGGTGGAGCCTTTGGCCAGGACGGACTTGTACTCGAGACTCGTGGCTGCATGCTTGAACTCGATCCGGCGCCTGACCGAGGCGGGCCTCGGCTCGTTGGCCGTGGAGACCACGGTCAGGAGACAGGGCAGGCTGCACTTCACCAGTTCGGTACCGTGGTCGAGGGCCCGCTGGACGACGATGGACCGCTTCTCCAGCTCGACGATCGACTCGGCGTAGGTGATCTGGGGAATGCCGAGCTTCTCCGCCGTCTGCGGGCCGACCTGGGCGGTGTCGCCATCGATGGCCTGGCGTCCGCAGAACACGAGGTCGAAGTCGCCCAACTTCTTTATCGCGCAGGAGAGGGCATAGGAGGTGGCAAGGGTGTCCGCGCCGGCGAAGCGCCGGTCGCTCAGGAGAACGGCCTTGTCCGCGCCGCGAAAGAGGCAGTCCCGCAGGACTTCGGCGGCCGCGGGGGGGCCCATGGTCACCACCGTCACCTCGCCTCCGTGGGTATCCCGGAGTGCAAGCGCCATTTCGAGGGCGTTGAGGTCCTCGGGGTTGAAGACCGCGGGCAGGGCCGCCCGGTTGATCGTACCTTCCGGTGTCATCGCCTCGCCGGTGATGTTCTTGGTATCCGGCACCTGTTTGACCAGTACTACCGACTTGTAGGGCATCGGTACCTCCTGACTGCCATACGTGATTTCTTCCGGGATTGCTCCGGCCGGTCCGGTCGGAGAGGGGGATTCTGTGTCGCATACTTATCTTACAGTTGGCCGGAATATGTCAATATGCCACCGAGCGCCGGCCGGGATCGATGCCCGAAAACACGGCAGGACGAGCCTGACATTTCCGTGTTTTCTGTCGTATTGACTTTTCCCGTCGAATCAGTATCCTTCCCCTGCTGACATTTGTTCAACTAGTGTCATAAATTGGAGGTATCCATGTCCGTAGTATTCCGGTCCACCGGTGCCCATATCCCCGAGCGCAGGATAACCAACGATGAACTGGCTTCAATGGTAGATACGACGGACGAATGGATCCGTTCGCACACGGGGATCGGCGCCCGCCATGTCGCGGCCGACGGTCATGAGACCAGCGATCTGGCCGCCGACGCCGCGCGAAAAGCCCTGAAGAAAGCTGCCATCGAGCCCCGGGACATCGATTTCATCGTCGTGGCCACCGCCACGCCGGACTATCTGGGATTCCCCTCGACCGCCTGCATCGTCCAGGACAAGATCGGAGCCAACGGATGCGCCGCCTTCGACGTGACCGCCGGCTGCACGGGTTTCATCTACGCGCTGGACGTCGCGGCGAACATGCTCGAAGGCAAGAAAGGGAAGCATGCGTTGGTCATCGGCGCAGAGACCCTGACCCGCGTGACCGACTGGACCGATCGCTCCACCTGTGTCCTCTTCGGGGACGGAGCCGGGGCGGCCGTGCTCTCGCGGATCGACGAGCCGGGGCGCGGCGTCCTGAAAAGCTTGCTCGGAGCCGAGGGAGGGAGCCGCGCAGAGGTGATCGGCAGATCCTCCCTGCCGGGGGACCTGGACATCTGGGTGAACCTCGGGGACCGGGAATGCCTCGTCGAGGGGCTGCGACGGCGCGGAGAGGTCTCGAACCTGGAGGCCGAGTTCAGGAAAAAGGACGGAAGCACCGGTATCGGCCTC
>DATJQN010000108.1:0-8800 GCA_035505775.1 Rectinemataceae bacterium | reverse complement strand
GGCGATGTGCGGTATGTGCTCGAAGAACTCGGCGGCCTCCTCGATGGTCATGTCGAGCACTTCCGCGATGTTCTTCCCCTTGTAGCGCACATCGAGGGTGTCTGCGTTGAAGCGCCGCCCGTGGCAGACGTCGCAGGTGATGTAGACATCGGGCAGGAAGTTCATCTCGATCTTGATCGTGCCGTCGCCCTGACAGTTCTCGCAGCGGCCGCCCTTGACGTTGAAGGAGAAGCGGCCCGGCTTCCAGCCGCGCGCCTTGGACTCCGGCAGGGAGGCGAAGAGATCCCGGATACCGGTGAACACCCCGACGTAGGTGGCGGGATTGGAGCGCGGCGTGCGTCCGATGGGACTCTGGTCGATGTTTATGATCTTGTCGATGTGTTCGAGTCCCTCGATCGTGTCGTAGTCGCCTTCCTGCCAGGCGGTGCCCATCACGTTGTTGGATATCACGGGGTACAGGAGATCAGTGAGCAGGGTCGACTTGCCCGAGCCCGAGACGCCGGTGATGCAGGTGAACATGCCCAATTTGAGCTCGACATCGAGTCCTTTCAGATTGTGTTCGCGACAGCCCCGGATGACGATGCTCTTGCCGTTGCCCCTTCGCCGTTCGACCGGAACGTCGATGCGCAGATCGCCGGCGAGATAGCGGCCCGTGAGGCTCTTGCGGCTCCTCATGACCTCCTCGGGACTGCCCTGGGCCACGACATGTCCCCCGTGCACTCCCGCTCCGGGTCCGAGGTCCACGATCCAGTCGGCCGTGCGGAGGGTCTGTTCGTCATGCTCGACGACAATGAGGGTGTTGCCGATGTCGCGGAGGAAGGTGAGAGTGTCTATGAGCCGTTGGTTGTCGCGCTGATGGAGGCCGATCGAGGGCTCGTCGAGGATGTACAGGACGCCCACGAGCGAGGAGCCGATCTGCGTGGCCAGGCGGATGCGCTGGGCCTCCCCGCCGGAGAGCGTCGCCGCCTTGCGTTCGAGGGTGAGATACTCCAGGCCGACGTTGCGCATGAAGCTGAGCCGGGCGCCGATCTCCTTGAAGATCTGCTTGGCGATCTGCCGCTCCGTGTCGCTCAGCGTCAGGGACTCGAAGAAGGCCAGGGACTCCTCCACCGACTTGGCCGAGAGCTCGTGGACATTGATGCCGCCGACGGTGACGGCCAGGGCCTCCGGCCTGAGCCTCCGGCCGCCGCAGGCTTCGCAGGCTTTCTCGCTCATGAAGCGCTCCAGCCACTGCTTGATGCCCTCGCTCTGGGTTTCGAGGTAGCGCCGCTTCAGGTCGGCGAGTATTCCGGGGAAGCGCGACTCGTACTCGAAGCGGCCCGTACCCTCCCGATTCTCGTACTTGATCTTGACTGCCTCGTCGGTCCCGCGCAGGATCGCATCCAGGACGCGCTTGGGAAGGTCTTCGAAGGCCGTATCCAGGCTGAACTTGAAGTGCCGGGCCAGAGCTTCGAACCTGCTCCGGTTCCATGCGGCGTCGGGATTGTAGGGGATGCAGCCCCCCTCGTTGAACGAGAGCGACGGATCGGGGATGACGAGCTCCGGATCGAACTCGAGTCGAATCCCCAGGCCCGAGCAGACCGGACAGGCCCCCTGCGGCGCGTTGAACGAAAAGAGCCGCGGCTCCATCTCCGGAAGCGAAATGCCGCACTCGGGGCAGGCGCCTCGCTGACTGAAGAACTCCTCCTTCGCCTCCCCCCCGTTCTCCCGGAGGACAATGACGCTGCCCTCCGCAATCTCGAGCGATGTCTCCACGGATTCCGAAAGCCGCGTCCGCGAATCGTCCGACAGCTTGAGGCGGTCGACGACGATCTCGATCGAATGCTTGCGCTGCTTCTCCAGCTTGAAGTCGGCGCTTCCGCCTGCGGGGAGTTCGCGCATCTCCCCGTCCACGCGGGCCCGCGCAAACCCCTGCTTGGAGGCGTCCTCGAGGATCTTCTTGTGCTCGCCCTTCTGGGCCCGGATCACCGGGGCGAGAATCTGGAGCCTGGTCCCCCGGGGCCAGGACAGAATGGTATCGAGTATCTGGTCGATGCTCTGCTCGCGGATCTCCCGCCCGCATTGGGGGCAGTGCGGAATGCCGATCCTCGCGAAGAGGAGGCGGTAGTAATCGTAGATCTCCGTCACCGTGCCGACGGTGGAGCGGGGGTTCCGGTGGGTGGTCTTCTGCTCGATGGAGATGGCCGGCGACAGGCCTTCGATATAGTCGACATCGGGCTTGTCCATCCGGCCCAGGAATTGCCGGGCGTAGGCCGACAGGGACTCGACATAGCGCCGCTGCCCCTCCGCGAAGAGGGTGTCGAAGGCGAGCGAGCTCTTCCCCGAACCGGAAAGACCCGAAATGACTATCAACTTTTCCCGCGGTAGTTCCAGATCGATGTTCTTGAGGTTGTGTTCCCTCGCGCCTTTTATGATCAGCTTGTCCATGATGCGTCCTAAGATATCGCCGGGCGAGCGTGACACGCAAGTGCTTTTGCTTAATTTCTGTTTAGCTGTTTGTCCGTTTGCACCGCTTTGACAGGGCGCCACCGCCGTGGTATACCCGGACGGATAGCTCCCCCAAGGACGGTGCCGTGGCAGTCTGGCAGAACGACGTCGATGAGCGCATGCGGCGCCACTACGAGCGCTACCCCTATCCCAAATACAGCGTCCTGGGCTCGATCCGCAGGCAGGACAGCTATGTCTTCAATCTCCAGGCGCTCTGGGCGCATTTCAACGGCAGGCTCCTTGAGTCTCGGGGGCCCGAACGCATACTGCTTGCGGGCTCGGGCTCCTTCCTCCCCTACCCCGTCTCCGTGGCCAACCCGGGGCGCCGGGTCGACGCGCTGGACCTCTCCCAGAAGAGTCTGGCCCGGGCCAGAATCCACGCCCTTCGCCACCTGAGGTTCAACCTCGATTACCTCGTCGGGGACCTCATGACTCCCGAGATCGCCCCCGGACCCTACCATTACATCGATTCCTTCGGCGTCCTCCACTGCATCCCGGACTTTGTCGAGGCGCTCCGCGCGCTGGAGCGGCGGCTTGTGGAGGGGGGAATCCTGCGCGTGATGGTCTACAGCCGCGATGGGCGGGCCGAGGTGGAGCGCGTTCGGGCCCTCTGCTCCGAACTGGGAGTCGGCAGCCCCCGCGACATCAGGCGCCTTGCGCGGAAAGACGAACTGGTCCGCAGCTGTCTGGCGGGCAGCTTCGAGATGGGCTTTGACGAAGGGATTGCGGACGCCCTTCTCATTCCCTTCGCCCGGACCTTTGTCGTCGACGAGCTGCTCGAGGCCCTCTCGGGAACCTCGCTCCGCCTCGTGCGCTTCTGCCACCAGGGGGCCCTCCCCGCCCTCCCGGCCGAACTTGCAAGGATCAGGAGTCTCGAAAAAACGCGCTCCTTCCCGACCAATCTGAGCTTCTATGTCCAGCGCGGCGGAGAAACCCCGGAACCGAAGCGGGCATACATCGTGGTGAACCCCGGGCTTCGCTCCATGATGAGCTTCCCGTCGCCCGGATCCGCGTACCTGCCTTCGAAGTTCGGCCCGGAGAATCCCGTGATCGACGGCGAGCTCCGGGGATTCCTGCGCCGTTTCCTCCGCCCGGTAGACATGGTCAGCCTCGGGCCCATCGATCGCGCGCAGGCCTCGGCACTCCTCGACCGGCTGATACTCATATCCTATTCATGACCGCCCCGTAGAAGGAGAGCCAGCCGGGAGCCTTGTCCGCCGCGGATTTGAAGCCGCGCGTCGGCACGGGACTTGTCGAGGGCATCCGGGAAACGAGAACGCTCCGAGATCGAGTGCCCGGCGGCCGCCATTCCATGATTTCGCCTATCGCGAGCGGCCCTCGGCCGAGCGTCGGGGCGACTCGCATCCGGAAGATCTCCGCGGCCTTTCCGCCGTTGAGCGCGATACCTGCGATATCCGGACGCCCGGCGACAAAATCCCCGACCGGATTGGGCAGCTCGTCGAGTATGTCCCTGTCCAGGCTGCCTTCCCGCGAACAGGATGCGACGAGGTCCCAGACCGCTATGCCCGCCTCCGCCAGGCGCTGGAGGCGGAGCTCGTACCCCGCGGGCATGGGCCTCCCGGTGAGCATTCCCATCAGCTCCCAGAAGTGATTGCGCCGGTGCCCGTAGTACTGGCCGAGTTCCAGCGAACGCCGCGAGGGGAAGGAGCCGAGCACGAGAAACCATGCCCGGGGCGGGTCAATCGGGGCCAATCCCGAGTCGCGCTGCATCCCGCAACTATAGCTGCCGCCGACAGGGGATCACAGCCCCGGCGCGCCGTAGGCTGCGCCTACGGGCGGCGCCTGCGGGCGGCAGGCCGGTTGAAAGGACCGGAGTGCGGCGGCCTGCGCTCAGCGCCCGCTGCGACGGTTTGGATCGTTGCGGGCCACCCAAGATTCGATGTCCCGCGCCGCCGCGTCCGGGCGTTTCTTCCCCAGCACGATACTCTGCAGTTCCGCATTGATCGTCCCGTCACCCATCCACGAGTCGAGGATCTCGACGAGAGGAGCGGAAGCCATGAGATCGAACAGCTTGCTCCAGACTGGATCGACGGCATCCTCGAACATGCGGGGGTGCATCGCCGGCATAGTGCCGTGCTCGAAGCGGATCCGCTGGCCCTCGGGGCCGCAGCAGTACCAGAGCCAGAGCCAGGCTGCGGCCGCCCGGTCGCCGCTGAGAGCGGCATTCATGGCGTAACCGGTGAGGACGGCGCTCGTCGACCCCGGCGGTCCCGATTGCCCCGGAAGGTCGGGAAAGGTGCCGACCACCAGGGCGTCCTTCAGAGCGGGGGGCAGCTGGTCCATGAGGGGTCCGCCCCGCCATTCGCCATCCACGAGATAGACAGCCTTCCCCTGCTGGAAAAGCCGGAAGCCCGCATCATAGTCGAGCGACGTCATGTTCGGCGGGAACATCCGGGCGGCGGCGAGCTGCTGGATCACGCCAAGGGCTGCGACAAACGAAGAGTCGGTGAACGACGTCCCCCTTCCCTTGAGCGCCTTGAGCAGCCAGCCCCGACCTCCCGTCCGCTCCTCGAGCACCGAGAAGAGGCAGGATTGCAGCTGCCACCCGTCCTTGTCCGCGAGCGCGATGGGGGTGAGACCCGCGGCCCGTATGGCCGCGGCCTGTCCGAGGAGCTCGTCCAGCGTCCGCGGATACTGCAGCCCCAGCCTGCCGAGGAGTTCTCCGTTCGCATAGACGACATGACTCGCCGTCAGGGTTGCCGGGAGGCACTGGAGCGAATCCCGCTCCGTGAAGTAGTCGATCGCGGGAGACAGGAACAGGGCTTCCCGGCCCTTGAGCAGGGGCTTGAGGTCCTTGGCGGGATAGACCGACCCGATCTGCCGGTCCATGCCGAGCATGAAAATGTCCGGCATTTTCCCCGACGTGGCTGCCAGCGACAGTTTCCTGTAATAGAGCCCCGCGTCATCGATATAGTCCGCCGCGACCTCAATGGAGGGGTATTTCTGGTGGAATCCGTCCATGATGCCCTGCCAGACGGCACTGTCGCCCGCGGCGGGACCGCGCATCACGAGTATGCTGAGCTTCACCCTGCCACGAGGCTGGGGATCCACGATCTGATCGAAGGAGGCCGGGAGCACAGCTTCGGACGCGGGCGGCTGGGCCTGTTCCACCGGCGCAGCCGAGGCAGCTGATCCCGGAGCGATAGGCGCGACTGCGGAGGGCGGCGTGGGGGAGAGCGCGGAGATCGGGGCTCCCGTCACAAGCTTCCTGCCCACCGAGTGGGCGATGCCGAGGAGAACCGCCAGTTTTCCCTCACCCTGTTCCGAGGACTGGGCGACGATGACGCCGGTCTTGACCTCTATCATCTTGGCGACGACAAAATAGGTGTCGCCTATGAGCTGTATCTTCCCGGCAACGACGTAGTCCGCGCCGAGGTACTGGCCGGCCTGGGCCACCTGGGAGTCGCTTACCATGCCGGCAAGCTCGAATTCCTTTTCCTTCAGGACCTGATCGATGTAGGCGCGATCGAGAACAACGTAGGCCCGCGCCCCGACCACTTCTTCCATGATCGATTCCGTCACGGGTCCGACGACGGTGGCATCTATGCCTTTCTGGACGCTGAGGTCGAGGACTGCCACCTTCGGGAGCGCCCAGGCGAGCGCAGGAAGGAGTAGCGCGATCGAGAGCAGAAGAGTGACGCGGCGGAGTTTCATGGAGGCCTCGCTTGTTCTGAAACCTGCTGACATGATGCACCGATCCGGGCAGCTTGGCAACGTTGTTAGAAAAGTATCACGACTTTTGCCGTCATTCAGGGGCTTTCCGGCCGGATGTGCGGGCGCAGCGCCCGGTCAGGAGAAGAGCGTCACCTTCCCGGAATCGGGGCTCTCGTTGCGCAGGATGGACTCCTCCCAGAACTCGCGTTCCTCGCGGACGAGCCGCTCGCTCTGGGCGCGCGGGATGAAGCGCCTGAAGACCTGGAAGGTGTCCGTGTGGAAATGGATGATGCGGCCCTGCTCCCCCCCGAGATCGGAGGCCATCACGGGCATGCCCTCGGTGGCCAGGTATTCCCTGATGAACCGCTGGTTGACTTCGCCGACGCAGAGGAAATTGTCGCGCCCCTGGACGCCGATGACGGCAGCCCCGCCGAATACCTTGGCCCGCAGCCGAGCGCGGGAGGCCCCGAGTTTCATCATGTCGTTGATCAGGAGCTCCATGGCGTGAAGTCCGTAGCGCCCGGCCTCGGTCGCGGTCAGCGGAAGACTCCGGGCGTAACGCCGGTTGGCCAGGAGGAAATGGTTCATGCCCGCGACTTTTCCCGCTTCGTCGTAGAGGCATACCGCCACACAGGAACCGAGCAGCGTCGAGATGACGGTGGCGTCGCGCGTCGCATGCTGTTCTCCCGGAGCGACCGTCACCCGTTCGTGTATGCCTCGCGCAGTGTAGCCCAGCGTGTCACCTCCTTGCAGGTCGAATGAAACTCAGCTCCCCCCTCCGGACCGGTAGTCATGCAGCTCGAGGATGCGCTTCGGCGAACCGGGGGCGCCTGAAAGCCCTTCATAGCGCACCATGTAGTGCGGCGCAGCCACGAGAAACCAGAGCCTGGTCCTGGGCACGAGGGCGCCGAAGACACCGTCCATCCCGAGCTCGGCCTTCCAGCACTCGAGACTCCGGCCCTGGATCGAGAGCGTCTCCTTCCCCTTGACCGAGAGGCTGAACGAGAAGGCCGGCGAGCCGCCCGAGCCCAGGAAGACCACGCGGGCGGAATCGCGCTCGCCCCAGGGGAAGCCGCGCAGCATGAAGAACAGGGCCGCGGGGTCGGTGATGGGCAGCTCGTCCGGCTTGAAGCTCGCCTTCACCTCGAGAACGTCCGTGCTGCGCCTGATGACAACTCCGTTCTCGCGCGTGGTGAGCTCGGAATGGATCAGGAACAGATTGTCCGGCTCGAAGCGGAAGTAGGCGTCATTCTTGATCGAAAGCTGCCTCACCTCGAGCCAGGTTTTCCCGGCCTCCGTCACGAGATGCACGTCATCGCTCAGGCTGCCCACCTGGCCGCCTTCGGACTGTGAATAGACGATGTGCTCCTCGGAGGGAATGGAAGGATTGCGGATGATCACCTGGGCAGCGGCTCCCGACACCGCGAGGCCGGAAAGGAGGGCAAGCAGAAGCGCCGCCGGCCGCAGGGCGGGCGCAGACCTAGACGTTGAACTTGAAGAAGATGACATCTCCGTCCTGGACGACATAGTCCCTACCCTCTTGCCGGAGCTTGCCCGCGACCCGGACCGCATGTTCCGAGCCCAGGGAAACCAGATCCTCGTAGTGATAGACCTCGGCCTTGATGAAGCCCTTTTCAAAGTCAGTATGGATGACCCCGGCTGCGGCCGGAGCCTTGTCGCCGGCCCTGATCGTCCAGGCGCGGCATTCGTCGTCACCGGCCGTGAAGAAAGTTCTCAGCCCCAAGAGTCGGTAGACCGCATGGATGAGAGCGGAAAGGCCGGACTCCTCGAGGCCGAGCTCGGCGAGGAACTCACGCTTCTCCTCCTCGCTCTGGAGCTCGGCCAGCTCGGCCTCGAACTTGCCGCAGATCACCACGCACTCCGCCCCCTGGCCCTCGGCGACCCGCCTGGCGGCCTCGATATGGGCGTTGCCCGCCTTGATACCCGACTCGTCCGCGTTGCAGACGATGATCTCGCGCTTCATCGTGATGAGAAAGGAGCGCTTGACCGCCTCGGCCTCCTCGGCTTCGAGCGTGATATTTCGTGCCGGCTTGCCCTCCTGGAGGAGCGGCCTGATCTTGGCGAAGGCCGCGAGCTCCCGCTCGGCCTCTTTTTTCCTGGCGGGATCCTTGAGCTCCTTCTGGAGCTTCTCTGCGCGCTTGTCGATCGTTTCAAGATCGGCCAGGGCGAGCTCGGTGTGGATCATCTCGATATCGTCGGCGGGGCTGATCCGGTTGGACACATGGGGGACCTCCGGGTCCTCGAAGCAGCGCACAACGTGGGCGAGAACGGCGGAGTCACGGATGTGGGAGAGGAACTGGTTGGTTGCCCCCTCTTTCTTGGAGGCCGCGGAGGCGAGTCCCGCGATGTCCACGAATTCCACGGTCGCGGGAACGCGGCGCTTGGGGTTGAACATCGCCGTAAGCCGATCGAGCCGGGGATCCGGCACCGCGATGATGCCCATATTGGCGTTCTTGGGGGCCGAGCCGTAGCTCGACGTTTCCGCCTTGACCCGGGTGAGCGCGGTGAAGATCGTGGTCTTTCCCACGGTGGGCAGTCCGACGATTCCGCAGTTCAGTGGCATAGGGTCCTCATGCTGTCTGGTGTCATGGCTAATCACAATATAGGCAAAGAAAGC
>DATJQN010000107.1:0-2112 GCA_035505775.1 Rectinemataceae bacterium | reverse complement strand
CCCCCGAAGTAACCCTGCCGAATTTCATGATTTCCTCGAACAGGGCCAGATACACCCCCGAGTATTCCTTCTCCGCATGGAGCCGCTTGGTAGCATGCTCGCTGGGCTCAACGAATCTGAGCGGTTCGGGCATCGGGACTTGAAGGACAAGTATCTGCCGCGCCGAGAGCGGGACCTCGGGGATCCTGTGCCGCGACTGGATTATGGTGGCCTTCCGCGCGTCGCTCGTCTCCTCTATTCCCGTAGTGCTCGTCACGAGGCGCCTGATGCTGACCGCATTGACCGATTCGTCCGCCCCCTGGTCGATGACTTTGACAACGTCTTCCCTTCCCACCAGGGAGAGCGTGATCTGGAGACCTCCCGTCCCCCAACCCCTCGCTATCGGCATCTCCCGGGATGCAAAGGGCACCTGATAGCCGGGTATCGAAACTGCCTTGAGTATCGCTCGCCGTATTTCCCGCTTTGAGCCCTCGTCGAAGAAGGCGAAGTTGTAGATGGGATTGCGGTTCATTGGCTCGCCCTTGCCTTCCGGAGGGCATCCAGCTTGGACTGGAAGGTCACGTAGTGCGGAAGCTTGAGATGGGAGATGAAACCCGAGGCCTCCACCGAGTCGATGTGAAGCAGTACGAACTCCTCATCCTGAGTCGGGTACCGCTTGTCCTCCGATTCGAGACACTGGTCGAGGATGCTCATGGCAATCGTCTTGGTTTCGTTCTGTCCGAAGGAAGCGCCAAAGCCGAGCTCGAAATCGACCTGTGCTGTCCCGTCGCCTCGCTTGTGCTGCACCGGGACCAGGGTTTCCACCACCGTCAGTTCGAGCTCCCCGACATAGTAGGCATCCTCGGCGCTCGTGGTGCTGGCGCCCGCGGCCCCCGGCGCCGCCAGGGGATTCGGGACGAGAACCCCGGCTCTTCCCACGCGGAGCTCGCCGACGGTAGGGTGCAGGGTGGCGCCGTACCCGCGGAGGGCGGCGTAGCCGAGGGCGGTGAGCGCCCCGGTCTGCCCGCGCGTGAGGATCTGCAGCCGCTCGGAGCGGACCGTGGGGAACTCGATCGCTCGTTTGGTCACGTCCCGGGGCTCGGTGTCATCGATCGGTACCTGTTCCAGAAGTCCGAGCTCACGCACGTAGTCGATGGCCGACTCGACATTCATGGTCGCGCCGACCGCCGGCGGCGAAGCCCTCGGCTCCTCCCGGGAACCGGAATCCGTCGGTTCGGTGCGGGCGCGATAGCCCGCAATCCACGCCTTCGCCTCGTCGGCACGCTCCCCGATAAGGCTTGTGTCGATAAGCCGATGCTGATAGTCGCAGGAGGCGCCCAGAAGCTGTCCGCCCGGAATGTCCTTGAAACTCGCGGAAATTCGACGATCGATCGTCATGACCCTCGTATCGACCGGCAGGGAGTAATGCAGTCGGGGCAGCGTGGAACGAAAGGCGCGCATGAGGAAGACGGCCTCCTCGGGACTGCCCTCGGCCTGCTTGATGCACAGGGCGGCAATGTGTTCGTCGAACAGACTCGCCTCGGACATCACCTGGTCAATGAGACTGCGCATCCCCGCCTGGACTGCCTCGACATCGAGGACCAGTCCCCTCTTGAGACGCTCGTATTTCAGCCGCTCAAGCGAGGCTTCGATCGCGGCCGCCCCTCCGCTGACCGCCACATAGCCCATATCAGGGTTCCTCGCTGATCTGTGTCGTCCGTGGCAGATACGCGAAGCGACACGACTCATCCACGAAGAGGATATCCACACCCATCGGGAATTCGATGTTTCGCTCGGCCCTGGCCTCGATCCATTCACCGGCGATATCCGGCTCGAAACGGGTCGAGCTCTCGATGCCGGGGCCCCTGAGAGCAAGGGGCCGTCCCCCCACGAGCGAGGGCAGCTCTATGAAAAGCGTTGCTCCCAGATGGGGATCGACGAGGGTACCGGGGTTTGCAGAACGTATCGCTGCCGCCACCGATCCCACCCGGAGCACGAACACGAAGAGCGCATCCTCGACCCGTGCCGTTCTGGCATAGGTGATCCTGGACAGGGTACGCACCGGAGGCTCCGGCGTTTCGGCGACAACTGCGAAGCTTGTCTCCGCATCGAGGAATGTCATTGCGGCGAGGA
>DATJQN010000106.1:0-3054 GCA_035505775.1 Rectinemataceae bacterium | reverse complement strand
TGCCATGTAGTAGAAGGAAAGCAATGAAGCAGCTGGTTCGTGCCGTCCTCGTCGCCCTGCTCGTTCCCCTGGCCCTGCCCATCGCGGCAACTGCCCAGACAATAGACAAGCCCGTGGCCACTGTCAGCCTCATTCGGCTCGAAGTCTATTCCCAGCTCCAGTTCAAGGCCGATCTGCAGCGCGTGGAGCAAACGCTTCGGAGATCCCTCACCGCGGACGAGCGGAAGCAATTCCTCGACACGCAGATAGACACCATCCTTTTCAGGCAGTACTGCGAGCGCGAAAAGATCATCGTTTCCGACGCGGATGTGAACCAGGCCTACCTTCAGATGAAGTCCCAGCTCGGCCCGGGCGCCGACGATGCAGCGGTCGACGCGAGTCTGCGCGCCCAGGGTGTCTATGCCGATCCAAAGACCTACATCAGGCAGCAGATGCTGCTGAGCCGCTACCTCCAGCTCAAGAAGGCCGACGCGCTCAAGGCCATCCAGACCCCGAGTTCCGACGATGTCCTCAAAGAGTACGAATTGCGCAAGGCCACCCTCATCCGGCCCGACTCCGTCCGACTGAGCGTCATCTACATGGATCTCCGCGGGAAGGGCGACGACGACAAAAAGAAGGGCCTGGCTCTCATGCAGTCCCTGGCGAGCAAGGTCAAGTCCGATCCCTCGAGTTTCGATGCCGCAATGCTTAAAGGCATGGATCCCTCCTCGGGCTACCATGCCACGAGCTCCATCATGATTTCGCGTTCGCCCCAGGCTCTCGCTGCCTACGGTCAGAGCTTCATGGACACGGCCTTCGGCATGAAGGTCGGAGAAATCAGCCCCGTTCTCTCGGATGCCACCGGCTACCAGATCATACGCATCAACGAAATCCTGCCGCAGAAACAGCTGACCCTCTCCGATCCCGTGCCCGGGCAGGCCAATGCGACCGTGCAGGACTACCTGATCTACGAACTCACCATGCGGGCGCGGGAAGCCTTCCTCAAGTCGGCGCAGGACGAGCTCATCGCGCAGCTCCGCAAGGAAGGCAGCGTGAAAATATTCGACCAGAATCTGGGCTCCTAAGGCCGGCGCGTGGCATCCCGACGGAAGGCCCGAATACTCGCCTTTCAGGCACTGTATGCCTGGGAGGCCAGTGGCGGGAAGGCGGAGGATGTGCTCCAGTTCTCCTGGCTCGAGGATGAGAAGCGATCCAGGCTCGACGAGGAAGTGGCCACATTCGCCCGGCTGCTCATCGGCGGCACGCTGGAGAACCTTGACGCCGTGGACGGGGCCATACGCTCCCACCTCCAGAACTGGACCTTCGAGCGTCTCAAACGTGTCGACCTTGCAGTCCTCCGTATCGGCGCTTACTCACTTCTTTTTCAGAGAGACGTCCCGGCACAGATCACGATAGACGAAGCGATAGAGATCGCCAAGGAATACGGCTCCGAAGACTCCTATCGCTTCATAAACGGGGTGCTCGATGGCATATGGAAGTCCGTGGCTCCGTAGGCCGCCCCTCGCAGGACGGGCACTTCTTGCTCTCTCGGTCGCACTCTGCGCACTGGCTGCGCTCTCCACCCTCTCCTGTTCGGCGGCCTCGCGCGGGGCGCGCTTCTCAGATTCCCTTGCCACGATAGACAGGTTCCTCGCGCAGGGGCGGCCCAGCCGCGCCGCCTTCGACCGGGCGGCGAGATTGGCCTCGAGCGGAGCGGACTGGCTCTCGCTGCTCAAGCGATCGCTGCGGGCGGAAGCGGAAGGGGAGCGGGGCATCGCGTCTGCCCTGGCACACAAGGCCCTTGCCGCCGCTCCCGAGGTGGAGGCGGTGGCCTTCGCCGCCGCCTATGCGCTGCTGAGGACCGGCGCCCCCGATGAGGCCCTCGCCCTTTTCCCGAAGCTGCTCTCCCGCGACGCACGGCCCCAGCTCTGGGCGGAATGTTTTCTCGTCACCTGTCGCGCGGGCCGGCTCCCACGCTCGCAGTTGACAGCGGACAACCTGGGCTTCGCCGCCGCGGCAAGCGCGACCGACGCCGACAACGCCGGAGGCAACGATCGCCTCTACGTCTCCGCGGCCGTGCTCTCCCTGGGCGTCGGGGACCGGGCTGCGGCCAAGACCTGGCTCCAGAAGGCGGTCGGCTCGGGCGTTCCTGTCCCCACGGAGCTGATGTGGGACTGCGGTCTCTATTCGGAACTGGCCTCGCAGCCTGAAGGAAGCGCAAGCCCTGCGGATCTCTGCATCATGGGGGATGCGGCCTGGGAGACGGGGACATTCGATCTGGCTCAGGAACGATGGGCGAGGGCGATTTCCCTGAATCCGCTGGTCTCATGGAAGACCTACCTCAAGCTGGCGTTGCTCGCCGGCGAGGGGACCGAACTTCAGGCGAGCTACTTCTCGCGCATGGAGGCTGCCTTTATCGCCCCGGACCCCGCCCATGCTGATCCGGGCGCCGTGACCGCGTTTGCGGGCTATCTTGCCCGGAGCGGCGAGGACGAGCGTGCACGTGCCCTGCTGAAACCCTACGGTCAGATCCCCGCGGCAGGGGCGCTGGCACTTGCCATCCAGGGCCGGCAGTGGTCGGAGGATCGGCTGGTCGCCGAGGCTGAGCGTTTCGCGGCACGTAACGGCTCGAGCGGCGATGCCCTGGCGGCGGCTCTTCGCATTCTGTTCGAGCGCGGGCGCTTCACCGATGTGGCGGTGCTGTATAGGACCGGGAATTCCACGTCTCTGGACTATCCCTACCGCTGGTACTATGGCGCCGCTATCGAGGCCGCTCTGGGGCACTATGATCGGAGTATCGAGCAGCTTGAAGCGGGGTCATCGTTGGAACCCGGCCCGGTTGCGCCCTACGCCCTGGGGCTCATTCACCTGAAGCTTGGAGACATGGATAAGGCGATCGCGGCGTTCGGGCGCGCGGATGCCGAGACCTTCGACGCCTCAACGCGATGCACCGTGCTCACGCAGCTCGGGCGGGCGCAGTTGCGCAACGGAGACCGCACAGCCGCGCGAGCCTCATGGCAGGAGGCCGCCCGCGCGAATCCACGCGATGCCGAGGCGGCCGCGCTGGCGCGGCAG
>DATJQN010000105.1:0-8514 GCA_035505775.1 Rectinemataceae bacterium | reverse complement strand
ATTGTATTTACGCGGCCTTCGCTTTTTACTAGAATCCATACAGGAGTAAACGCGAATGAAACTGATTTTTCTCGGTCCGCCTGGGGCGGGCAAGGGCACGATCGCTGATTTGGCCATGAACGAGCTCAAGCTTCCGCACATTTCCACCGGGGATCTCTTCCGCGCCGCGGTGAAGAACGAGACTCCCCTCGGCCTGAAAGTGAAGGGTATCATGGCTTCCGGCGGCCTGGTCTCGGACGACATCACCATCGCGCTCGTGAAGGAGCGGCTGGCCGAGAAGGACGCCGCCTCGGGATGGATTCTGGACGGCTTCCCCCGCACCATTCCCCAGGCCGAGGCCCTCGAGGCGCTCGCGGCCGCGGACATGGCGGTCAACTTCGACGTTGCCGATGACGTGGTGGTGGGTCGCCTGTCCGGCCGCCGGGTCTGCAGGACCTGCGGCAAGATCTACCATGTGAAGAACATGCCGCCCAAGAAGGCGGGGCTCTGCGACCTCGACGGCGGCGAGCTCTACACGAGAGACGACGACCAGGAAGCTGCCATCAAGGTCAGGCTCGACACCTACCGGAAGCAGACGGCTCCCCTCATCGAGTGGTACGGGAAAAAGGGCAAGCTCATCACCATAGACGGGGTCGGAGAGCCCCGGGCGGTGCTCGAGCGCTTCAAGAAGGCGACAAAGAAATAGAAGGATCAGCCCGGCGTGGCCCGCCGGGCCTTTTTTTTGAGCTTCCCGTCGCGCTCGCCCTGCGGGCGCGCTATTCTTCTCTGGTCGGCATTTCCCAGGTGGAGGGGTCATGAAAGCAGCGGATAGGCTCTCGATTCCGTGCCGCGCCCGGCGCGGCCTGGCGTTCGCCGCAGGCAGTGCACTCGCCTGCGCCGCGGTCCTCGCGGTTGCCCTGCTCGCCGCTTCCTGCGCGCCCGAGACGGTCAGGCCGCCGCGCGCCGCCGACCCCAAACGGGTGGAGGCGCATTCCTCGGGCCTCGTGTCGGCCCAGGACCCGCTCACGGTCATCCTGGTGGCCCCCCTCGGCTCGGCGGGAGAGACGGCGCCGGAGGGGAGCTTCAGGCTTCAGCCGCCGGCCCACGGCAGCGCGCGCTGGTCGGACGAGCGGACCCTCACCTTCACCCCCGACCGCCCCCTTGCCCGCGGCCAGCGGTACCGGGTCGATGTCGACCTCGGCCTGCTCGAAGGGCGGGGCGCCGCCGGCAGCGACTACTTCAGCTTTTCCGTCACGCCGGTCAAACAGCGGATCGATGTCGAGACCCTTCCGCCCCGCATCGCCCGCGACGGCCGGGTCGAGGTGGAAGGGAGCCTCCGGCTCGCGGACTCGGCCGGCGCCGCCGCGGTCGAGGCCTCGTTCCGGAGCTCGGCCGGCACCCTCGCCTGGAACCATGAGAGTTCCCGCGTGCACCGCTTCACCATCACCGGGATCGAGCAGCCCCGGCGCTCGGGAACGCTGTCCCTGCGCTGGGACGGCTCGGCCCTCGGCGGCGGGGGCCGGGGCTCGGCCCGGGTCGAGCTGCCCGGCAGTTCGGAGTTCCGCCTGCTCGGCGCGCGAAGTCTCGGCTCCGGCGGAAGGGGTCTGGAGCTCGCCTTCAGCGACGGCATCGACGCTTCCCAGGATCTCCGCGGCCTCGTGAACGTGGCCGGGGTCAGGGACCTCAGGTACTCCGTGTCGGGCTCCCTCGTCTCCCTCTATTCCGACGCCTGGCCCGAGACCGCGCGGATCAGCGTGGAGCCCTCCCTGCGCTCCGTCCGGGGCCGGACCCTGGCCCAGCCGGCGGCGGCGACGGTGCCCCTCGTTTGGGAGAAGCCCGAGGTCCGTTACATCACGAAGGGAACGATCCTGCCCACGACCCAGGGCCTCGTGCTTCCCGTGGAGACCATGAACCTCTCCGCGGTCGTCGTCGACGTCCTCCGCGTGTACGGCGACAACATGCTCCAGTTCCTCCAGGTCAACGATCTCTCCGGTTCATCGGAGCTGAAGCGGGTGGGCGAGGTGGTCTGGCACAAGCGGATCCAGCTCGGCTGGAAGGACGACTGGAAGAACCGCTGGGTGCGCCAGGGGCTCGACCTCAGTCCCCTCATCGCGGCGCAGAAAGACGGCATGTTCCAGATTCGCATAACCTTCCGCCGCGACGACATCCGCTACATCGGGCAGGGAGGCGACGAGTTCAAGGACCTCGCCTTCCCCGACGACACGATAGTCGACACAAGCGAGTCGGACTCGAGCGCCTGGGACCTCATCGAGCAGTGGGCCAACGGCTGGGACGACTACGAGCAGTACAAGGAGAACCCCCTCCATCCCGCCTACTACATCTCTACCAGCGAGCATGACATCACCATCCGCCGCAACGTGGTGGTCTCCGACCTCGGAGCCATCGTGAAGCAGTCGGCGGACGGCACCTGGCATGTCGCGACGAGCGACCTCGGGAGCGCCAAGCCGCTCGGCGGAGCGACGGTCACGCTGTACAGCTACCAGCGGCGGCCCCTCGTCTCTGCGCTCTCGCCCGCTTCCGGCCTCATGCAGTTGAGCGCGCCGGCCGGCACCGTTCCCGTGTTCGCGACGATCCAGAAGGGAGCCCAGACGAGCTGGATGAAGCTGGACGAGGGCTCCACGCTGGCGATCGGCCATTTCGACGTCGGCGGGGAGAAGGCGGACACGGGACTCAAGGGCTTCATCTACGGCGAGCGGGGAGTCTGGCGTCCCGGGGACGACATGCACCTCGTCTTCATTCTCTACAATCGCGCCCAGGCCCTGCCGGCCGGCTACCCGGTCCACTTCGAGCTGGAAGACCCGCTCGGGCGCGTCGTGAGAACCGGAACCTACTCCGATTCGGTGGGCGGCTTCTACCCGATCGAGACCTCGACGGCCGACGACGCCCCCACGGGAACCTACGTGGCTCGCGTGCGGGCGGGAGGTTCGACCTTCACGAGGAGTCTCAAGGTCGAGACGATCATGCCCAACAGGCTCAAGATCAGCCTTGACTGGGGCGGGGCTCCCTACCTGTCGCGCGACACCGGGCGCATGAGTCTCGGCGCCGCCTGGCTGACGGGGGCCCAGGCCGGCGCGCTCAAGGCCGACGTGTCGACCACCTTCCAGTCCGTCCCCACCGTCTTCCAGACTCTGCCGGACTACGTCTTCGACGATCCCACGAGGAGCATCAGCGGCGCCCGCTCGGTGCTCTTTCAGGGCAGACTCGGGGCCGACGGCCGCACCGACTTCGATGTATCGCTCGCGCCGGAGGGACTGGCCCCCGGCAAGCTCCGCGCGAACATCCTCACCCGCGTGTTCGAGCCCTCGGGCGTCTTTTCCACGGAGACGACCTCGGTGGACTATCACCCCTATGCGCGCTATGTCGGCGTGCGCCTGCCCCGGGGCGACCAGGCCCGCGGCATGCTGCTGACCGATACCGACCATCGCGTGGACCTCGCCCTTGTGGACCGGGACGGCAAGCTCGTCAAGGGCGGCGGCAGGGTCGAGGTTTCCCTCTATCAGCTCGAGTGGCGCTGGTGGTGGGAAAAGTCGGACGAAAGCCTGGCCCAGCGCGCGCAGGAGCTCTACGCGCGACCGCTGCAGCGCGACACGGTCACGATCGGTCCCGACGGCCGCGGCTCCTGGACCTTCAAGGTCAAGTACCCCAACTGGGGCCGCTTCCTCGTGCGGGCAGTGGACCTGGACGCGGGGACCGCTTCCGACTCCGGGGACCAGGTGCAGGCACAGGGTCACGCAGCCGGCGCCATAGTGTACATCGACTGGCCGGGCTGGGCCGGCAAGAGCCGGGACTCCGGAGGAGCCTCCGCGGCCCTCGATCTGTCGGTGGGCAAGTCCGTCTACGCTCCCGGCGAGCGCGCCTCGGTCAGCTTCCCCTCCAACGACCAGGCCCGGGCCCTCGTGACCATCGAGCGGGCAGGGGCCATTCTCAAGGAAGAGTGGGTTCCCGCACAGAAGGATACGACGCTCTACCAGTTCACCGTCACGCCGGATATGGCGCCCAACGTCTATGTCCACGTCACCCTCGTGCAGCCGCACCTGCAGACCGCCAACGACCTGCCGATCCGGCTCTACGGAATCGTGCCGGTCATGGTCGAGGACCCGGCCACGCGGCTGCAGCCGAAGATCGACGCTCCCCCGAGCCTTGCGCCGGGCGGCGTCGTGAACTTCTCCGTGCGGGAGAGCCAGGGCCGGCCCATGACCTATACGGTGGCGGTGGTGGACGAGGGGCTTCTGGGGATCACGCGTTATTCGGCACAGAATCCCTGGGACTCCTTCTACAAGAAAGAGGCGAGCGCGCTCAAGAACTGGGACCTCTACAATTTCGTGGCCGGCGCCTACTCGGGCAGCCTCGAGACGCTGCTGGCCATCGGCGGATCCGATGAAGCCCTGGGCGCGGGCAACAGGAAGCCCAGTCGCTTCCCGCCGGTCGTGTATTTCTTCCCACCCCGGACCCTCAAGGCCGGCGAGGTGCACGGCGAGAGCTTCACGATGGGGCAGTACATCGGCGCGGTGCGCTTCATGGTCGTCGCGGGCGCCCCGCCCTCCGGGCCCTCCGGCGCGGCCTTCGGCACGGCCGAGCTCAGTGTGCCCGTCAAGACCGATCTCATGGCCCAGCTGACCGCCCCGCGCAGGCTGGCACCCGGAGAGACCGCCTCGATTCCGGCGACGCTCTTCTCCTTCGGCGGAAAGAAGCGGGTGAGCGTCCGGCTCAGTGCCGAGGGCGCCATCGCGCTTGCGGGACCGGCCACCGCCACCCTCGACTTCGCGCAGGACGGAGACCAGACCACGAACTTCGCGATCAAGGCGGGCACGGCTCCCGGCATGGGCAGACTCACGGTCGAGGCCAGCTCGGGGCCGGCCAGCGCCCGGCAGTCGATCGCGCTCGAAGTGAAGTCCGTCGGTGTCGAGGTCAGCGACCAGACGGCCCAGGCCCTCGACGGCGGCGCGAGCTGGAAGGGGACGATTTCGCTGCCGGGAGCCGAAGGCAGCAACACGGTCTCGGTCGAGCTCTCCCGCCTCAAGCCCATCGACCTGGCCCGACGCGGAGACTGGCTCATCCAGTACCCCCACGGCTGCGCCGAGCAGACGACTTCGGCGGCCTTCCCGCAGCTGTATCTTCCCAAGGCGGTGAACCTGACGCAGGAGCGGGCCGCCGCAGCGGCAGCCAACGTGCGGACGGCCATCCAACGCCTGGCGAGCTTCCAGACGCCGGCCGGCGGCTTCGCCTTCTGGCCTGGCGAGACGGAGGAGGACGACTGGCTCTCGGCCTACGTGCTCCATTTCCTCCTCGAATCCCGCAAGGAAGGCTACGATGTGCCCGCGGGCCTCGTCGATCCGGCCCTCGACCGCCTGGCCGATCTCTCGCGGGACTGGAGCAGCACCGAGTACTGGTCCCAGGCTATCCAGGCCTACCGCCTCTACGACCTGGCCCTGGCGGGCCGGGCCGAGATCGGCGCGATGAACCGGCTCCGCGACTTCGCGAAAATGCCCACCTCGGCCCGGTTCAGACTGGCAGCTGCCTATTCGCTCGCGGGGATCACGGACGCCGCGGCCGATCTCATCAAGGGGCAGTCGACGGAGGTATTGAGCTACCCCGGACTCTATGAGCGCACCTACGGCAGCACCCTGCGCGAGCGGGCGGTCGTGCTCGACGCCCTGATTGCCCTGGGCGACCTGGATCGCGCCCTCCCGGTCTACAACCGGCTGGCCGACGATCTCGACTCGCTCCACTGGTACTCCACCCAGGATCTCGGCGTTGCGCTGGCCGCGGCTCTTCCCTACGCCCTGCTTGCCCGGACGGGCGGGGCGCCCGAGCTGGCCGTCTCGGCCGGCGCGTGGTCGCAAACCGTGAAGCTCGACCGTCCCATCGCCCGGGTCGATCTGCCGAAGCCCGCGGGAAGCACGGCGGAGCTCTCGATCGTGAATCGGGGATCGGCACCGGTGTACGTCAGGGTGGCAACACGAGGCGTGCCTCCGGCCGGCGGCGAGAAGGCAGCTTCGAGCGGCCTGACGCTGAGCATCCGCTATCTGGGCATGGACGGCCGCGGCATCGACCCGGCCCAAATCCCGGCCGGGACCGACTTCATCGCCGAGGCGGTCATTCGAAACCGGTCGGGACAGGATCTCAACAATCTGGCCCTGAGCCAGCTCTTCCCCTCCGGCTGGGAGATCGCGAACTACCGGGTCGGTGAGGAGTTGCCCAAGCCGGCTGGCGAAGGCGACGGCAGCGACAGCGGCGTGAGCGCGGCCAAGCAGGCCCCCAAGACCACGTCCTCGGACTACGAGTACCGCGACATCCGCGACGATCGCGTGTTGACCTATTTCTCCATGGCCTCCGGCGAGGTCAAGAACTTCCGCATCTATCTGAACCAGACCTACGGCGGGAGTTTCTTCCTGCCCGCCGCGACGGTTCAGGCCATGTATTCCGATCGCTGGCAGGCCGTGCTTCCCGGCCGATGGCTCGGGACCGGGGCGTCGGACAACGCTGCGGGACAGCAGTCAGGCAGCGGCGCCGCTTCCACCGGTGCGCAGCCTTAAGCCGGACCCATGCCGCGCGTGAAGGGAGGGCGCGCGGCCCCTGCCCCGGGTCGGCCTTGGCGGCCGCCCAGGCGGTCGCCCAGGCGGGCGGCGTGGCCGGCGTCCTCGAGGCTGGCCTCGTTGGGCGTCGCCGCACGCAGGCTCACGGCCCTGCTCGAGCGTGCCCGAAGGGGCGCCGCATGGTCCTTTGCAGTTCTGCGCAGCTGCTTCGGCACGGACCGGGCGCTGCAACGACTGCCGCCCGCGCTGGCCGCGACGCTCTTCGTGCTCGCCTTTTTCGCGCTGCCCGGTCTCCGGTTCCCGGGGGGCAGTTCCCTGGCCGTCTATGATCGGAACGGGGAGCTCCTCGGTGCCACCGTATCCCCGACGGGGCAGTGGCGTTTCCCGCCGGGGGGAGGGCTCCCGCAGAAGTTCGTCGAGGCCCTGGTGACCTACGAGGACCGGCGTTTCTTCTCCCATCCCGGCGTGGACCCCGCATCCCTCGTCCGCGCGGCCGTCCAGAACACGAGAGCCCACGAGATCGTCTCAGGCGGGTCCACGCTCAGCATGCAGGCCGCACGGCTCGCCCGGCCGGGCAGACCGCGGAACCTCGGAGAAAAGCTCGTCGAGGCCTGGCTGGCCCTGCGGATCGAGCTGACCCACAGCAAGATGGGCGTGCTCGCCCTCTACGCCGAGAACGCGCCCTTTGGCGGAAATGTCGTCGGGATCGAGGCGGCGAGTTTCCGCTTCTTCGAACGGCCGCCCCAGTCGCTCTCCTGGGCAGAGGCGGCCACCCTCGCCGTCCTGCCCAACGCGCCCTCGGTCGCGAATCCGGGCAAGAACCGCGCGCTCCTGCTGGACAAGCGGGACCGCCTCCTCGAGGCCCTCAGGGAACGGGGACGGATCTCCGCGGCAGACCTCGCCCTTGCCGAGGCTGAGCCCCTTCCCCCGGATGCCTATCCCCTGCCTCGCCTCGCTCCCCGCGTCGTGGATCTGTTCGCGAAGGAGCGCGGTCCCGGGACGGCCGGCGAGGCGCAGTCGCGCGTCGTCACGACGATCGACGCCAGCATCCAGCGCCGCAGCACGGACATCGCGGCCCGGCGCCTCGGGGCGCTTGCCGGGGAGGGAGTGCACAACGCGGCCTGTCTCGTCGCCGATCTGTCGACGGGGGCTGTGCTCGCTTACGTCAGTCAGTCGTCCGGCAGCGGCGGTGCCGCTGGCGACGATGAGCGAAGCGGGAGCCAGGTCGATCTCATCCGCGCCGAGCGGAGTTCCGGGAGCCTCCTCAAGCCCTTCCTGTACGCGGCGGCCATCGACTCGGGCGAGCTCGGTCCCCGCAGCCTCCTGCCGGATCTGCCCACGCGCTACGGCTCCTACGGCCCCGAGAACTACAACGGCATGTACACGGGAGCCGTGCGCGCCGACGAGGCCCTGGCGAGATCGCTCAACGTGCCATTCGTGCGCCTGCTCAGGAGCTACGGCGTGGAGCGTTTCTACTCCCTGCTCCGCTCGACGGGCATGACGACGCTCCGGCGCCCCTCCTCGGACTACGGCCTGACCCTGATTCTCGGCGGGGCGGAGACCACGCTCTGGGAAATCTCGGGCCGCTTCGCCGCCCTCGCGCGCACGGCGGCCGGGGCCGGCCCGGTCGAAGGAAGGCCCGCGCCGGGCCGCAGCGGCCAGGCCGCGGGCCAGTACTTCGATCTCGGCCTGAGCCGGGGGGAACTCGCCGGGCGCAGGATCCGGCCCAACCCCTTCTCGCGCGCCGCGGCGCTCCTGACCCTGGACGCCCTGACGAACGTTGCGCGACCCGAGGAAGAGTCGGCCTGGCAGGACTACGCCTCGTCACGGCGCATCGCCTGGAAGACGGGCACGAGCTTCGGCAACCGCGACGCCTGGGCTGTCGGCGTCGACGGTCGCTTTGTCGTGGGCGTATGGACGGGGAATGCCACGGGGGAGGGGATGCCGGCGCTCATGGGCTCGGCGGCCGCAGCGCCGA